>JAEDNQ010000110.1 GCA_016302435.1 Bacteroidaceae bacterium
AAGGGCGTTTAGCTCAGCTGGTTCAGAGCGTCTGCCTTACAAGCAGAGGGTCGGCGGTTCGAATCCGTCAACGCCCACACAGGAAGACTTAGGTCTTCCTTTTTTTGTATAGCTTAAATAGCTTCTACTGCTTTTATGGCTGCTATAGTCTCTTTGGCTGCTATAGCATCTGTCGTCTCTATGGCTTCTGTACTCTCTATAGCCTCTGTACTCTCTATAGCCTCTGTACTCTCTATAGCTTCTGTACTCTCTATGGCTTCTGTACTCTCTATAGCCTCTGTAGTTCTAATGTCTTTTATACCCTGTTTCTAAACAGTTCGTTGCAAAAAATCATGATTCGTGCAATGTTCCACGCTTATTATTGCTCATGTTCCACGGAAAATGCTTACCTTTGCAAAGAATTTTCAGACTCACTAATAGAAACGCAACGAAAATGGGAAAAATTATAGCGTTAGCAAATCAGAAAGGTGGGGTCGGCAAGACCACCACTGCAATCAATCTTGCTGCCAGCCTTGCAGCTCTTGAGAAGAAGGTGCTGGTGGTAGATGCTGACCCGCAGGCGAATGCTTCGTCCGGACTCGGAGTGGACATACAGCAGGTCGACACATCAATATATGATTGTATAGTCAATGCCACAGATCCCCATGAGTGTATTTACACTACAGACATTGATGGTCTCGACATCATACCAAGCCACATTGATCTTGTCGGTGCAGAGATAGAGATGCTTAATGTTGAAAAAAGAGAGACCGTTCTCAAACGCATCCTCTCACCCCTGTCGAGTGAGTATGATTACATACTCATAGACTGTTCTCCTTCACTTGGCATTATCACTGTCAATTCGCTTACGGCCGCTGATTCTGTCATCATTCCCGTACAGTGTGAGTATTTTGCCCTCGAAGGAATAAGCAAGTTGCTCAATACCATCAAGATTATCAAGTCCAAACTCAATTCGAGTCTTGAGATTGAGGGATTCCTGCTGACAATGTACGACTCTCGACTCCGTCTTGCCAATCAGATATATGAAGAGGTTAAGCGCCACTTCCATGAGTTGGTCTTCAAGACTGTCGTGCAGCGTAATGTCAAGCTATCCGAAGCTCCAAGCCATGGCATACCCTGTATACTTTACGATGCCACTTCCAATGGAGCTAAAAACTACATATCCCTTGCTAAAGAGATAGTGGGAAGAGAAGATAATGCTTAGAGTGGGCGTCGTGCGCTACAACGATAGTCGGCAATGCATGCAGGAAACATACCGCAGGCTTGCGACATCAAAATGATATATTAATCTACAACCCCTATAGTGGACTTTTCTGTACATCAACTATAGGGCATCAACAATACCAACACATGGCAGTCAGAAAAAAATTCGGTTCAGCTTTGGGACGAGGACTTGATGCATTAATCTCTACAGAGGAGGTGTGCACAGATGGTTCTTCTACCATCAACGAGATTGATATCAATCTCATCCAGCGCAATCCCAATCAGCCACGCCGCGAGTTTGATGAAGATTCGCTCCAAGAGCTGGCTGATTCCATATCAGAAATAGGCATCATACAGCCCATAACACTCCGTCAACTCGACAACGGCATGTATCAGATCATTGCGGGCGAGCGTAGATGGCGAGCTTCTCAGAAAGCTGGCCTCACCAGCATACCAGCCTATATTCGCACAGCGAGCGATGAGAATGTCATGGAGATGGCTCTCATCGAGAACATACAGCGACAGGATCTAAACTCCATAGAAATTGCACTTGCTTACCAGCATCTCATAGACGAGTACAAGCTTACACAGGAAAAGCTCAGCGAGAGAGTGGGGAAGAAGCGCGCTACAATAGCTAACTATATCCGCCTCCTCAAACTTCCTGCTCCCATACAGGTGGCACTGCAAAATCACACCATCGATACTGGCCACGCACGCGCACTATTGGCACTGGAAGATCCTAAGGACCAGCTCAAGCTCTTCGGCGAGATACGTCAGAAAGATTATTCGGTCAGACAGGTCGAAGAGATAATCAAGAATTTCAACGAGGAACGAACATCCTCAGGTGTGGCTGTCCGTGCTGGTAAGACACCCCTTTCGCAGGAGATGGACGGTATGCGTCAGGCTCTCAGTCATGCTATTGGCCGAGATGTCAAGATAGCCTGTACAGCTAAGGGAGGCGGCAAGGTGACCTTCTCTTTTGATAATTCCGAAGATCTCCAGCGTATCTTATCTATCTTGCAACGATGACAAATATCTTGAGACATTGTAACACGATGCTTCGACTCTGCTTCTTAGTGGTGGCAGCTGCGATGACGTGTAGCTTCTGTGCCTACGGCCATGAGGATGCAGATGTATGTATCTCTGGGTCGATGTATGTTAGGCATGAGCTATGCGCTGACACGCTATGCCCCGATGTGTCTCAGCTTGACTCGCTGCAATCTGACACACTTCGGTCCGATGTGTCTCAGCTTGACTCGCTGTTGTCAGACACATCGAGTGAAGACATTGTGGCAACCACTATTGATACCGTTCTTGCCACTGTGATTCAGCAGACCGACAGCATAGAGGCTGAGGTGGCTCAGACAGCGGACTCTGTGTCCCGTTCAGTCGGAGTGCAGTTCTCCATGCCCCTTGATACCATCGCTAACGTAGCATATCCCGTCGACAAGGGACGCTTCATTCCCGACCCGAAGAAAGCTCTGTGGTTAGCTATGGTCATACCAGGAGGAGGTCAGATTTACAATCGCAAATACTGGAAACTCCCCCTAATATATGGTGGATTCATAGGCTGTGTCTATGCTATGACATGGAACAACACCATGTTTCGAGATTACTCGCAGGCCTATATAGACATCATGGACAATGATGAGAACACCAAGAGCTACGAAAACTTCTTGCCAGACCACTACGATGTCAAGGCCAACGAGGAACGCCTCAAAGACCTCTTCCGACGAAAGAAAAACTTCTACCGCCGCTATCGTGACCTCAGCATGTTCTGCATGATAGGTGTCTATGCACTCTCCATACTCGACGCATATATTGATGCCGAGATGTCCAGCTTTGACATATCAGATGACCTCACGCTCAAAGTGAGGCCAGCGGTCATCAACGACAGGCACACCACTATGCGGACTCCAAAGTTTGGCACCACGGCCTACGGCATTGGATGCAGCTTGAGTTTCTGACCGCATTCCTCGCTCACATCAGGGTGAGGTACTATCCACTGCCACTAATTATTTGACTAATACACACATATATATAATAAATAAATGAACAACAGACATATATTCATAGGACTTATACTTGCCTTTTCCTCCTTCTGCCATGCTCAGGAGGCAGCCACCGACACCGTCACATCTGTACGTGCCGAAGAGATTCTGCCAGAGAGCATGATTATCAGTGAGGAAGAGATGATGAAAGACTTTGCCAATGCTGCCAACCTCACAAAGGTGACAGGAAGCGCTCGCACACTCTCTTATGATGACTCCTTGCTTGTCCACCGTCTCTCACGCATCCCTACCACTATAGAGATGCCTCTCAACAATGTCACACGCGAATACATACAGCGATACGCCGAAAAGATGAAAGGTTCTGTGGCCGTCATGCTCGGTGCTTCCAACTTCTACACTCCCATTTTCGAAGAGGCGCTAGAACGCTATGGTCTACCCCTTGAACTCAAGTATCTACCTGTTGTAGAGTCGGCCTTGCGTCCCAAGGCTGTGTCGCGAGCAGGAGCTGCAGGTCTCTGGCAATTTATGATAACCACTGGCAAGCGCTACGGACTTGAGGTCACAACTCTTGTTGATGACAGATGCGACCCTGTAAAATCCAGCGATGCTGCCGCTCGCTACCTTCGCGATCTCTACGACATGTTTGGTGATTGGGGCTTAGCCTTAGCCGCTTATAACTGCGGAGAGAATGGAATACAGAAAGCCATATTGCGCTCAGGCAATGAAAAGAGTGACTTTTGGAGTCTTTACGACCGTCTGCCACGAGAGACACGCGGATATGTGCCAGCCTTCATTGCCGCCACCTATATAATGAACTACTACTGCGAGCACGGCATCGTGCCCTACGACGCTACACTGCCTGCTGAGACCGACACCATCGTTGTCAAGCATGAGGTCAGCTTTGCTCAGGTTGCCAGCAAGTGCAATGTCAGCCTCGATGCTCTCCGCGCTCTCAATCCGCAATATCGACGCGATGTCATACCTGCTCAATACGTGCTCCGAATACCTCAAGGAGAGGTTGAAAACTTCATAAATAAAGAAGACAGCATCTATGGCATCGACCCATCCAAGGGATACATAACCTCAGGACTGCGCAAGTCTGTGACAGAAGATGTTGGCGTTGAGCAGGTGCAGGCCAAAACGTCCTCACGCTCTAAGTCGAAAAGCAAAGCACTGTATGTTACTGTACGCAGCGGAGATACTCTCTCTGCCATAGCCAAGCGACATGGCACCACAGCTTCAAAAATCAAGCAACTCAACAATATGCGCAGAGATGTCATCATGCCAGGACAATCTTTGAGAGTCAAATGACAATAGCTTGATATATCTCTATAGCTTTAGAAAACAATAATCCTTATAATAGAAACGCCTTATGGATACCACAATGACAAAAGCAGAAATCGAAGACAAGATGGTTGAGGATGAGTTCCAGACCCTCGTCGATGCCTACTTGGCATCAAAACACAGAAAGAAGGTCGATGTCATCACCAAGGCTTTCAACTTCGCCAAGCATGCCCACAAGGGAGTACGCCGTCTCTCTGGCGAACCTTACATTATGCACCCTATAGCAGTGGCAAAAATAGTATGCATCGAGATAGGACTCGGTTCCACATCTATATGCGCCGCCCTGCTTCATGATGTGGTGGAAGACACCGAATATACTGTGGAGGACATGGAGAATATGTTTGGTCCCAAGGTAGCACAAATTGTCGACGGCCTGACAAAGATTTCAGGCGGTATCTTTGGCGACCATGCCTCAGCACAGGCTGAGAACTTCAAGAAGCTCCTTCTCACCATGAGCGATGACATTCGCGTCATCCTCATCAAGATAGCTGACCGCTTGCACAATATGCGCACCCTCGGCAGTCAGGCTGTCAACAAGCAGTACAAAATAGCAGGAGAGACACTCTATATCTATGCTCCTCTGGCCAATCGCCTTGGTCTCAACTCCATAAAGACCGAACTTGAAGACCTCAGCTTTAAGTTTGAGCATCCCGACCAGTACGAGGATATTTCACACAAACTGCAAATGTCTCAGTCAGAGCGCGACTCCGCCTTCGACACCTTTGCCGCCCCTATCCGCACAGCCCTCGACCAGTTGGGGCTCACCTACGAGATAAAGCAACGAGTCAAGTCGCCCTATTCCATCTGGCGCAAGATGCAGACCAAGCATATCCCCTTTGAGGAAATCTACGATATACTCGCTGTGCGCATCATCTTCGACCCCGTCAGCCCAGAGACAGAACTCAACGACTGCTTCAACATCTACGTCAAGCTTTGTCAGATATACACGTCCCATCCTGACCGCACCCGCGACTGGGTGAGCCACCCCAAGGCCAACGGCTATCAGGCTCTCCATGTCACCCTCATGTCCAAGAAGGGCGAGTGGATTGAAGTGCAGATACGCTCACACCGCATGGATGACATAGCCGAGAAAGGATTTGCCGCCCACTGGAAGTACAAGGACGGCGAGACGACCGAGACAGCCTCCGAGATGGAACTCGACAAGTGGCTCGCCACCATCAAGGAGATACTCGATGATCCCCAACCCGATGCCATGGACTTCCTGGACACCATCAAGCTCAACCTTTTCGCCTCCGAGATATTCGTCTTCACCCCGAAGGGTGAGATACGCACTATGCCTGCAGGCAGCACTACCCTCGATTTCGCCTTCAGCATTCACACCTTTGTAGGCAGCCACTGCATTGGCGCAAAAGTCAATCACAAGCTGGTCCCCATCAACTACAAGCTCAACTCTGGCGACCAGGTAGAGATCTTGACATCAAAGTCTGTCCGCCCCACCCGAGAGTGGCTCAACATAGCCACAACAGCCAAGGCCACCACAAAGATTCTCTCCATCATACGCAAGGAAGAGCGAGAACTGCGCAAGAAAGGCGAGACCCTCTTCAATGAGTTTCTGCAGGCTAATGACATTGTCCGTGATACAATAGTGGTAGACAAGATTTGCAACCTCCATGAGTTCTCCAAACCCGAGTCCCTCTTTGTGGCTCTCGGTGAAGGCAGCGTCGTCCTTGGCAAGGACGACCTCGAGTCACTCAAGGAGAAACATGCAGTCACAGGATGGAAAAAACTCTTCTTCTTTGGCAAGCGCAACAAGAAGTCCGATGCCGACACCAAACCTGTCATCGATGCAAACTTCGACCGCAAGCAGATATTGGTACTCAACGAAGACACAGTACAAAACCGCTACACCCTCTGCGACTGCTGCAAGCCCATTCCTGGCGATACAGTCATGGGATATATCGACAATAGCGGACATATAGCCATCCATAAGCTACAGTGCCCGATAGCCGTCAAAATCAAGGCCAACCATGGCAACCGCGTCCTTGGGGCCCGATGGGAGATGCACCGCACCCTCCTTTTCCCCGTCACAATACGAGTCAAGGGATTCGACAAACTTGGCCTCCTCCATAAGATGACGGAGGTAATATCCCAGCTTCACGAGATAAATATCCGCAAGCTCGAAGTAGAATGCGATGGTGGCATTTTTGACTGTACCATACAGATGTATGTCCACGACACCAAGGAAGTTGACGAGATTCTAGCCAGCCTTCGTGACATACAAGACGTCAAAGAGACATCTCGCATATAAGCTTCATACACACCAAAGAGACGAATGGTGAGTCCGAATTAGGCAATTAATGATATATTTTAAAATCCTGCTATTCTCAAAGAGGCAAGGGCATGACAACCAAACAAGAAGTCATGCCCTTGCTGCTTTCTACCCTCATTGCGCCCTCATTATTCCTGACCCATCAGCGAAAGTCTCAACACCCTGATGGGTCTGTTGTCTCCGCCAAATAGAGAGTTGTCGAAGACAGTCTCACCTGTAGGTACGAACCCGCATTTCTCCATTACACGGCCAGAAGCAGGGTTGTCAGTAAAGTGCCCGCTTATGAGAGATTCAATACTGGTAGTCAAGCGAATATGGTCAATCATCAGCCTCAGAGCCTCTGTGCATATCCCCATGCCCCAATATGGTTTGCCTACCCAATACCCGACAGTAGGTTCACCATCAAGTGCAGGCAAGGAGCATTCGCACGATGGCCCGTACCCCATTGCACCTATCGGTTCTCCTGTCTCATTCCATACGATGGCCCAAGTGGTGGAATTATGAAAAACCGTGCGGATGATATCAAGGCTCTCCTCCACCGAATTGTGAGGAGGCCAACCGGCGCGCGGACCTACATCAGAGTCGCAGGCGTATTTATACAAAGCCTCGGCATCACAGTCTTGCCAAAGGCGAAGAGTTAATCGTGCAGAGTGCATATCCATAATTCTAAAGGTAATTCAAAGAAGAATTGTAATTA
>JAEDNQ010000111.1 GCA_016302435.1 Bacteroidaceae bacterium
TTGCTTCTTGTCATATGAATATTGAGACTCATCCTTTCGTTCCCTTCGTTCCTCAGAGTGTAAAGATATTGATGCTCGGCACGTTTCCCCCAGCCGAGCACCGTTGGTGCATGCCTTTTTATTATCCCAACTTCAACAATGACATGTGGAGGATAATGGGTTTGATATTCTTCGGAGATAAGGATTATTTCGTTTGTCCGGGTGAGAAGCGTTTTAATCAGCAGAAGATAGAGAATTTCTTGACAGACAAGGGCATTGCTGTATATGATACAGCTACTAAGGTTGTCAGAACCAAGAATACTGCATCAGACAAGGATCTCCAGATAGTAGAGGAGACGGATGTGGAGTCGTTGCTTGATAGGATGCCTCAGTGCACTACCGTCATCACAGCTGGTCAGTTGGCGACATCAACTCTTTGTCGCCGTTTTGGTGTGGATGAACCTAAGGTAGGTGAATATGTGGCATTTAATCGCAGCGGGAAGGAACTGCGCCTCTATAGGATGCCGAGCAGTTCGAGGGCTTATCCGATGAAATTGGAAAAGAAGGCCGAACAGTATGTAAAGGCTGTATGTAGGTAAGCATGCGAGCAGACTTACTGAATTGCAGGATAATTTAATTTATGGCGGGTTCTATAAATTAGCTTTGATGGGTGTCCAGTTTGATGAGCAAAATCAGGAACCCTGGTATAATGGGCTGAAAGCTCAACGGGCCTTCGATTGGGCAGAATCTGCCTACAGCATCTGCAGTGCCATCTTGATGACTTTCTCCACGGGGGCGGCAGGGTTGTCTTTGAGGATGGCCTTGACGGCTTTGACAGATGGGGCAGGGGGAAAGCCGAGCATCTTGAGGGCATCGACGGCTTCGCTGTATACCTCGCTGTTTGTGATGTCGGGCGTGCGTGTCTCTGTCAATGATGAGGCAGAGGACTCTATGCCGAGGGTGGCGACCTTATCTTTCAGTTCTACAATGATGCGCTGTGCCGTTTTTGCTCCCAGTCCCTTGACGCTCTTGAGCAGGCGCTCGTTGCCGTCCATGATGATGTTGGCGAGCTCAGATGCTGAGAAACTGCTAAGGATGGTGCGTGCTGTGTTGCCGCCAATGCCGCTCACGCTGATGAGCAGAAGGAAGAGCTCTCGCTCCTGCTTGGTGACGAAACCAAAGAGTGTCCATGCGTCTTCGCGAATGGATTCGTATATGTAGAGCAAAGCTTCATTTTTGCCTTGTATGGCTGTGTATGTATTGAGGCTTATGTTGACGGCATATCCTACTCCGTGGCAGTCGATAGTGGCCTGTGTGGGGGTGAGTTCGGTGAGTTGACCTTTAAGGTAGTTTATCATGTGTGGGGTATATGGTTGTTTGAGGGTGGATGAATCGTTGATATTGGATTTATATAGGCCTTGTCACTTCCTCGAGCCAAGCCTGATGTTCTTTGTCGAGCATGGGTGACAGTCGTTCGTATACGGTCTTCTGGTAGCTGTTGAACCATTGTCGCTCCTCGTCTGTGAGCATGTCGACGAGGATGGGCGAGGTGAGCACGGGGCAGAGTGTGAGATGCTCGAAGGTATAGTATGGGCCGAAAGTGATGCCGGAAGCTTCAGAAGAGTCGCATGGCCGTGCATCAGGTGCTTCTGCCTTGCCGTCAGGCATGGAGAAGCAGGCGTTGACGACGAGCATGGTGTCTTCGTGACGAACGCCGTGGCTGCCTTCAATGTATATGCCTGGTTCGTCGGTGATGATCATGCCAGGCAGAAGTGGGGTGGGGCGCCACTGCATGCGGAACTGGTGGAGGTCTATGCCCTCGTGGACAGACATGAACTGTCCGACGCCATGGCCAGTGCCGTGGAGATAGTTGATGCCGTATTTCCACATGGCTTCGCGGGCGAAGGCATCGAGCTGTGTGCCGCAAGTGCCCTTGGGGAAGACGGCAGAGCCAAGGCGTATCCATCCCTTGAGCACGAGGGTGTAGTCGCGCTTCATCTCCCATGTGAGAGGTCCCAGAGGAATGGTGCGGGTGATGTCCGTTGTGCCGTCGAGGTATTGTCCGCCAGAGTCGATGAGGAGGAGCCCTTCAGGTTTGACGGGTATGTCGGTCTCGGGAGTAGGGTCGTAGTGTACGATGGCCCCGTGGTGTGTATAGCCCATGATGCTCTCAAAGCTGAGTCCCATGAAGAGTGGCTGTTGTGAACGGAAATGTTCGAGCTTGGCGGAGAGAGACAGTTCGGTTTGTCCGCCCAAGGGCACATTCTCCAGTGTCCACTTTATCCACTTTACCATCGCCACTCCGTCCTTCTCCATGGCGCGTCGATAGCCGTCAATCTCGGTCTTGTTCTTGAAGATGAGCATGTGGCCTACTGGGCTGTCCTGTCGGATAGGGTGCTTGATGGCAGAGAAGACAGCGTGGTTGGTCTTGTTGGGCTGCGCTATTACGGGTATGTCTATTTGTTGGATGTCGGCAATGATGTCCTCGTATGCTCTGACGCAGACTCCTTCCGTAGCGAGGTATTGCTCCACTTCTGCGGTGAGTTTCTCCCTCTCTATATATAATAATGTGTTGTCGGGCGTGATGATGGCATAGCTGAGCACGAAGGGAGTGTAGGCTACGTCGGACGAGCGGAGGTTGAGAGTCCATGCCACTTCCTCGAGCATGGAGATGACGAGCGCCTTGCCTCCCAACTTCTCTCGTATGCGGCATATCTTTGACGACGCAGTCTCTCCTGCGTATTCCATCAGTTGGATGAACGCCTTGTTCTTTGGCTTGTCTGGCCTGTCTTTCCATATCTCAGCGTAGGGGTCGATGTCAGTGCGCAAGGTGAGACCATAGGCGGATAGCTCAGACGAGAGCGACTCCACGTCTTCCTGTGTGTTGACCCAACCGTCAACAGCCACTGTGCTGCCCTGTGGCAGTACGGTGTGAAGCCATTCTGCCACAGTAGGTGTGCCCTCTATCTTCTCCTTCATGAGGCATATGCCTGTACCAGCGAGTTGTTCGGCAGCTTGGATGAAGTAGCGTGAGTCGGTCCAGAGGGCAGCCTTGTCAGATGTGATGACGGCTGTTCCTGCCGAACCAGTGAAGCCGCTAATCCATCGGCGCGACTTCCAGTGCTCAGGCACGTATTCGCCCGAGTGCGGGTCTGTACTTGGTGTGATGAATGCGCTGATGCCTTCTCTTCTCATGAGGAGGCGGAGGGAGGATATGTTGTCTGTTGTCATGGCTGTAAGTGTTGTTGTTGGGATAATGTTATTATTATCTGCCATTGCGGGCGGTCAATATTGAAATATGTGGCAAAAGTACGAATATTTTGGGATATGACCAAATCAGTGAAGGGAAAAATGGGTGCAGAGGGCGATGATGCAGCGTGTAAAGTGGAAAAGTGGAGGACTTTGTGCCTTTGGACCATGATGGCGACGTGGGGCAAGGGGTGTGCACTTGCACCTTGCGTGGTGTTCTCTTCTCCCTGATGCAGGGCGGTCTGTTTGTATCGGCTCCAAAGAAAAAAGTAATTGAAGACGTGTTTTTAGCTGCTTTTTTCAATCAAGAAGGGCGAAAAACAATAAAATTGCAACTTTTTTTCAAAAAATCGTGTTTTTTTGTAAGAATATTTGTGTGGGAAAAATAAAAGTATTAACTTTGCACCCGAAATCAAAAAAATACAGCAACAAACGTTTGCAAAAGTCATTCGTTTCAGTCTGTAAGATTGAAAGAGCTCTTAGTTTGACACCGAAACAATGAAGGCGGCAAAGCCGTCGTCTTGACACAAGTAATGTGGAAAGTCAACCCTCTTTCTGTCATGCTAAGCCTACAAAAAATGAAACAAGCATTATCTAATTTATAACAGAAAAAAAACAACAAACACATGGACGCAAAAAAAGTATTGGAAGACCTGAAGCGCCGTTTTCCAAATGAGCCTGAGTATCACCAGGCAGTAGAAGAAGTTCTTAGCACAATCGAGGACGAGTACAACAAGCACCCAGAGTTTGATAAGGCAAACCTTATCGAGCGCCTCTGCATTCCAGATCGCGTATATCAGTTCCGCGTGACTTGGATGGACGACAAGGGACAGATCCAGACAAACATGGGCTACCGCGTACAGCACAACAACGCCATTGGCCCTTACAAGGGAGGTATCCGTTTCCACAGCTCTGTGAACCTCGGCATCCTGAAGTTCCTCGCATTTGAGCAGACATTCAAGAACTCACTCACTACTCTCCCAATGGGTGGTGGCAAGGGTGGTTCAGACTTCTCTCCACGCGGCAAGTCAAACGCTGAGGTTATGCGTTTCTGCCAAGCGTTCATGCTCGAGCTCACTCGCCACATCGGTCCAGACGTTGACGTGCCAGCAGGAGACATCGGCGTAGGTGGCCGCGAGGTAGGCTTCATGTTCGGTATGTACAAGAAGCTCACACGTGAGTACTCAGGTGTGCTCACAGGCAAGGGACTCTCATTCGGTGGTTCACTCATCCGTCCTGAAGCAACAGGCTACGGTACAGTATACTTCCTCCGCGCCATGCTCGCCACAAAGGGCGACACTATCGAGGGCAAGAAGGTTCTCATCTCAGGTGCGGGCAACGTGGCACAGTACGCTGCTGAGAAGGTACTCCAGCTCGGTGGTATTCCAATGACAATGTCAGACTCAGACGGTTACATCTACGACCCAGATGGTATCGACCGCGCTAAGCTCGACTACATCATGGAGCTCAAGAATGTATACCGCGGACGTATCAAGGAATATGTAGAGCAGTACCCATCAGCCAAGTATGTAGCAGGAGCTAAGCCTTGGTTTGAGAAGGGCGCACAGATTGCTCTCCCATGCGCTACTCAGAATGAGCTCAACGAGGAGGCTGCCAAGGCTCTCGTTGCCAACGGTGTCATCGCTATCGCAGAAGGAGCCAACATGCCAACAACACCAGAGGCTATCAAGGTTATTCAGGATGCCAAGCTTCTCTACTCTCCAGGTAAGGCTTCAAACGCTGGTGGTGTATCAGTGTCAGGTCTTGAGATGTCACAGAACTCAGAGCGTCTCTCATGGTCAGCAGAAGAGGTTGACGCCAAGCTCCTCTGGATCATGGAGAACATCCACGAGAACTGCGTGAAGTACGGTACAGAGGCTGACGGCTATGTCAACTATGTGAAGGGTGCCAACGTGGCAGGCTTCATGAAGGTGGCAAACGCCATGATGGCACAGGGCATCGTATAAAGATAAATCCTGGCATGCCATGGCTCAAAAGCCATAAATCATAAGAATTGTTTTTTCCGGTGCACCGAACCATGTTCGGTGCACCTTGTGTTTTGTTGCTTACTTGGCTGAGAAGTGTCGTAGACTTGACATTGTTCACCTTCACAGTACGTTGAGAGGGCTTGAAAGAGAATTTTTCGTCTCTGAGGCTTCATAATCGGTAGTTTTTATGTAACTTTGCAACTGTTACGATTAGCTACTAACTATTGCAGCCTCCACGGACAGATCTGGCATAGCCTCCACAGGATGCTTTATCCCTCATAGCTGCCCATGGCGGAGATGCACCAATTAATGAAAACCTATGAAGCGTAAATCAAGATTTATAACCCTTTGTGCCCTATGTGCCAGCCTCACTGCTCAGGCCCAGGAGTGGGTCAATGTGCACAGCACTTACGCAGGAGAGCCATGGACATACCCCCTTCAAGCCCAAGACGGGACAACGTTCAGCTTCTCTGCCCACGGAGAACACCTCAAGGCCCACCTGCTACGCACAGACAGCACAGAGATGATAGTGCCCTACAGCTCAGCTGCCGTCGACAGCATCAGCTTCTCCTACGCCCTCACCGACGAAGAGAAGGGACACAACAAGTACAAGCTCTTCACCTTAGCCATCCATACGGAGGACGGAGCAGCCATCGAAGACAAAGACACATGGGTCAACTGCCATTTCTCCCTTGACGGCAAGGGAGAATATTCCAACTATGCAGGCACAGGGCGCATACGCGGCAGAGGCAACTCCAGCTGGCTCTACTACGACAAGAAACCCTACAAGTTCAAGCTCGACGCAAAGAGCAAACTCCTCGGCATGGACAAGGCCAAAAACTGGAACCTCCTGTCCAACTACCGTGATGTGACAGACATGATGAACGCCTACGCCTTCGAGACAGCCCGCTGGATGGGCATGCCGCACACCAACCATAGTCGCTTTGTGGAAGTCTTCCTCAATGGAGAATATGTAGGAGTGTATCAGCTCACCGAAAAGGTGGAGATAGGCAAGGGCAGAGTAGACATTGACCCTGCAGAGGGCTGGCTGATGTCGTTCGACCTCGACGACGGTCCCTCGCTCAGCCCAGATGCTTCAGACAACTTCTGGAGCGAGATATACTCCCTGCCCATGTGTGTCAAGGAGCCCGAAGACATAGACCAGCAGCGGTTAGACTCTATCAAAGCAGACTTCGCCCAGTTGGAAAGGGCTGTGCAGGAGCACGACTACGTCAGGGTCGACAGCCTCATGGACATAGCGTCGTTCATCTCCATCCTGCAGCTGCACGAATATCTCTACAACGTCGAGATAGATGCGCCACGCAGCCTCTATATGTTCAAGGACAAAGGCGGCAAATACACCTTCGGGCCTGTGTGGGACTGGGATGCCGCCTACTGCTTCGACTGGAACAACTGGACAGTCAACCACAGCTACTTCGGCTCATACCGCAATCTGATATACGGCACAGACCCTGTCAAAGGCACAGGAGCCTCATACTCCATCAACCGCTTCTTCCTCGACATGTTCGGGTCCAAGGACTTTGTGGAGCAGTATAAGCAGGCGTGGGCCAACCTTAGCGACTCCATCTATGCTCGCAACTGGGGAGAGGTGGAGCACTACGTCGACGAGATGCGCAAGGGAGCCTATCAGCGAGACACCGACCGATGGCCTCTCGTCAAGCCCGACAGCTGGGGCGTGCACTACGATGTAGAGGAAGAACTGCAAAAGATGTCCACGTGGCTCAAGAAGCGCAAGGACTACCTCGACGGTGTCATAGCCTCCTATCCGGACGAGGAGAAGGTTGTGGTGGGTGAGCCGACGGTGGAATATGCCGACGACAAGATTGTGGTGAAGGTGAAAGCTGAGTTCGCCTTTGGCTACGGACAGTCATACCGCATACACCTCGACGCTGAGAAGATAGAAGCCCTCCTCGGTGGTGTGCCGCTGTCACTGCAGCCACTCAACGCCGATGGCAGCGTAGGCAGCAATACGGCAGCAGGTCAGTACGGAGCGTGGTTTGACAGCAGAGGCGACACCAATGCATGGGCCAGCGGACATGTGTACATAGAGAGCGACGAACTCTACACTTGGTCCTTCGGATGCCATCCCGGCAACTGCTCGGCTGGCGAACAGCATACGGTAAAGATGCGGTACAAGCGAGGACTCAGAAATGTGACGGTAGAGGTGGCTTTCTCCATCTTGTAGTCCAACGG
>JAEDNQ010000112.1 GCA_016302435.1 Bacteroidaceae bacterium
GCCTTCACCTCTTCGAGGTCAGCCTTGAGCTTGTCCATCTTGCGGTTTAGCTCCTCTACGAGGGCATTACCCTGCTTAGACTTGTTGGAGAGAGAGAGGAAGCCGAGGTTGTTCTCGTATGTCTTAATCTCATTCTTCAGAATGTCAAGCTGGCGAGTGAGGCGTGAGCGGATATCACCGTTTCCGCCGTTCTTGATGCTTTCCCTGAAACTGTCAAGACGTCGCTTGGCAGCATTCTTGCTTGCGAATCCGTAGAGACGGTCCATTTGTTCACGGAGCAGAGCGTAGACGCTATCCTTCTCCTTGAAGGGTACGTGGCCAATGTTGTTCCATTCCTCTTGGGCAGCACGGAGTTTAGCGCGGAGGTCGCCTTCAAACTCTTCAGGCACGATGGCGGCAAGTTCTGCTACGATGGCCTTCTTCTTCTCAAGGTTGGCACGCTGTTCTGATACGGCACCCTTGTTCGCCTCTTTCTTTGCGGCGAAGAATGCGTCACAGGCCTTATTGAAGCGCTCCCATATTTGGTCGCTGTATTTCTTTGGTACAGTGCCGATAGTACGCCATTGCTTTTGCAGTTCAACGAGAATATCAGAAGTAGCAGACCAGTCTGTGCTGTCCATGAGCGACTCTGCCTTCTCCACGAGCTCGAGTTTCTTGGCATAGTTTTGCTTGAGATTGTCGCGTACAGACTGGATATATTCGTTTTTGCGAGCGAAGAAGTTGTCGCAGGCAGCACGGAAACGTTCGAAGATTTTTGTGTTCATCTTCTGTGGAGCATAACCGATAGTGCGCCACTCCGCTTGCAGAGCAGTAATCTTGTCAGTCAGAGCGTTCCAGTCTGCAAAAGTCTTGAGCACATCGAGGTCAAAGCCTTCGATGGTTTCGCAGATGGTAGTCTTCTTTTCAAGATTCTCTTCCTCCTTTTGCTTGCGTGCTTCGAAGTGCTCTTGATGGCGCTTGTTGATGACGGTAGAAGCCTCCTTGAAACGGTTCCATATTTGTTCGCGGAGATCGTTGGAAACAGGTCCTATCTCGCGGAACTCTAAGTGGAGCTGCTGGAGTTTGCGGAAAGCTTCGATGATGTCTGGCTCGTTGGCGAGAGCTTCTGCCTCTTCGCAGAGAGCGGTCTTGCGCTCAAGATTCTTCTTAAAGTCGTATGCTCGGAGTTCATTGCTCAGTTTGAGCGTGTCGTAGAATGCCTCCACAGCCTGCTGGTATGTTTTCCACAGACCAGTGGCATGTTCTGCAGGCACGTCTCCGATAGTGCCCCATTGCTGCTGGAGCTCTTTGAACTCGTTGTAAGCTCGGTTGATCTCATCCGGATTTTCAGTGAGACCTTTTATCTTCTCGATGATGGATAGTTTCTGCTGGTAGTTGTTTTCTTTCTCTTCCTCGAGCGCAGCTGCAGCAGCAGCCCTTTTCTCTCGGAGGATGGCCATGTACTCCTTGAACTGGTTCTCCTCGATGTTAGGTTCAGGTGTGTACTCCTCAGCGTTGCCTCCTTCTTCAATGAACTTCTTGAAAGCTGCGTCAGCCACCTGATGGTGGATGCGATAGAAGTTGCTCTTGAGGCTGTCGAGTTCCTGTCGTGTGACTTCTTCGTCGTTGTCGGCGATTTCTTTCAGTCGGTTTACGACTTCTGCTTTTGTCGCGTAAGCGGCGAAAGTAGTGGTAGAGTTTTCTGCCTGAGGTGCGTCTTCTTCGCTTTCGGAAGTCGGTTCTGTAGTCTCAGCCTCAGCTTCTGAAGATTGAGCTTCTTCTGCTGTTGTCTCAGCCTCAGCTGCTGAAGATTGAGCTTCTTGAGCTGTTGTCTCAGCCTCAGCTTCTGAAGATTCAACTTCTTGAGCTGTTGTCTCAGCTGTTGCTGCTGTTGTTTCTACAGTAGTCTGCTCTGCCATCTGCTGAGCAGTCTCCTCAGTGGGGTTCTGATTTTCAATCATAGTTAGTGATGTTTATTGTTAGACCATAATCTGTAGCATTGCACCTATGGGAGAAGGTTTTTCTACAGATTCAAATTTAGCATTATTGTGTAAATGTATATCACAGCCGAGGGAATGGCTATGAGTGAGCTGTCAAACCTGTCGAGCATGCCGCCGTGTCCAGGCAGAATGTTTCCCGAGTCCTTTATGCCGACTTTGCGCTTGATGAGCGACTCAACGAGGTCGCCCCATGTGCCCATTATTACTGTGACGAGGGCAAGTCCTGCCCATAGACCATAATTGAGTCCAGTGGATATTCCTTCGGCAAATGGTACGCAGTAGGCCATAATCAGCGATGCCGCTATGGCAGTAAGACCTCCGCCGATGCTGCCTTCCCAGGACTTCTTAGGTGAAATGCGTTCGAACAGGCGATGTTTGCCCAACCATGAACCGAAGATGTAGGCTCCGGTGTCGCTGGCCCAGAGGAAGAAGAAGAGAGAGAGTCCATACCAGTAGTAGTAGGAAACTCCCGATGGGGTATTGATGAAGCACAGAGTGTTGAATGAAGCCAATGGCAGTGCGATGTATAGTTGAGCCATGAATGTCATACCCCATGTCTGTACTGTATCTTTTCTGTCGAGGTAGAGCTCAGAAACAAGCAGGTAGATGAGGGAAATGAGGTATGGGATGAAGACCTCTGCTCCCATTATATTGGTATTGAAACACCACACAGCCACATTGAGGTATGCAGCAGCCACAGAGGTGATGAATCTGTTGACGTGCAGCTGCATGTGCCTGTTGGCTATGGTGGTAAACTCCCATACTGTCATAGCCGTGATGGCTGTGAACAGTATGAGAAGGGAGTAAGGGCTGAGTATGATGCCTGTGACGAGCACAGCTACGAACACGGAGCCCGTGATTGCGCGAACGATAAGGTTTTTCACTTTGAGGTTAGATTAATAAGTGATTGATGATCTTGGGTGACATAGTCTTTGCTGCCACTTCAGATTCGTTTTTATTTGCTATGGGAAGCTTATAGGTTAAGAACCGGACTAATTGTTGTTGTCCTTTTGTCCCTCAGTTCCTCCTTCTTGTTTGGCCTTTTCAGCCTTTTCAGCTTTTTCCACTACGGCCTTAACTATCTTCTGTCTGATGAACTCTTCGTTTTCCTTCTTGTGATCCGTATTGTCAGAAGTGTTATCTGAAGAAGAGTCCTTGCCGTCTTCGTTGGAAGCGAGAATTTCGTCTGTACGAGAAACCCACGGACGCGGTCCGAAGATGTTCTCGAGGTCTTCAGCGAAGATTACCTCCCTGTCGATGAGCAGCTGCGTGAGTTTCTCGTGGCCTTCGCGGTGCTCGGTCAGAACCCTTTTAGCACGTGCGTATTCGCCTGCTATGAGGTTTCTCACTTCCTCATCGATGGTTTCAGCAGTCTTCTCGCTATATGGTTTAGAGAGCTGATACTCTTGATTGTTGTAGAAGCAGAGGTTAGGCAGTTTTTCTCCCATACCAGCGTATGCTATCATGCCGTAAGCCCTTTTGGTCACTTTCTCCAGGTCATTCATGGCACCAGTGGATATGCGTCCGTTGCAAATGTCCTCAGCTGCTCTACCGCCAAGAGTCGCGCATATCTCATCGAGAATTTCCTCCTTTGTAGATATTTGCCTCTCTTCTGGCATGTACCAGGCAGCGCCGAGAGCTTGTCCTCTTGGAACGATGGTGACCTTGACGAGCGGGTTGGCATATTCGAGGAACCAGGAGATGGTAGCATGTCCAGCCTCATGAAGTGCTATAGTCCGTTTCTCATTGGCTGTTAGGAGTTTAGTCTTCTTCTCCAGTCCTCCGATTATTCGGTCTACAGCATCGAGGAAACATTGTCTGTCCACCCAGTCCTTATTGCCTCTTGCGGCTATGAGCGCAGCCTCGTTGCAGACGTTGGCGATGTCAGCGCCCGAGAAGCCCGGTGTCTGTCTGGCGAGTTGTGCCACATCCACTGTCTCATCTATCTTCAGCGGGCGGAGGTGCACCATGAAGATGTCCTTTCGCTCATTGAGGTCAGGCAGGTCAACGTGTATCTGACGGTCAAATCGACCAGCTCTCAAGAGAGCCTTGTCAAGGATGTCCGCACGGTTGGTAGCAGCCATGATGATGATGCCGCTATTAGTGCCGAAACCATCCATCTCAGTAAGGAGCTGATTGAGAGTGCTCTCTCGCTCGTCGTTGCCTCCCATGGAAGCCGACTTGCTGCGTGCACGTCCGATGGCATCTATCTCGTCGATGAAGACAATGCAAGGAGCCTTGGCTTTAGCCTGTTGGAAGAGGTCTCGAACTCGGCTTGCGCCTACGCCGACAAACATCTCCACAAACTCAGAACCAGAGAGAGAGAAGAAAGGCACTCCCGCTTCACCTGCTACAGCTTTAGCAAGCAGTGTCTTACCCGTTCCAGGAGGACCTACGAGGAGCGCTCCCTTAGGTATCTTACCACCGAGGTTGGTGTATTTCTCCGGCTTCTTCAGGAAGTCCACAATCTCTTGCACTTCTTGTTTAGCTCCAGTCTGACCTGCCACATCCTTGAAGGTTATCTGCGGTGAGTTCTTGTCATCCTTATCTATCAGCTGAGCCTTTGACTTGCCAACAGAGAAAATGTTGCCAGCGCCTCCCATGAATCCGCCACCGCCGCTCATGCCTCTCATGATGAAGAACCATATCAGAATGATGATGACGAAAGGAGCGAAGTTCCAGAGGATATTGGTTATCAGGTCATTGTCACGTTCGTATTTGACCTTTCCGGTGAAGTTCTTCTTCTCCGTCTGGTCATCGATAAACGTCTCGAGATTTTCTATAGATCCGAAGTCAACCTTTATGAGGTCTTGTCCCTTCTTAGTCTTGTCTGTGCCGAACACCTCCTTTTTGTGGCGTTTGTCAATGGCAATCACAAGGAGATTGTCGTCCGAATGGATGGTTATTTCAGAGACATATCCTTTGACGACCATCTGCTTGAAGTCAGAGTAGTCCACACTCTTTGTCACAGAGTCGCCAGAGCGGTTCAAGAAGATGAAAAGTAGTCCCCCTATGATAAGAAAGTACAGCCAAGTGAAGTTGAAACGAGGCTTACGCAGGTTGTTTCCGTTGTTTGGATTATTGTTTTTGTCCATTGTTTGAGTGAGGTTGATGAATATGGGCAGAGCCTATATTGGCTCCTCATGGTGGATAGGGTAGTGCCCCTTTAGTCTAAATTAGGAATGTCTGTGATTTTCGCATCCTCCCAAAGGTTGTCGATGTCGTAGAATTCTCGTGCGTCAGGCACAAAGATGTGCACTACAACGTCGATGTAGTCAAGAGCCACCCACAGGTTATTGCGTGTGCCGTCCACAGCCGACGGCTTAGTGTGCGCCTCCTTGCGTGTGAAGTCGCGCACAGACTCTGTGATGGCAGCCACCTGAGTGGGAGAGTTGCCTTCTGCAATGATGAGGAACTTTGTAATAGTGTCATCGATGCCTTCGAGGTCAACTATGCGTATGTTTCTACCTTTCTTTTCCTGAATGCCCGCTACGCAGGCGTTGAGCAATGTCTGAGTTTCTGTCATGTCTATATTATATATATATAATGTATGTTGTTGCAGTGTCATTAATCAAGCAGATATTTCAGCAGCGTCAAGTCGAGCTGTTTTGGATATAGGTTACCACTGTTGAGAGAACCTGACTGCATGCGTTCCTCCCTGCCGATGTCAGTTTTGTTCCATTTCCTTCTTCTTCTTTTCCTCTATCATCTGGAAGTCCTTCGGACGTAGGACGAAGTTGCTGCCCAGATACTTCTCCTTGACGATGGTGTTCTGCGAGAGTTCCTCAGGTGTTCCTTTGAAGAGGATGCGCCCCTCGAAGAGCAGGTATGCACGGTCCGTGATGCATAGAGTCTCCTGCACGTTGTGGTCTGTGATGAGAATGCCTATGTTGCGGTCTTTCAGCTTCCATACGACATACTGTATGTCTTCGACGGCTATCGGGTCCACACCAGCAAAAGGCTCATCGAGCATGATGAACTTAGGGTCAATGGCGAGGCATCGAGCTATCTCGCATCTTCGTCTTTCTCCACCAGAGAGCTGGTTGCCGTTGTTGCGTCTCACCTTCTGGAGGTTGAACTCGTCAAGCAGACGCTCCAGATGTTCCCTCTGTTCGTCCACCGACTTGTATTTCATCTCCAGTACAGTCATGATGTTGTCCTCCACACTCATTGTGCGAAAGACACTGGCTTCCTGAGCGAGGTAACCCACACCCTTTTTGGCACGCGTCGACACAGGGTCCTTGGTTATCTCCTGGTCGTTGATGAAGACCTGTCCGGAGTTGGGCACCACGAGTCCCGTCGTCATGTAGAACGATGTGGTTTTTCCCGCACCGTTAGGTCCGAGCAGGCCGACAATTTCTCCCTGCCTCACACTTATCGAAACATTGTTGGCGACGGTGCGCTTTCCGTATGTCTTGACGAGGTTGCGAGTGTAGAGAGTGTTGCGCTCTTCGGAGTATTCAGGTATCTCTGCATCGCCTGCATTGGTCGTTGTTGCTATCTGTATTGTCTTCATGTTATCGTAAATTAGATACAAAAGTACAAATAGTTTGTTGAATAGTCTGTTTATTTCGGAAAAAACTATGTTAAATGGCTCACTTTTGAACGAAAATAATTAATTTTGCGTAGTTTTTGCTATTTATAAATCATTAAAACGCAATTCAAGTGCTTTCATTAAAAAGTGGATTAACTCATTTAGGCAAGTACGTCATGCTCATGGAGCGTGTGCTTTCTCGCCCCGACAGGTGGAGAATGTTTGCCAAGCAGTACGTGACAGAGATGTATCAGTTGGGCTACAATTCTATAGGCATAGTATTAATCATTTCCTTCTTCATCGGAGCTGTGATATGCTTGCAGATAAAGCTCAACATACAGAGTCCGTGGATGCCCCGCATGGTAGTAGGCTACACCACTCGCGAGATCATGCTTCTCGAGTTCTCCTCGAGCATCATGTGTCTCATATTGGCAGGAAAAGTCGGCTCAAACATAGCCTCAGAAATCGGCACGATGAGGATTACCCAGCAGATAGATGCCCTCGACATCATGGGCGTCAACTCAGCCAACTATCTTATCCTTCCCAAGATTGCCGGTCTGATGACCATCATGCCCATCCTTGTCACCCTCAGTGTCTGTGCAGGCATATTAGGAGCCTATGCCACATCGCTGATGGGCACCACCACCGTGCCCGAACTGACAGAAGGCTTCCGCTACCAGTTCAACCAATGGTTCTTCTGGTGCGGCATGATAAAAGCCGTCGTCTATGCCTTCATCATCACCAGCGTCTCCGCCTATAAGGGATATACCGTAGAGGGCGGCAGTGTGGAAGTAGGAAAGTCCAGCACCGATGCAGTAGTGACAAGCAGCATCCTCGTCCTCTTCTCCGACATCTTCCTAACGAACCTCCTGACATGATGGAAACCGATGCAGGCCATCTGCACCTCAAACGTATT
>JAEDNQ010000113.1 GCA_016302435.1 Bacteroidaceae bacterium
TACCATTCCAGAGCCAGCAGCCAGTGTTCGGCAGGGTTGGCAACATAGCAGAGCTTGTGCGCATGACTCCGCAGGAATTGAAGCAGTACAACATCAGCATCGACACGTACCGCTCCAATCTGGCAGTGATGAAGAACGAGAGGCGCGAAGGGTATGAGGAAGGACGTGCGGAAGGACTTGCGGAAGGACGTGCGGAAGGACGTGCGGAAGGTGCACTTCTCATTGCACAAAACCTCAAAAACATGGGTTTCTCAACATCGGATGTAATGAAAGCTACAGGATTGACTGCAGCAGAACTGACTCGCTTATAACTAAGAGATGTATAGATAACAAAGGACAGGGTCAAGGGGTAATAATCTTATCCCCTTGACCCTAATATTTTGTCCTTGATGAAGCATTGAATAGCTTTATCAACGGTTTACTTCTACTTGCTATTGCTGTTAGTCAACGTGACACCCTTATACTGACCAGTGAGGGCATCAAGGAAAGACTTGACCTTGGCTACATCTGACGCTGGCATGTCACGACCTACCTGATAGGTTGACATCATCTGGATAGCTTCTTCGAGAGTAGCAACACTTCCGTCATGGTAGTATGGCCAGGTGAGAGCAACATTGCGCAGAGTAGGTGTCTTGAAGCGGTAGCGGTCACGCTCAATCTTCGTCTGCGCCCAACGGCCGTTGTCGGCATCTGTCAGACCAGACTGGACATTGACTTCCCTGTCTTTGAAATAGTCAGCTCGCTGACCCATGAGTTCGTAGGAAAGGCCTCCCATGTTGACACCTGCATGGCAAGTGGCACAGTTGTACTCCTTGAAGAGCGCATAACCTTCAATCTGATCAGCTGTCATTGCTCCCTTATCACCCTTCAGGTAGAGGTCGAAAGGAGAGTTGGGGGTAATGAGAGTCTTCTCATACTCGGCGATGGCATCTGTGATGGTTGTAGCGCTGTAGCCTTCTGGGTAGACAGCAAGGAAACGCTGAGTGAAGTCGGCATCAGCAGCAAGACGATCAGAAATCTCATCAAAAGACTTTGATCCCATCTCAACAGGGTTGAGTGGAGGTCCTGCGGCCTGGTCGGCCAATGTGAGAGCTCGTCCATCCCAGAACTGGACGAAGTTGAAGCAGGCATTGTAGGAAGTGGGAGCATTGATGCCTCCAAACTGTCCGCCTATACCCTTTGAATACTGCAGGTTGTCCACTCCTGCTGTTCCAATGCCGTGACAAGTGGCACAGGAGATGGTGCCGTCACCAGACAGACGAGTGTCGTGGTAAAGGGCTTCACCCAAAGCTACCTTGGCACTGTCCACTGGCATGGAGTCTGGAATAGGCCTCACAGGCTCATTCTTGAACTCGTCAGCCGCGAGAGGATTGGGGTAGAACTGTTCTCTGTGCTCCTTCACCCACTTAAGGGCGATGTCCGTCTTGGCAGATGTGAGCGATGAGCCCCAGTGGACGAGATAGTAGGACATGAGCGGCATGGTACCATCCATCACAGACTTCTCCACCTTGGCAAGGTCCACCTCATTGACTGCCTTGCCATTAGCCAGAGCCTCCATCATAGGAGCTATGTCAAACGACTTGTAGCCAGCGTCGACATGCCCACGAATCATGGACCCTACCACAGGCATCTTAGCATAGGCAGGCAACTCTGGCGATGAGGTGTGACAGAACACACAACCGCCACCATTGAGAATCTGTACCATCTGCTCGTCGACTGGAAGCGATGCGTCGGGAGCTGTGTTGACAGCTGAGTATGTGATGGCCACACCTGCTGCGACAACTGCTGCTCCAATGATAATCTTGCTTGATTTTTTCATAAGCGATGCGTTTTAGTGGTTAATGATTTATTATTCCTTTATTCAATATTTGTACAAATTGCGTTTTACCTTGAAACTTTCACTATATACACATTATATATATACGACCCAGTATCGAAGCTGTATCTATAGCACCACCTCAATAGCTGTGCATGCTCTGCGAGGCAGAAGGAAGGAAGTTGACGCCATACCAGCACATCTGCAAGAGAGCAAAGCCAACGATGAGCCAGATGCACGAAGCCCTGTATTTCATCACGCCACCATGCCTCAGCCTCCCGTGGATATATACCAGATACACACACCACGTGGCTGCTGCCCATGTCTCTTTAGGATCCCAGCTCCAGTATGTGCCCCATGCCTGCTTTGCCCATAGGCATCCAGACAGCATGCCAAAGGAGAGGAAAGCCATGCCAATGGCCACAAGGCGGTCGGCGGAGCACAGCATGTCACCCTTGCGACGCCAAAAACTGGCAACGGCCAGAAGGAAGGCGCAGCCGAAGAGGCTGTAGGAAAAGATATATACTGTGACGTGAGGCACGAACCATGCGCTCTGCAAGGCAGGCATGAGACTCTTGTCGTGTATCTCTGGGCGCAGCATGTTGATGACGATGAAGACAGCAGACACTACCATGGAGAAAAGAGGTATCCACCTGTAGTGCCACCTCATGTAGACCAACCATCCTGCCACTACCATGAAGAGAGAATACCAGAGACGAGTCTCTCCCAGTGTGCGCAGCGGTGGACGGTCAAGGCCAATCCATAGGCCTGCTATGAAGGCAGAGTAGACAAGGATGCCTGCCGCTGTAGTCCACAGGGACAATGGGCTTGTGCCCTCCCTGGTGCGCAGGGCGGCAGCTGTGCCTATGGTCCAAAGGATGAGGGCTGGGATGGAGAAATATATGTAGTGAGTCCAGGTAATCATAGGATGAGTGTGAAATTCATGAGTGATGTGAGGATGTGCCTAAGCGCTTCAGATACCATGCCACACCTGCCATCAGCAGGAGTATGCCCATGAGCATAGGATATTTCCAGGGCTGATGCACGATGGTGACCACGCAGTGGCTGACAACACCCGCTCCCGGAAGAGCTTCGAAGTTGGTAAGATAGATGTCTTCAGCGAGGTTTACCTGAAGGGGAGAGTTGACAGATACTCTCACAGGCTGACCATCCATGAGCATCCTGGCAGTATACTGGGTAGGCGAACCGTCAGCCTCGTTTGTCTCAATGCTGAAGTCCTGCAGCTGAAGAGAATAGCCTAAAGGGTGGATGCGCCCATCTTTGCCCACAGCCATGATGGTCTCATCCTCCCGACCTACTATAGTCTTCACCTCCATTGTGTCGCCAGCTCCTGCCACCCCACTGAAGAGCGCAAGCCACAGACCGGCATGGAGAGACATGAAAGCACCGTCGCGCCTGAAGGAGAAGTGGTGGAGGCGGTGGATGATGACAAGAGCCAAATGGGCGAGAAGGGCTATGAGCAGGGCAACAAAGGGCCAGGAGGTGGGGAAGGATGAGGCAGACGGCAGACTGCCTCCCACCACACACCAGCCTGCCACAAGGGCGAGAAGCCAACACGACATGCGTGGAGAGCGCAGTCGCCTCACCCAGTCGCTCTGCCCTTTCTCCCTGTAGAGGACATAGAGCAGAGCTACAGCTGCAAGACCAATACCTGCACCAACGGGGAATGCCAACTTCTCCGTGTCGATGTTGCCCCACAGGCATTGTATGCACACGGAGAGCAGCAGATACAATATCAGCCAAAGCTCTGGGGCTGTGAGCAGTGTGTTTAGCTTAGTCTTTATTGTCATTTGTTTTTCTTCGACCTCTTTTTAGACGGCTTGCCTGCTTTCTTTGAGGGGCGTCCGCCGTGTTTTGCTCTTGACGGCTTGCTATCTGCGGCCAGCGGAGCTTGTCCGCATGAGGCAGTGTGGGAGACGAGTTCGTAGTCGAGCTGCTTGCGGTAGAGATTGGCATTAGCCACCTTGATGCGCACAGCGTCTCCGAGCGAGAGGCATCGGCGAGTCTGACGACCGATGAGGCAGAAGTTTTTGTCGTCGAAATAGAACCCTTCTTGGCTGATGGCATGTACGGGGATGAAGCCTTCGCAGTGGTTGTCGTCCACCTCCGCATATATGCCGTATTCGGTCACTCCGCTGATATGAGCGTCATACTCTTCCCCTATCTTGTCCGACATGAACTCCACCTGCTTGTACTTGATGCTGGCTCTCTCCGCCGCTGCAGCCAACTGCTCCATGGCAGAACTATGCTCACATAGAGCCTCATACTTCTTCTGGCTGGCACTGGCTGAGCCTGACGCATAGCGTGTGAGCAGGCGGTGCACCATGAGGTCGGGGTAGCGGCGGATGGGCGACGTGAAGTGGGTGTAGTAGTCGAATCCAAGACCATAATGACCTATGTTGAAAGTAGAGTACACGGCTTTCTGCATGGCGCGCAGCGACACATTCTCTATGAGGTTCTGCACGCGGTTGCCTCTCACGTCGCAGAGCAGCTTGTTGAGGCTCTTTGCCACGTCTTCCTTCTTGCCTACGGTAGTGAGGTGGAAGCCGAAGCGTGAAGCCATGGCGGCCAGGTTCTCGAGCTTGTTGGCATCGGGCACATCGTGCACACGGTATGGGAGGGTCTTCTGCTTCTCCCCCTTCTTTACCTTGCCAATGCTCTCTGCCACAGTGCGGTTGGCAAGCAGCATGAACTCCTCCACGAGCTTATTGGCGTCTTTGGCATTCTTAAAGTACACACGTATGGGTTTGCCGTCTTTGTCTATCTCAAATCTCACCTCCTCGCGGTCGAAGTTGATGGCACCATCCTTGAAGCGCTGGTCTCTGAGCCTGTGGGCTATGCGGTTGAGCGTGATGAGCAGGTCGGCATTCTCTCCCTTGCGATGGTCGGCAGGCACAGGAGTGGCTGGTATAGTGGCTGGATCTATAGGCTGAAGGCTATCTCGGAAGGCATTGAGCTCGGTGTCGGCGATGACTTCCTGGGCTGGTATAGGCTGAGTGGGCAGAGCCTTGCCGGAGCGGATGAGTTCACACTCTCGCGCCTCACCGTTTTGTTCAAGCAGATACTGCACCTCCTCGTATGTGTATCGCCTGTTGCTCTTTATGACAGTGTGCTTGATGCGCGAATTGAGCACTTCCGCCTCATCATTCATCTCAAAGATGGCAGAGAAAGTCAGTTTCTCCTCGTCTGGACGGAGGGAGCAGAGCATGTTGCATAGATGTTCTGGGAGCATAGGTATGGTGCGGTCGACGAGGTAGACAGATGTGGCCCTCTGCTGCGCCTCCTTGTCTATGACAGAGCCTTCGAGCACGTAGTGGCTCACGTCGGCTATGTGCACACCTATTTCCCACACACCGTCCTTCACCTTCTTGATGGATATGGCGTCGTCAAAGTCCTTGGCGTCGCGCGGGTCGATTGTGACGGTAAAGGTGTCGCGGAAGTCCTCTCGCTGGGCTATCTCCTCTTCAGTGA
Source organism: Bacteroidaceae bacterium (assembly GCA_016302435.1). GTDB lineage: Bacteria > Bacteroidota > Bacteroidia > Bacteroidales > Bacteroidaceae > Minthosoma. Next base: position 5,309 of record JAEDNQ010000113.1, read on the forward strand.
TGCCCGCATCTATCTTGTTGGCTGCCGCTTCCACATTCTCCGGATACTTGTACGGCAGCCCGTACTCAGCGAGTATGGCATGCATCTCAGTGGTGTTGTCACCTCCCTGTCCGAGGACATCCACGACCTCACCTATGGGGTTACGCTCCTCCATGGGCCAGTCCACAATCCTCACCACCACCTTGTCACCGTCCTTAGCACCACGTAGCTTGGCGGCAGGAATGACGATGTCTCTCTGCAGCATGGCTGCAGGAGCGTCGAGGAACGCCACGCTGTGCTGCATCTGAAGGTTGCCCACGAAGGGCTTGTCGGTGCGCTTGACAATCTCTATGACATTGCCATGGAGCTTGCGGCTGCCGCGCCGCTTGGCGTGCACTCCCACTTTCACTCGGTCGCCTGGAAGTGCGTGGAGTGTGTCTTCATCGTAGATGGATATTCCTATGCCATCGTCTGTGTCAACGAAGTTGCGTCCGCCAGAGGTGCGGTTGAAGATGCCCTCCATCGTGTGAGTGGTGCCGCTCATTGTTATCTCGCCGTTGCTCTTGCTCACCACGGTGCCATCTTCAATCATGGAGTTGACAATGTCCACACAGAGCATCTTGAGCGGATGAGTAGTGAGTTTGAGCCCACTGAAGAGCTTACGTAGAGAAAAACTCTCACCCTTTCTTGCACTAAGGAACTGCTTCACCATATCGGTGATTTCCCTCTTATTGATACTGGACTTGAGAAGCCCTGATTTATTCTTTTTGCCCATTTTTCTGTGGTTGTATTTGTAAATTTCACGCCTAAATTAGTGATTTTCTTTCGAAAATAGCATATCAGATGAGTTAAAATGTTGAAAACAGGCCTAAAAGTGCTAACTTTGCAGCCAAAACACATAAGATAATGAACATTCTAATAACAGGAGCGAGCGGATTCATCGGCAGTTTCCTCTGCGAAGAAGCACTCAGACAAGGCATGCGGACATGGGCCGGAATGAGGGAGCACTCAAGCCGCCGATGGCTGCAAAACGAGAAGCTCAACTTTGCCTTTCTCGACATGGCCAACGCCGACACACTAAGCTTGCAGCTCAATAAGTATAAGAAGTCAATAGGCAAGTGGGATGTCATCATCCACGCTGCAGGAGCCACCAAGTGCCTCCACCGCGAGGACTTCTTCAAACACAACTACCACTGCACGGTCAACCTCGTCAACACGCTCGACAGCCTCGACATGCTCCCCGAGCAGTTTCTCTACGTCAGCAGCCTCAGTGTCTTGGGCCCAATACGCGAAGTGCCCAATGCCGACGGAAGCTACAGCGACATGCTCGACACCGACCAGCCATGCCCCAATACGGCATACGGCGAGAGCAAGGTCAAGAGCGAAGAGTTTCTCAGGCATAAGAGCCTGGAGACACAGGGACGATTCTGCTACACCATCTTCCGCCCCACAGGTGTCTACGGCCCTCGCGAGAAGGACTACTTCATGATGGCCAAGAGCATCAAGAGCCATGTTGACTTCGCCGTGGGCCTGAAGAAGCAAGTGCTCACCTTCGTTTACGTGAGAGACCTCGTCAGCGCCATCTTCGCCGCCATCGGCAAGGGTAGCGTGGCAGGAGGCAAATGCTACAACGTCAGCGATGGACATAACTACAGCAGCCAAGCATTCAGCGACCTCATACAGAAAGAACTCCACATACGGCGAGTGCTTCACATCAAAGCCCCCCTCTGGCTGCTGCGCATCGTCTCATGGACAGCAGAAAAGATGTCACACATCACCGGCAAAGCCTCAACGCTCAATGGCGACAAATACCGCATCATGAGGCAGCGCAACTGGCAGTGCGACATCACAGCCCTGAAACAAGACCTGGGCTACACCCCCAAGTGGCCCCTCGACAAGGGAGTGAAAGAATGCATCCAATGGTACAAAGACAACGGATGGCTGTAAAAATCCTCTTTTATCCTCTTTT
>JAEDNQ010000114.1 GCA_016302435.1 Bacteroidaceae bacterium
ATACACTGATGGCGGTGGACTCAGCTATTTATGAGCTGGAGTTCACCGCCATCGGCAGTGTGTGAGGGGATTAGTCTTCGAGCGACTCATTGTAGTCCAGTTCGGCATCGACAAGAAGGAGGAGAGCATCTAAGTCGTACGGGCCCATACCTTCTTTCTTTGCCTTCTTCTGGATGTGCTTTGCCACTTCTTCCGTGTCGATGTCGATATATCCGTCAGCATCTGCCGACTTCTCCTCGGCTTTCTCGAAATATTCGAGCATGACGTCGATGCAGTAGTATATGTCTTCATCGGTGAAGCAGTCATTGCACTCAGAACCCATGTAGTTGCGTATGTATCGCACCTCTTCAGCGTCAGACTCGGCGCCTCGGAGGATTTCGTCGTCGATAGATGACATAGGCGCAGGGAGCGAGAGTTAGAGAATGGCTTTGAGCTTCTCCTCAAGTGTGCTCTTAGGGGCAGCGCCGACAACCTTGTCGACAACTTCGCCTCCCTTGATGTAGAGGATAGTGGGGACGTTGCGGATGCCGAAGTCGGCAACGAGGCCGTCAGCGTCCTCTTCGATGTTAACCTTGCCGATGATGGCCTGGCCTTCATACTGGTCAGCCAGTTCCTGGATAGTAGGGCCTACCTTGCGGCATGGGCCGCACCATGTTGCCCAGAAGTCAATGACCATGGGCTTGCCTTGAGCTAAGAGCTCGTCGTAGTTTGAATCGTTGATTACCATGTTGAGTTTATTAATTGGGTTTGTACTATATGGGGGAGGGCAGCTGAGCACTGCCCAAGCCAAAAAGAGTTGTCAAGTGCGGATATGTCGCCTTAGTGATGAAGCCCACCGCAGAGAGAGAGACGCCTGCTGGAGTTGCCAGGTGTGGATGCTATGGGAGCAGAGGAGGGCATACAGACTGGCGGATGAGCTATGCGGTCAGTTGATGGAGATGGAAATCTCAGGGTGCTCCTTGATATAGCGCACGAGATGCCTGTCCACTCTCACCTTGACGCTGCGAGACATGAGGGTTATGTTGCTGCTCTCGGGCGACGAGATGTTGAAGAACAGGTCGGCATCTCCCGGACTCTCCCTCACTATCTCAGCCAGATCCTCCACGAGCGTGGATGTGAGCTGGTCAAGCGGCACATTGAAGGTAATCTTCTCTATGAGCTTGTCCTTCACCTCGGATAGGAGGTCGACGGTGAGGACATTGAGGTTGTACGTGCCCGGGCGGAAGCGGTGAGCTTCGCACTTGAGCTTGATGAAGAGCGATGCGCCCTCGATGAAGAAGTTGCGGTATGTGACCCAGTCGCGACCGAAGAGAGCTATCTCGCCATTGCCAGCGAAGTCCTCCATCTTCACCACACCATAGGGGTTGCCAGTCTTTGTCTCACCCGTGCGCACCTCTGTGACTATGCCTCCGACGGTTACTTCCTCCAGTTTGGCGAGTTCCTCTCGCTTGTCATCCAGTTCGTTCAGCTTAGTGTTGCACACGTAGTCGAGCACCACAGAATATTCGTCGAGCGGATGGGCAGAGAGGTATATGCCCACAAGCTCACGCTCCTTGTTGAGGCGTTCGAGGTTGCCCCATTCGAAAGTGCTCTTGGGCAGCGGAGGATGGACGATGGCAATGTCCATGGCTCCGAAGAGCGAGTTCTGGTAGCGGAACTTATCCTGCTGATAGCTGTTGCCATAGCGCACGAGGACATCGAGGAAGACCTCCGTACCCTTGCCTGTAGGCTCGAAGAAAAGTTCGCGCTTGATGTCAGGCAGACCGTCGAAAGCACCCGAGATGACCAGGTTTTCGATATTCTTGCGGTTGCATGCCGACAGGTTGACGCGCTCAAAGAAGTCGAAGACCGTCTTGTACGGTCCGCCAGCTTCCCTCTCGTCTATGATAGCCTGCACGGCGGCCTCGCCCACACCCTTGACAGCAGCCATACCGAAACGTATCTCGCCCTTGGAGTTGACGCTGAACTTGTGGCGCGACTCATTGATGTCAGGTCCGAGAGTGCGCACGCCCATCTGCTTGCATTCGTCCATGAGCTTGCGTATGTCAGATATGTTGTCGAGCGAGCGGCTCATGACGGCCGCCATGAACTGAGCAGGGAAGTTAGCCTTGAGATAAGCCGTCTGGTATGCCACCCACGAGTAGCACGTGGCGTGCGACTTATTGAAGGCATAGGAAGCGAACTTCTCCCAGTCTGCCCATATCTTGTTGAGAATCTCAGGGTCATGGTTGTTCTTCTTTCCACCTTCGATGAACTTCGGCTTCATGGCGTCAACGATAGCCTTCTTCTTCTTACCCATGGCCTTGCGGAGCGCATCGCTCTCGCCTCGCGTGAAGTCAGCGAGCTGTCGTGAGAGGAGCATGACCTGCTCTTGGTAGACAGTGATGCCGTAGGTGTCCTTGAGATACTTCTCCATGCACGGTATGTCGTAGACGATGGGCTTACGTCCCTGCTTTCGGTCGATGAAGTCGGGGATATAGTCCATAGGTCCCGGTCGGTAGAGGGCATTCATGGCGATGAGGTCCTCGAAGACGGTAGGCTGCAATTCGCGCAGATACTTCTGCATGCCAGCCGATTCAAACTGGAAGGTGCCGATGGTGCGTCCGTCGCAGTAGAGCTGGTAAGTGGCACGGTCCTCAATGCTTATCTTGTCGATGTCGACATCAATGCCAAGACTCTCCTTGATGTTGGCCACAGCCTCCTTGAGCTGCGAGAGGGTCTTGAGACCGAGGAAGTCCATCTTGATGAGTCCCGTCTCTTCTATGTAGTGTCCGTCATACTGAGTGCATCTCATCTTTTCCCCCGTCTCCTTGTCCTCAGCCGTGCTGACGGGCACCCAGTCGTCTATCGGGTCTCGGCAGATGATGGTGCCGCAGGCATGCACACCAGTGTTGCGCACATTGTTTTCGAGCATCTGGGCAAAGCGCATGGTGTCGCGCAGCAGAGGGTCGGGCGATGTAGCCGCGTCCTTGAGCTCGGGTATGCACTCTATGGCATTAGGCAGGTTCATCTTCTTGCCGTTAGGCAGTTTGTCTGGAATGGCCTTGCAGAGCGCGTTGACGACATTGAGAGGCACCTTCTGCACACGTGCCACGTCCTTTATGGCCAGCTTGGTAGCCATGGTGCCGTAGGTGATGATGTGCGCCACCTTTTCCGCGCCATACTTGTCAGTGACCCACTGCAGCACCTTTCCGCGTCCGTCGTCATCGAAGTCGGTATCTATATCGGGGAGAGATATACGGTCGGGGTTAAGGAAACGTTCAAAGAGGAGGTCGTATTTGATAGGGTCTATCTTAGTGATGCCCAAGCAGTATGCCACAGCACTGCCTGCCGCCGAGCCACGTCCTGGGCCTACCCACACGCCGAGTTCCTTGCGTGCGGAGTTGATGAAGTCCTGCACTATGAGGAAGTAGCCAGGGAATCCCATAGTCTTCATGATGTGCAGCTCAAAGTCGAGCAGCGTGCGCACATTGTCCGGCACGGGGTCGCCATAGAGCTCCTTTGCTCCGTCGTATGTTATCTTCTTCAGGTAGTCGGCCTCAAACTTTATGCGGTATAGCTTGTCAATGCCACCGAGCTTTTTTATCTTCTTCTCAGCGTCAGCCTGCGACATGACGACATTGCCATTCTCGTCGCGAGTAAACTCATTGAAGATGTCCTCATCGGTGAATTTCTTTCGCCACTCTTCCTCTGTGCCGAACTCCTCAGGTATGGCGAAGAAAGGCATGATGGGAGCATGGTCAATGCTGTACCGCTCCACCTTGCCGAGAATCTCCATCGTGTTGGCGAGAGCTTCGGGCATGTCGGCAAAGACCTCGTTCATCTCTTCCCTCGTCTTAAACCACTCCTGCTTGCTGTAGAGCATGCGCTTGGGGTCATCGAGGTCTCGTCCTGTAGAGAGGCAGAGCAGACGGTCGTGAGCCTCAGCGTTGTCCTCGTCGACGAAGTGTGAGTCGTTAGTGCAGATGATCTTGACGCCATGCTTGCGCGCGAGCGAGATGAGAGTTGGCTCCACAGCCTTCTGGGCGAGGAAGGTCTCCCTGTTGGCCCTCTGGTTGGGGTCCTTCACCTCGTGACGCATGAGCTCAATGTAGAAGTCTTCGCCAAAGACATCCTTGTACCACAGCAGCGACTTCTCCGCCTCGTCTATCTGTCCCTTGCTGATATATCGCGGTATCTCTCCTGCCAAGCATGCAGAAGAAGCTATGATGCCTTCGTGGTGGCGCTTCAGCGACTCATGGTCGGTGCGCGGACGGTGGTAGTAGCCGTCGACCCATGCCTCGCTGACGATTTTGATGAGGTTGTGATACCCCACCTCATTCTTCGCCAGCAGTATGAGGTGCCATCCGCTCTTGTCTATGCCGTTGTTCTCCTTGAGGCGCAAACTCCGCCGCGCACAGTACACCTCACATCCGAAGATGGGCTTGAACTGCTCTTCCTCGGGCTTTCCCTCATTGACCTTATTGCAATAATTGAAAAATTCCTTGATGCCAAACATATTGCCATGGTCCGTTATGGCCATGCCCTTCATGCCGTTCTTGATGGCCTTGTCCACGAGCTTTGGCACGGCAGCCTGTCCGTCAAGGATGCTATATTGAGTATGTACGTGCAGATGTACGAAGTCTTCCATATTTATGTGCGATGTCGTTTAGCCCATAGGGCAATATTCTATTTGTCTGTACCGAAGGTGTGTGATTGCAGTTGCAAATGTAGTGCTTTTTTTCAAATCAGCCTTCCATTAGGAGTTGTTTTTTATCAATAAAGGCACTTAATATGCTCTTTGATGTCAAAAAAGATTGTTTTTCTTTGTTCGACCCTTATTTTCCACTAACTTTGCATCGTATTTAAAAGGACACACCTACTTACAAGAATAATCTTATGGCACAGGTCTTAACCCAAACGCAGACGGAGAGACTCTCCCAGCAGATGAGACTCTCCCAGCAGCAGCTCCAAGTGGTGAAACTGCTTGAGATGCCCATTGCCGAGCTCGAGCAGCAGGTGAAAGAAGAGTTGATGGGCAATCCCGCCTTGGAGGAGGGAAGAAAGAGTGACGTGGAAGATGACGCTCCTGCCAGCACCGACACTGCAGAGACGACAGCAGACGACAGGTCGGACGACGATGACTACTCCGACTTCGATGCCGAGGCAGCCGCAAGCGAGGTGGCACAATACAGCAGCGATGACCTGCCCCTCTATGCCACAGGCACCGCTTCTGCCCGAGAGGAGGAGAATGTGCCTTTCGGCGACGAGGGCTCGTTCATCGAGGACCTTGAGGCGCAGATGGTCAACTACAACCTTACGGACGAGGAAGAAAAGATACTGAAGTATCTGATAGGCTCACTCGACAACAGAGGCTACATCGACCGTCCGCTTTCAGCCCTTGCCGACGAGCTGGCATTCAAGGAATATATATATGTGTCGGAAGACGAACTGGAGAACCACCTCAAAGTGCTCCAGAGCTTCGACCCCGCCGGCATAGGCGCACGCTCCACTCAGGAGTGCCTCCTACTGCAGATAGACAGGAAGCTCGAAGGCAGAGACGCCCCCGTGTCGGAGACAAAGTCCCGAGTGCTGAAGATGGAGCGCGAGATGATAAGCCGCTACTACGACCTCTTCATCAACCGCAACAAAGAGCGACTGAAGACCGTCATGAACCTGTCCGACCCACAGCTCGAAGCCCTCTTCGCCGACATCAAGAAGCTCAACGTCAACCCCGGCTTCGCCCTTGGCGAGTCGCGCTCAAGCCGAGTGCAGACACAGGTGCCCGACTTCATCATCGACACCGACCTCGACGGCAACATACAGATGAGGCTCAACCGAGGCGAAGTGCCGCGCCTGCATGTCAGCCAGGAATATATCGACCAGCTCAAGAAGTATCAGGCCAACCCCCATAAACTGTCGCGAAGCGAGAAGGAAGGCATGATGTACACAAAAGACAAAGTAGAGTCTGCCACCATGTTCATCGACTCCCTGAAGCGACGCATGCAGACCATGCGCGACACCATGGCAGCCATCATCCGCGCTCAGAAAGCCTACATCCTCTCCAAGGACGAGGACGACAAGGTGAGGCTCATCCTCGACGACATAGCCAAGGCTACAGGCTATGACATCTCCACCATCTCACGCGTGTGCAGCTCCAAGTGCGCACTCCTCGACGGGCGCATCTACCCCCTGTCCGACTTCTTCAAGCTGACGCGCACCAATGCCGAAGGCCACCACATCGACGGTCGCAAGGTCTTAGACGTGCTCCACGAGATAGTGGACGCGGAAGACAAGAAAGCCCCCTTCACCGACGACCAGCTCGTCGAGCTGATGAAACGCCGAGGCATCACCCTCGCACGACGCACCGTGGCCAAATACCGCAAAGAAGCAGGCATACCAGCCGTAGCCGACCGCAGGGGATGACCCCACCATCTCACATACGCACAGCAAAATAAACACTAAATGACACTGCCACACAAACGGCAGCGTTGTACTTATGAACAACAAACGACTCATACGCATAGCGAACACACTCTCCATACTGTTCATGCCACTCTACGCCCCCATCTGGGTCATCATCGGGCTGTTCGTCTTCTCCTACCTCAGCCTGCTCCCCTTGGGCTACAAGATCTTTCTCCTCGCCACGGTCTACATCTTCACCATCGCCATACCGACCATGGGCATCTCCTTAGTGAGGACAGTGAAGAAGTGGACCCACATGGAACTGAGCCACCGCGAACACCGCCACATGCCATACGTGCTCACCCTGCTGAGCTACAGCGCATGTCTGGTGCTCATGACAAAGATGAACACCGCCATGTTCTTCAGAGGAGTGGTCATGGCAGCCCTGGTAGCACAGATCATCTGCGTCGTCATCAATGCCTGGTGGAAAGTCAGCACACACATGGTGGGCATGGGAGGCCTCGTGGGCGCACTCCATGCCTTCAGCCTGCTCTTCGGCTACAACCCCGTGTGGTCCTTCTGCATCCTGCTCCTCCTGTCGGGAGCCTTGGGCACCAGCCGAATGATACTCCGGCAGCACAGCCTCGCCCAAGTGCTGGTAGGCTTTATGATAGGCTACTCATGCGCCATGGTGTTCATCCTCATCTGCTGGATGTAGCTCATTCCATGCCACATATATATATATTATTTCCACACACCACATACAAATATTCCACATAATACACACAC
>JAEDNQ010000115.1 GCA_016302435.1 Bacteroidaceae bacterium
TGAGTTTGACATCATCGGCAAATACATTGCGCGTATTAACAGCTTTGAGTAAAGGTGGAAATTTATAGAAACCACCATAATTCACAATCGGTCAACAATGATTATGCATAAATATATAATGTGGAAAGCATGTGCGCTGACATTTGCCATGATGCTTCTGCCTTTTGCGGCAGATGCTCAGAAGGTGATAAATGTCATAGGCGACAGTTATGTGGCAAACCACAGAAGGCCCAAGGAGGAGACTTGGCATTACAAGATGTCTGCAGAAAAGGGTTTCCGCTACAACAACTATGGCAGAAACGGCTCCTGTGTGGCATTTGACCGCACACACGACGGTCGCTACAACTTTGGCCCAGCCATGTGGGTGAGATATACGGCTATGTCTCCCGATGCGGACTATGTGATTATCATAGCTGGTCACAATGATGCTGTCAAGATAGGGGAGAATGCCGACTCGCTCCGCATGTTTGCTGACTCGCTTGAAGTGATGCTGACAGGGATAGAGAAACACTGCCCCAGGGCGAAGATAGGATATGTCACTCCGTGGTATGTTGACAAGAGCGGATTTGACCGAGTGTGCAAGACAATAAAAAAAGTGTGCAAGCGTCATCGCATACCTGTCTTGATGAACTACAGCAAGGATTGTGCAATAAAGGTTAGAGACGAGAAATTCAGAGCGAGATATTTTCAGGGAAAGAATGACACAGCTCATCTCAATGCCGCAGGCCACGACCTGTTTTTGCCAGTTGCTCGAGAATGGTTTGAGAAGTGTGTTGAGAATAAATGACGGGCAGCACGAATGGGAAAGAGCGTGCATGTGTGGCAAGGGCTGCAAACGTTTAGCCGCAGCTCTTAGGTTTCTCACATGAATTGTCTTTGTGCAAAAATGTAAGAAAAATCATGTTGATACTTGACAAATATCGCATTTTTATCTGATTTTATTAAATAATATTAGTTGGTGTCGGCAAAAATTTGTAATTTTGCAACCAAATAGCCCTTTTCCACGTCGTGGGAGAGGTGCTTTGTTGTTCTAAGAGCTACAGGTCTCAACAGGACACTATATAATTGATTAATGATTTTTACTTATAGAAAAAGTATATGAAACACCAGTTACGCAGTTCTGTATGTACAGAAGGACGCCGTATGGCAGGAGCCCGCGCCCTGTGGGTTGCCAATGGCATGAAGCGTGAGCAGTTTGGCAAGCCAATCATTGCTATAGTCAACTCTTTCACCCAGTTTGTGCCAGGGCACACACATCTGCATGAAGCAGGACAGATAGTCAAGGAAGAAATAGAGAAGCTCGGTTGCTATGCGGCAGAGTTCAATACCATTGCCATTGACGATGGCATAGCGATGGGGCACGACGGCATGCTTTACTCTTTGCCATCGCGTGACATCATAGCTGACTCAGTGGAGTACATGTGCAATGCTCACAAGGCAGACGCCATGATATGCATCTCCAACTGTGACAAGATTACCCCAGGAATGCTGATGGCCGCTATGCGACTCAACATCCCTGCCGTCTTTGTCTCCGGAGGTCCAATGGAAGCTGGCAAGTACAAGGGTGAGAATCTTGATCTCATTGCTGCAATGATAAAGGGTGCTGACCCTACTGTAGATGATGCCGAACTGGCAGAAGTGGAAAATAGAGCATGTCCGGGATGCGGATGCTGCTCAGGCATGTTCACAGCCAACTCCATGAACAACCTCACTGAGGCTATTGGTCTCTCGCTCCCAGGCAACGGCACAATACTCGCCACACACGTCAATCGTCGTGAACTCATGAAGGCTGCCGCCCGTCAGATAGTCAAGAATGCGCTTGCCTACTACGAAGAGGGCGACGAGTCAGTGCTTCCACGCTCTATAGCAACACGCACAGCCTTCCTCAACGCCATGACACTCGACATAGCCATGGGAGCTTCGACCAACACCGTGCTTCACCTGTTGGCCGTCGCACAAGAGGCAGGAGTGGACTTCACCATGTCAGACATCGATGCCCTCTCACGCAAGACACCGTTCCTCTGCAAGCTCGCGCCAAACTCACAGAAATATTCTGTGCAGGAGTGTGGACGTGCAGGCGGCATGCTCAACCTTCTTGGCGAACTTGCCAAGGGCGGTCTCATCGACACAAGCGTGAAGCGAGTCAACGGAGCTACACTGGCAGAGGACATAGAGAAATACTCAATCCTTAAAGATACTGTTGATCCAGAAGCCAAGCGCATCTATTCAAGTGCTCCTGCAGGAGTCTTCTGCAATCAGCTTGGAGTTCAGAACACTAACTACGAGACACTCGACACTGACCGAGTCAACGGATGCATCCGCGACATCGAACATGCTTACACCAAGGACGGAGGCATGGCAATCCTCTTCGGCAACATAGCACAAGACGGATGCGTCGTGAAGACAGCCGGAGTCGATGAGAGTATATGGAAGTTCAGCGGACCGGCTGTCGTCTTCGACTCACAGGAAGACGCATGCGAAGGCATCCTTGGCGGCAAGGTCAAGAAGGGAGATGTCGTCGTCATCACCCACGAGGGTCCAAAGGGCGGTCCTGGAATGCAGGAGATGCTCTATCCCACTTCATATATCAAGAGCATGCACATGGGCAAGGAGTGCGCCCTCATCACCGATGGACGCTTCTCAGGAGGCACGTCAGGCCTATCCATCGGACATGTCTCTCCTGAGGCTGCTTCCGGAGGCAACATCGGAAAGATTGTCGACGGTGACATCATCGACATCGACATACCAAACCGCTCCATCAACGTACGCCTCTCCGACGAAGAGCTCGCCGCACGTCCACAGCAGCCGCTTAAGCGCAAGCGCGTGGTAAGCAAAGCCCTCCGTGCCTACGCACAAAGCGTGGCCAGTGCTGACAAGGGCGGGGTGAGAATCATCGATTAGTCCGAGAATCGACAAGCATGAGACAAGTAGAAGGTTGGTTCCATGGTTCAAGGCAATGAAAAATGACTTGCAATAAAAAGAACCTACCTCAACATAGAATCTATTATTACATATAATAATGTGTCGGAAGGCCTCCAAAAGTCAGCCGGCAAATACGCAAAGAGGAAATAGTAATGGCAGAAAGAATTACAGGTGCAGAGGCAATGATGAAAGCCTTGGAACACGAAGGAGTAGACGTACTCTTCGGCTACCCAGGCGGCAGCATCATGCCAACATACGACGCACTATATGACTATAAAGACAAACTCAATCATATCCTCGTACGTCACGAGCAGGGAGCTGTTCATGCAGCCCAAGGATATGCCAGAGTTAGCGGAAAAGTAGGATGCGCCATTGTGACCTCAGGTCCTGGTGCAACAAATACGGTGACAGGCATAGCTGACGCTATGATAGATTCCACTCCTATGGTCGTGATATGTGGACAGGTGGGAGTCGCCATGCTCGGCACCGACGCATTTCAAGAAGTGGACGTTGTCGGAGTCACATCGCCCATCAGCAAGTGGAGCTACCAGATACGCCGTGCAGAAGATGTGGCATGGGCCGTTTCACGTGCCTTCTATATTGCCCGCAGCGGTCGCCCAGGTCCCGTTGTGCTCGACTTCGCCAAAAATGCACAGACTGGCATGGTGGACTACGAGCCCGCAACAGTAGACTTCATCCGCAGCTATGACCCCGACCCTGATGTCGACCTTTACGACATCAAGTGCGCAGCAAAGATGATCAATGACAGTGTCAAGCCATTTGTGCTTGTAGGCCAGGGTGTAGAACTTGGCAATGCTGGCGAAGAACTCAAAGCCTTCCTCGAAAAAGCAGACATACCTTGCGGCACAACCTTCCTCGGCCTTTCTGCCATCCCTTCTGACCACCGTCTCAACAAGGGCATACTCGGCATGCACGGCAATCTTGGCCCCAACGTGATGACAAACCAGTGCGACCTCCTCATTGCTGTCGGCATGCGCTTCGACGACCGTGTCACTGGCAACCTCGCCACGTATGCCAAGCAGGCAAAGATTATCCACTTCGATATAGACCCTGCAGAGTTCAACAAAAACGTGCAGGTAGACCTCAAAGTCCTCGGCAACTGCAAACGCACTTTGGCAGAGGTGACCAAATATATCGAGCCTGCAAAACACTCTTCATGGATAGACGGCTTTAAGCCCTACGAAGAGAAAGAATACAATAAGGTCATTGACAAAGCACTCCATCCTACAGAAGGACCGCTCCTCATGGGAGAGGTCATACGCAAGGTCAGCGAAGCAAGCGAAAACAAGGCAATCCTCGTTACGGATGTCGGTCAAAATCAGCTGATGGCATGCCGCTACTTCAAGTTCACCCAAAAACGCTCATGCGTCACTTCGGGAGGACTCGGAACGATGGGATTCGGACTGCCAGCTGCTATAGGAGCAACCTTCGGAGCTCCAGACCGCACAGTATGTCTATTCGTAGGCGACGGCGGACTCCAGATGACAATAGAGGAACTCGGCACCATCATGGAACAGGGGGCACCCGTCAAAATCATCCTCCTCAACAATAACTACCTTGGCAACGTGCGTCAGTGGCAAGAGATGTTCTTCAGCCACAGATACTCATTCACACCAATGGCTAATCCCGACTACGAGCTCATCGCAAAGGGATACCGCATACCAGCCAAGACTGTTGTGGAGCGAGCCGACCTTGACAATGCCATCCAGGAGATGCTCAACACCCCAGGCCCATACCTGCTTCAGTGCGCCATCAAGGAAGAAGACAACGTATTCCCGATGACACCTCCAGGAGCCAATATTGACGAAATGCTCTTTGAAGCCTGATGCAAGACATGCATTCGCAAGAGAGAACATTCGGAGGGCAATGTGGCGAATGCTCCACATGCGGCAAGTGCCAGCGCCTGCTCCAACGAACCAAGTCACACGGCAGCACAACCCAGACAACGCCCACCCAAGCAAAACAACAAACATCCAAAAGTGTCTCGCAGACGATGCCACAGACAGACATCGCCATGCGAGACACTGATACACCAATAGCGTTAAATCCAGATATGGAAAAAGATAATACAGAGAAGTTGTACACTTTCCTCATCTACTCAGAAAACGTTCCAGGCCTACTCTCGCAGATCTCAGCCGTCTTCACACGCCGACAGGTAAACATCGAGTCGCTCAATGTGTGCGCATCAAGCACCCCAGGAGCGCACAAGTACACCATCACGGCGTATTGTGACGAACACATGGCTCAGATGCTCACTGCACAGATGGAAAAGCGCATAGAGGTGCTTCAGGCCAATTACTACACAGACGACGAGCTTTTCATCAACGAGACGGCACTCTTCAAGGTCTCAACACCCATCATGCTCAGCAACCGCGAAGTAAGCCGACAAGTACGTCTACATGACGCACGCATCGTTGAGGTCAACACCACCTATGCCGTCATCGAAATAAGCGGTCTGACACAGTCCATCATCGACCTTTACGATGAACTCAAAAAACTTGACTGCGTCGTACAGTTTGTTCGCACTGGACGTATATGCATCACCAAGAGCCGTACCGAACACCTCGATGAGTATCTTGCTTCGCGCGAGCTGAAGAGACAGGCCACCAAGCAGGAGATGGTGTAACCTCTATAGCTTCTATATCAACAATAGCTTCTATAGCAACAATAGCTTCTATATCAACAATAGCTTCTATAGCAACAATAGCTTCTATAGCCTCTATCAAAAAAGAAAAGAATTAAACTCAAATAATAACCCGCGCGGCAGAGTGAGTCAACACCCTCCGCGCACAATCTAAACACAACTAAAACAACATGGCAAAAATGAATTTTGGTGGCGTTATCGAAGAGGTAATGACACGTGAAGAATTCCCACTTGACAAGGCTCGTGAGATTCTCAAGGACGAGACAATTGCAGTAATCGGTTATGGCGTGCAGGGCCCAGGTCAGGCTTGCAACCTTCGCGACAACGGCTTCAACGTTATCGTAGGTCAGCGCCAGGGCAAGACATTCGAGAAGGCCGTAAATGACGGCTGGGTACCTGGTGAAACACTCTTCTCTATCGAAGAGGCAGCAGAGAAGGGTACTATCGTTATGTGTCTCCTCTCAGACGCAGCTGTTATGTCAGTATGGCCAACACTCAAGCAGTACCTCACTCCAGGCAAGGCTCTCTACTTCTCACACGGATTCGCCATCACATGGAACGACCGCACAGGTTGCGTGCCTTCTGACGACATCGATGTCATCATGGTAGCACCAAAGGGATCTGGTACATCACTTCGCACAATGTTCCTTGAGGGACGCGGACTCAACTCATCATACGCCGTATATCAGGACGCCACAGGTCGTGCTCTTGAGCGCACACTTGCTCTCGGTATCGGTATCGGCTCAGGCTACTTGTTCGAGACAACTTTCCAGCGCGAGGCTACATCTGACCTCACTGGAGAGCGCGGTTCACTCATGGGAGCTATCCAGGGACTTCTCCTCGCACAGTACGAAGTGCTCCGCGAGAACGGCCACACACCATCTGAGGCCTTCAACGAAACAGTAGAGGAGCTCACTCAGTCACTCATGCCTCTCTTCGCACAGAAGGGTATGGACTGGATGTACGCCAACTGCTCTACAACAGCACAGCGCGGTGCCCTCGACTGGATGGGCCCATTCCACGACGCTATCAAGCCAGTGGTAGAGAAGCTCTACAACTCTGTTAAGACAGGTCACGAGGCTCAGATCTCTATCGACGCCAACTCTAAACCTGACTACCGTGTAGGTCTTGAGAAGGAACTCGCTGCCCTCCACGAGTCAGAGATGTGGCGCACAGCTGAGGTCGTACGTCAGCTCCGTCCTGAGAACAACTAATATTCCAACTCAGACAACACACAACTAACATCTCAGGAGGGTTCTATTAATTCGCTTTGGCATTCGGAGGAAATCAATAGAGCCCACCGTCACTCAGAGGTCTTGAAAGGATATCCTTTCAAGACCTCTCGTCTTTTTCCTCAATCACTTGCAAAACTTACATGAAATGATAAAAAAGACAGGGAATCATTGAAAAAAGCGACATTAAGCCCTAATTTGTGCAGAATTATTTTGATATTACCTTGATTTGTATTACCTTTGTCAGCAAATCAACTAAATAAACCTATTTATACAACAT
>JAEDNQ010000116.1 GCA_016302435.1 Bacteroidaceae bacterium
TAAGTTATGCTTATAAGTGATATTGCCCTGTCACTCGTTGCTTTTATCCTTTTTTTGTTTTTGCCCTAAAAGCAGGCATCAGCATGCCACTCTTTCCTCCCTCCCAATCCATGCCCAAACCCGCCAGCCCAACCCACAATTCTAAAGGGCTATTCATCCGTCCTTACCCTACCCGTACATACTCCAACATGCCCTCCTACCGACAATAACTTATGACCCCTTCCGACGATAACTTATGCCTCCTGCCTACAATAACTTATTGCATAACGCCAAAAGGGCATGCCTATAGACCCCACATCGAAAAAACAGGTTTCGGTGGAAATTTATAGAACCTACCTTAAAATATCATGATTGTACACTTCAACCTGAAAGAATGTGAATATAAGACACAAATTTGAGAAGTGAAAGCATGAAAAAGTAAAAAAGCTATTGTACTGTGTCAGATTTCTGCTACCTTTGTACCCCAATATATGCGTCCGCATAAAAAGCATGCCCCGATGCACCCTGGACATGTTGAATAATTAAGAAGACACATCAAGAGATTTGATTTATCATTCATTTGACTTATGAAAACAAAAATACTCTCACTCATCTTAGCATTGGCGCTCCTCGTGCCTGCCCATGCACAGAACGAACACTCGTTCAGCGTCTCAAAAAATCTTGACATCTTCAACAGCATTTACCGACAGCTCGACCTTTTCTATGTCGACTCGCTCGAAGCTGACAAGATAGTGCGTGTAGGCATAGACGCCATGCTCAACGAACTCGACCCATACACCTCCTACTATCCCGAGGAAGACATGCAGGACCTGAAGATGATGACCACAGGCAAATATGGCGGTGTGGGCTCCATCATCCGCCAGCGCAAGGACTCCACAGGCGTCATCATCTTTGAGCCATACCCCGACATGCCAGCAGCCGAAGTAGGACTGCAGGTGGGCGACCTCATGCTCGAGATAGACGGCAAGAGCCTCAAGGGACAGAACACCTCTGAGGTGAGTGAACAGCTGAGAGGTGAGCCAGGCACCACCTTTATGCTCAAGGTGCAGAGACCCGGGGAGAAGAAGACACGAGAGTTTAAGATTACGCGCCGCAACATCAAGAAGAGCGCTCTGCCCTACTACGGCATGTATGGCAATGCAGGATATATCCACCTGACCGAGTTCATAGAGAACTGTTCCAAGGATGTGCGCAAGGCATTCATCAACCTGAAGGAACAGGGCGCAAAGACCCTCATCCTCGACCTCCGTGACAACCACGGCGGACTGCTCACAGAGGCGGTGGACATCGTCAACCTCTTCGTGCCCAAGGGCTTGACCATAGTGGAGACAAGAGGCAAACTATCGGCAGCCAGTTCGAAATATGTGACTAACAATGAGCCTCTCGACCTCGATGTGCCCATCGTGGTGCTTGTCAACAAGGAGACAGCCAGTGCGGCTGAGATAGTGGCAGGTGCCCTCCAGGACCTCGACAGAGCAGTCATCGTCGGCAACAGCACCTTCGGCAAGGGACTCGTGCAGTCACCACGCGACCTGCCCTACAACGGCAGCATCAAGCTCACCACAGCCAAGTACTACATCCCCTCGGGCAGATGTGTGCAGGCCATCGACTACAAGAAAGAGCGCGAGGCTGCAGAACTCTACCGCACCACAGGCAAGCGCATCAACACCAAGGACAGCATCGCCCACAAGACCTTCCACACCGCTGGCGGACGCGAGGTGACAGAGGGAAGCGGAGTGAAGCCCGACATTGATGTGGCACATGACACCTTGTCCAACATCGTCTTCTATCTCTCTGACGATGATGTCCTTGTAGACTGGGGCACACGCTACTTCCAGAAGCACCCTTCTATCCCTGCCGTTCGCGACTTTGCCCTTACCGATGCCGACTACGAAGATTTCAAGGACATGGTCAAAGCAAGCGGATTCAAGTACGACCGCCTCAGTGTCAAGCGATTGGAAGACCTCAAGAAGACCATGCGCTTTGAGGGCTACTACGAAGAAGCCAAAGATTTGCTCGAGTCGCTCGAAGCCAAGTTGGCCCACAACCTCGACAAGGAGATGGACCGCAAGAAGACAGACATACTCAAGATCATGTCGCTCGAAGTCGTCAAACGATACTACTATCAGGCAGGCATGGCAGAAGAGGCACTCAAGGGCGACAAGGACTTGGAGAAAGCTATCGAGATAGTCAGCGACCAGTCGGAGTATAACAAAATATTGGGCAAGAGCTGAGGAACCCTTTAACCCCTTTAACCCCTTAACCCTTTAACCCCTTTAACCCTTTAACCTTCAATCCCTCCCATGTCCCTCCGCAACAACAAAGCCGCTCGCCTCAACCGCATCATGATGTTCGGCACCTTCTTCCTTGGCATCATCGTCCTTGGCTGTGTCTTCGGGTTTCTCTACCTCTCCTACGACAAGAGCGTCACAGAACCAGGACAGCCCTCGCAGAATGGCTCAGCCGCCGACAGCATCATCATCATGGTCAGCGACAGCACTGTCCTGAACGATTTGCAATAGTCCCCACGTATCCCCCCGCACATACCTGCACAAAACAAAGACTCCCGAATGAGACACAGCCAACTCACCATCTTCGCTATCCTGCTTGCATGGCTTCTGCTTGCCGCGAGCCCCCAGCCCATGCGAGCCCAGTGCCCTACGAAGAACACCGCCTTCAAGGCTGGTGAGCGGCTGAACTACGACCTGTATTTCCAGTGGAACTTCGTGTGGATCAAGTGCGGCTCAGCACATTATTCCATAAAGGAACACACCTATAGCGGCAAGAAAGCATTGCGCAACGACCTCCTCTTCAAGACAAGCAAGAAGATGGACATGTTCTTCGTCATGCGCGACACACTCGTCAGCTACATCACCCCCGACCTCGTGCCCCTATACTACCGCAAGGGAGCCACCGAGGGCAAACGCTACACGGTCAACGAGGTGTGGTACACCTATCCGGAAGGAAAGACAAAGCTCAGGCAGAGATACCTCAACCGCCACGGAGAGGAGTCGTACCGTGACCATGTCACGACAGAGTGCCTCTACGACATGCTCTCCATCCTATCCCGCGCGCGTTCGTTCGAGACATCGGGACTGAAAGTAGGTGAGCGCATCCATTTCTCCATGGCGACAGGATATGCCGTCAAGCAAGAGATACTCGTCTACAAAGGCAAGGAACGCTGGAAAGCCAACGACAAAAAGACCTACGACTGCCTCGTCTTCTCACTCCTCGACGACGATGACCCCGAGAAGAAGAAAGAGATGTTGCGCTTCTATGTGACCGACGATGCGCGCCACATGCCCGTACGCATCGACTTCCACCTTAAGTTTGGCACCGCCAAGGCTTATTTCAAAGAGGGCACACTATAGGTAAGGTCAATAAACCCACAGTGAAACAAAGTTTTCCTACGTTTTGTAGGGATTCCATATATTACAATAACGATAATGACTACATCAAAGAAAACAAACATGCACATCAGAGGTAAGGCATCGACAGCGTGACACGCTTCATGCCCCTTTCACTTCTATCCTCTGTGTAGCGACATCGTCATCAGCTTCAGCCATTCTGTTGAGCTCATGTCGGTGGTTGCTTGCATGTGTTGTGTTCTTTGACATGTTGTACACCTGGGCCTTTCTCGCAGAAGGCTCATTCCATCCTTCCATTTCTCTCACTTCATTCATCCTTCTGGTTCTCTGCAAACGACAATGATGTCGTGTGTCTTTCTACCACATCCTTTTATGTTTGAGGAAACAACCATTTCCTCCATCAAGAGGATTTTTTTTCGGTGGGGATAAATAGAACCCACCTTTGATTTTTTTATAAATTACCATTATCGTTATGAAACTTTTGGAATCTGAAAAGTCAATCT
Source organism: Bacteroidaceae bacterium (assembly GCA_016302435.1). Classification (GTDB taxonomy): domain Bacteria; phylum Bacteroidota; class Bacteroidia; order Bacteroidales; family Bacteroidaceae; genus Minthosoma. The sequence goes on from JAEDNQ010000116.1 coordinate 3,872, forward strand.
TCGACTTTGATTGTGACAAGAAACATTCTGCCGACTACACCTTCGATGACATCACTGTAGAGATAAACGGCACCAAACTCACTGATAATCCCGACGATGCACATGTATACTGCAGTTCCTATTTCGACTTCAACGTCATTGTGGACAGCCTGAAGGAACAAGATGATGAAACAGAGAACGACATAACACTCTCCCTCACTTATGTCGATACCGGTGAGGAAGTGTTCTCCGAGTCATACCATCCAGAGTTCTATGGCGACTGCTGGGAAGTAAGCATCAACGACAGCGTGCATGAATTGCAGGACGGCCGCTATCTGCTCACGCTCAACAATGCCGTCCCCTCAACCTTCAGCGGACTGCACCACGACGGCAGCAGCAAGTATTCTTTGGCCTTCTCCATTCTTCCCTGCGCCAAGGATATGGTGCATGCCATGCCTATAGCAGCCAGCCTGAAGTTCTTGCGCCAGAAGGAGGACGGCGACAAGTTGATGGTGGAGATGAGGTTCGACGAGGAGGTCACCAGCAGAGACCGCTACGAGGTAGCTTGTTTTGACCAGACCCTCGTGCCCATGGGCAATGCCGTTATGAGCACGGGAGACAACAACAGGAGTCATAAGGTATCCGCTAAGATAGAGACGACACGCCAGTGGCTCGACTGCGCCTACATATTGTATATATATCACAATGACTGTCCCTACCTCCGCTCCACCTTCACCCTGAATGCCGACGGTAAGTCGGCTCCACTCCATGTGGAGCGACTTGCTCCTTCCAGCTTGGAGTATTTGTTTGCCAACAGATGCAAGCGCGACACCTCCTTGTCAACACTGTGTGAAGTGGAGGGATGCCTGCATATCAAGCGGAAGGCCTTCCAGTGCTTGCAGGCTTCGAGCCACGACCTTTTCAGGATGAAGTACCGAGTGGCAGATATAAAGCTAAGCGGCTCATATATCTTCTATGGCAAGGGGACAAACCGTGAGAGAGAGGTCGTCAAGGCCTTTGTAGACGCATCTTTCCACAATCATTCTGCCGTATTCGTCGACATAGACTCCATCGCCTCGTCCTATTCTGTCACCGACCCCATTGAGGCTGCCGACACTTGCTTCGACACGAGCCGTGAGATTGCCATCATCCGCAATGCCGACAGTCTTCTATGGGACAGAGGACGTGCTGTGGCCAAGGTGTTGGAGAAGAAGATGGGGCAGAAGGAGCCGCCCATGTTGGTCTTCCATGCCACACGTGCGGAGATAGAGCGGCTTGAGACTGCTTTCCCCACACTCTTTGCCTATATACCAGATGAGAACAGGATTGAGTTTGAGACTCTTACGGCCGACGATGCCATACGCGGCATAGAGCGAGCCTTGCATGACCGCGACCTCCGCCTGTCCTCCAATGCTGCCAGATTTGTCCGTCAAGGCATAGAGCACCGTCTGGCCGACGGCACGCTGAGCAGCATAGACATGGAGTGGTGTGCCGACTTCGTCTCCAAGAGTCTCTTGCCCCGCTTCCGCCAGAGGATGTATGATAGCATGAACACCGAAGAGTGTGAGTCTAAGGATTTCCTCACTACAGTCAAGTCGGGCGACATTGACTGGCAGACGGTCACTGGCAAGGCGACCCTCGATGACTGCCTCGCTGAGATAAACGCCATGACAGGACTCACGTCGGTCAAGCAGTCGCTGAGCACCATAGCCATAAAGGCGCGCTTTGATGTCATGAGGCTCAGAGGTGGCAGCGGCAGAGCCGACAGGGGAGTGCACCACATGGTCTTCACAGGCAATCCTGGCACAGGAAAGACTACTGTGGCAAAGAAGGTGGGCAAGATCTTCCGTTCGCTTGGCCTTCTGAGCAAGGGGGAGGTTGTCGTGACCGACCGCTCGCAGCTTGTCGGCCGTTTCATTGGTCAGACAGAGGAGAATGTGCGCAATGTGCTTCGCCAGGCACAGGGCAATGTGCTCTTCATCGATGAGGCCTATACCCTTTGCGACACCACGACAGACCGAAAAGACTTCGGCTACCGCGTGCTGGAATGCCTTCTGACAGTCCTCACGCAGAAGTCGCCCGACATGGTGATCATCATGGCTGGGTATGAGAAGGAGATGGACAGGATGATGGATGCCAATCAAGGGCTCAGGGGACGCTTCCCCTACCATGTCCGCTTTGACGACTACTCAGCCGCCGAACTCTACGAGATAGGCCGAGATTATATGTCCTCCTATGACCTCACCCTCACGGATGAAGCCGCTAACAGTCTGAAGTCCTACATTGAGGTTCGCACGGCACAGCGTACGCGCAACTTCAGCAATGCGCGCTGGATAGAGCAGTTCGTCGACAATGCCCTTATCCCTGTCGTCACCACTCGCTTGCTGGCCAACACCTCATCTGCTTCCTCTTCTGTTGACCATCCCCTCGTTTTGCCAGCCGACATCTCTGCTGCAGCAGGTATGATGCCGGAGGAGGCCAAAAAACAAAGCATAGGTTTTACGTTTCGCGCGTAAACCTATGCTTTTTTTTGTGTGTGCGTCAAGAGTCTCTACCCCATGTCCAATCTCTCGTCACATTGATCTGCAGCCTCCATCCTGTGTGTGACAAGAATTATCGTCTTGTCTGGTGAGGCCTCAAACAGGCGAGTGAGGAGTGTCTTCTCCGTGGCGGGATCGAGAGACGAACTTATCTCGTCGAGCAGCAGTATGCTGCCTCCGTGGAGCACGCCTCGTGCTATGGCGAGACGCTGAGCTTGCCCCTCGCTGAGCTTGACAGCATGCTCGCCTATCTCTGTGTCTATGCCGTTGGGCAGGTCGAGGACAAAGTCGGCGGCTGCTATGTGGAGAGCGCGCTTTATGTCTGCTTCGTCAGCCGATGGACGTGCAAGGAGCATGTTGGAGCGTATGGTGCCGCTCAGCATGGTGTTGCCCTGAGGGATGTATGTCATGTGTGTGCGCATGTCCGCATGGGGGATGATGTAGCCTAAGGTGTCGTACATGCTCACGCTGCCGCTGGTAGGCATGGCCAGACCTGACAGGAGACGGAGGAGAGTCGTCTTGCCTCTGCCTGTCTCGCCTACGATGGCTGTGGAGGTGCCAGGACGGAAGTCGTGGGAGAAGTCTTGGAGGATAATCTTCGGATAGTCGGGATAATGGTACGACACGTGGTCAAGGCGGATGCCTATGCTCGATGCTTGTTCTGATGCCGCTTCAGCCTTGGTCGATTGTT
>JAEDNQ010000117.1 GCA_016302435.1 Bacteroidaceae bacterium
AAGCAAAAGAGACACCCTGATATAAACATGAAAACTAATTTATAGAACACCCCTACAATCATTATAAAAATCATTTTGCACACCTACTTAATTCAAACATAGAATCTCAAAACAATTTCCGGTGGAAAATTCATACACCCCACCTTAAGCAACCCCAAAAATCCTACAGCAATGAAAGACTCCGTTATCATCGTCTCTGGAGGCATGGACTCTATCACCATGCTCTACGAATACAAAGACTCCATCGGCCTCGCCATATCCTTTGATTATGGCAGCAACCACAACAGCAACGAACTTCCTCTCGCTCGCATGCACTGCGAACGACTCTCCATTCCGCACATAACCATACCCCTCTCTTTCGTCCACGACTACTTCAAGTCTTCTCTCCTCTCAGGTGCAGATGCCATTCCCGAGGGTACGTACAGTGCAGACAACATGGCATCGACCGTTGTGCCCTTTCGCAATGGCATCATGCTCTCCATAGCCTGTGGCATAGCGGAGAGCCGAGGCTTCAAACGAGTGATGATTGCCAACCACGGAGGCGACCACCATATTTATCCCGACTGCCGCGAGGGATTCATCAGAGCCATGAGCAACGCTATGCATGAGGGCACGGACACTCACGTCGAGGTGCATGCACCCTACACCTTCCTGTCGAAAGCTGCCATAGCAAGACGCGGAAAGCAACTCTCTATCGACTACTCCGAGACATGGTCGTGCTACAAGGGAGGTAAGCACCACTGCGGTAAGTGCGCAACCTGCATTGAGCGCAAAGAGGCACTGCTGCTCGCTGGCATTGTAGACAAAACAGTATATGAGCATTGATGGCTTCTGTGGCTTCTGTGGCTTCGATAGCCGATAGGAACAGCTTAGCCTCTACAGTCTTTTAGAAAGCGCAAATGGCAGCACTTGTTGCCTTTGAGCTTGCTTTTTTTCTTCTTTTTTCAAAAAAAAAGCTATTTCTTTTTGCTGTTATTCCAAATTCTCTTATCTTTGCACCCGATTTTTTAAAATAACACAAATAAACACTAACATTACACGCAATAATGGCGACATACACTAACATAGCACTTCTTAGCCTTCTTGCACTACGACTTACAAAGCCGCAGGTGAGAAAGGTGTGCTCATGTTGCATAGCATAATGACAAAATTCATTTATCAACCTTTCTCACGCTTGTGGGGAAGGTTTTGTTTTTTTTATGCTCATAGTGACCGTGTACCCATTAGCATGAGAAGAAATTAATAAAAATACAATATATATGGCAGACAGATTATTTATTTTCGACACCACCCTCCGCGATGGCGAACAGGTGCCAGGATGTCAGCTCAACACTGTTGAGAAGATCCAGGTGGCCAAGCAGCTCGAAGCTCTCGGTGTGGATGTCATCGAGGCCGGATTCCCCATCTCCAGCCCAGGCGACTTCAACAGTGTAGTAGAAATATCCAAGGCCGTCACATGGCCTACCATCTGTGCCCTTACACGTGCTGTGGAAAAGGACATAGACGTGGCTGCTGAGGCTCTGCAGTATGCTAAGCACAAGCGCATTCACACCGGTATCGGCACATCTCCCTCACATATCAAGTACAAGTTCAACTCTACTCCAGAGGAAATCATCGAGCGCGCTGTGGCAGCCGTCAAATATGCCAAGCGCTATGTAGAGGACGTGGAGTTCTACGCTGAAGACGCGGGTCGTACAGACAATGAGTATCTCGCGCGCGTCATTGACGCAGTGACAAAGGCTGGAGCTACCGTCTGCAATATCCCCGACACCACAGGCTTCCGTGTGCCAAACGAGTATCAGGAAAAAATCAAGTATCTCTACGAACATGTCGATGCCTTCGCGGCAGGCAAGTCCATCCTCTCCACCCATTGCCACAACGACCTCGGCATGGCCACAGCCAACACAGTGGCAGGTGTGCTCGGAGGAGCCCGTCAGGTTGAGGTTACCATCAACGGTATAGGTGAGCGTGCAGGAAACACCTCCCTCGAAGAAGTGGCAATGATCTTCAAGACACACCCAGACCTCGGCATCGAGACCAACATCAACACAACAAAGATATACCCCACAAGCCGCATGGTGTCCAGCCTCATGAACATGCCCGTGCAGCCCAACAAGGCCATCGTCGGCAAGAATGCCTTCGCTCACTCAAGCGGCATACATCAGGACGGAGTGCTCAAAAATGCCTCCACCTACGAGATTATGGACCCCAAGGAGGTCGGCATCGACGACAATGCCATCGTCCTCACAGCTCGTTCAGGTCGTGCTGCACTCAAACATCGTCTGCATGTCAACGGTGTGGAGGTGGAAGGAGAGAAGCTTGACAAGATATATGAGGCATTCCTCAAACTGGCTGACCGCAAGAAGGAAGTCACCGACGACGACATCCTCGTGCTCGCCGGTGCAGAGCGCTCCGACACACACGACATTAAGCTCGACTACCTGCAGGTCACTACAGGCATGGGCGTGAAGAGCGTAGCCTCTATAGGCCTCGCCATCGCCAACGAACACTTTGAGGCTGCCGCTACAGGCAACGGACCAGTCGATGCTGCCATCAAGGCTCTCAAGCAGATCATCCGCCGTGAGATGACTCTCAAGGAGTTCACCATCCAGGCTATCTCAAAGGGCTCAGACGACATGGGCAAGGTTCACATGCAAGTCGAGTACGACGGTCGCGTGTACTACGGCTTCGGCGCAAACACCGACATCGTCACAGCTTCTGTAGAGGCATACATCGACTGTATAAACAAGTTTAAAAAGTAAAAGACACGTCGGGGAAACCGCTCGACAGCTGACTGCATTAATATTCACACACACAATGAGCAAGACTTTATTTGACAAGATTTGGGACGCCCACGTCGTGCAGCACGTGGAGGATGGTCCCACGCAACTCTATATCGACCGCCTATACGCACACGAGGTAACAAGCCCACAGGCTTTCGACACACTCCGAGACAAAAACATCAAGGTGTTCCGTCCCGACCACGTCATCGCCATGCCCGACCACAACACTCCCTCCGACCAGCAGGAGCGCATCGACGACCCTGTAGGACGCAAGCAGGTGGAGACTCTCAAGGCCAACTGCGAGGAGTTCGGCATCAAGCACTTCTCCATGGGCACAAAGGACAACGGCATCATCCACGTTGTCGGACCAGAGAAGGCTCTCTCCCTCCCAGGCATGACCATTGTCTGTGGCGACTCCCACACCTCAACCCACGGAGCTGTAGGTGCCATCGCCATGGGCATCGGCACAAGCGAGGTGGCACAAGTCCTCGCTTCACAGTGCATACTGCAGAGCAAGCCTAAGACTATGCGCATCAACATAGAGGGTGAACTGCCCAAATGCACTACAGCCAAAGATGTGGCTCTCTACATCATGGCTCAGATGACAACATCGGGAGCTACAGGATATGCTGTTGAATACGCTGGTTCGGCTGTGCGCAACATGAGCATGGAAGGCCGACTCACTCTCTCCAACCTCTCCATAGAGATGGGTTCTCGAGCTGGACTCATAGCTCCAGACGAGACAACCTTTGCCTACCTCAAGGGACGTGAGTACGCTCCTAAGGGCGAGGAGTGGGACAAGGCAGTGGCACAGTGGAAACAGCTCTACTCCGACCCCGACGCTGTCTTTGACAAGGAGGTCACTTATCGTGCAGAGGACATCGTGCCCCGCATCACCTACGGCACCAACCCCGGTGCAGGCATCGCCATCGACGAGTGCATACCTACCACAGAGGGCATGAGCGACTCAGAGAAGGAGCAATTCCTCAGCATGCTCGACTACATGCAGTTTGAACCAGGCCAGAAGCTTGAGGGCACTCCAGTAGACTATGTCTTCCTCGGAGCATGCACCAACGGACGCATAGAAGACTTCCGTGCCTTTGCCTCTGTCGTCAAGGGAAAGAAGAAGGCTGACAGCATCGTCGCCTGGCTCGTTCCTGGTTCATGGCTCGTGCGTCAGCAGATTATCGACGAGGGCATAGACAAGATACTCGAGGAGGCTGGCTTTGAACTCCGACTCCCATCCTGCTCTTCTTGCCTCGCCATGAATCCAGACAAGGTGCCAGCTGGCAAACTCGCCATCTCCACCAGCAACCGTAACTTCGTAGGTCGACAGGGACCAGGTGCGCGCACCATTCTCGCCTCGCCCCTCGTAGTGGCTGCCAGTGCTATCACAGGTGTCATCACCGACCCAAGAAAACTCTAATTTCAATTATTCCCATAAGAGACAATGGCAAAAGAAAAATTTGACATCATACAGTCAACTTGCATTCCTATCGAGATTGACAACAACAATACGGACAATATCATCCCTGCCCGCTACCTCGCTTTCACAACACGCGACCCAAAGTTCTATGGCGATGCCTTCATGCACGACCTTCGCTACGATGCCAACAATGAGCCCATAGCCGACTTTGTCATGAACAAGCCAGAGTATAGCGAGGCTCCCCGTAAGGGCATACACGAAATCATCGTCGGTGGACAAAACTGGGGTTCTGGCTCCAGCCGTGAACATGCCGCATGGGCCATCGCTGGCTATGGCGTCAGAGTGGTCATCTCCAACTCCTTCGCCGACATCCATCGCAACAACCTCCTCAACTGCTTTGTGCTTCCCGTCGTCGTCAGCCGCGAGTTCCAGCTCGAACTCTTCAAGACCATCGCCGACAACCCACAGGCTGAGGTCAAGGTAGATGTGCCCAACCAGACTGTCACCAACCTCTCAACAGGCCATTCAGAGCATTTCGATATCAACTCCTACAAGAAGTACTGCCTCATGAATGCCTATGACGATATAGACTTCCTCCTCTCCAACACTGACAAAATAGAGAAGTTCGAGGCTGAGAAGTGATGACCGCTTAGAAATGGTGCCCCGAAAGCAGCAAGATGCTTTCGGGGCACTGTTTTTTCCCCGTTTTCGTTACATACTGCATGCCCAGCACTTTATATTGAAGAAATTTTTAGTTAATAAACGCAAAATATCTATGGGTTTTCGTTGATTTATATTACTTTTGCACTAAAATGTGTAACACATGTTACAATAATATTAAAGTTACATTACAATTTTATGTACATTTGGATATTCCTCAGGCTCATAGGAGCCCTCGCTCTCCTGATGTTCGGTATGAAATCGATGAGCGACAGTTTGCAAAAGATGGCAGGACCGCAGTTGCGTAGCGTCCTCGGTACCATGACAACCAACCGTCTGACAGGCATCCTCTCTGGTGCCCTCATAACGGCAGCCGTCCAGTCTTCCACCGCCACGACAGTGATGACAGTCTCCTTTGTCAACGCTGGCCTGCTGACCCTCGCTCAGGCAATCTCCGTCATCATGGGTGCCAACATCGGTACTACACTGACGGCTTGGATAATGAGTGCAGGCTTCTCTTTCAACATCACCGACTTCGTTTGGCCTGCTTTCTTCATTGCCATCATCCTTATCTATAGCAAGAAGCGTAAGCTCTTCGGTGACTTCCTCTTCGGTATAGCATTCATGTTTCTCGGTCTTGGCACACTTCGCCAAGCAGGAGTCGAACTTGACCTGGCACACAATCAGCCCGTGCTCGACTTCTTCTCCAGTTTCGACCCCAACAGCTTCCTCACCACACTAACCTTCCTCGTCATAGGTAGCATACTCACCATGTGCGTGCAGTCGTCAGCAGCCGTCATGGCCATCACCATGATACTCTGCTCTACAGGTGTACTGCCCATCTATCAGGGCATCGCTCTCGTCATGGGTGAGAACATCGGTACGACCGTCACTTCCAACATAGCGGCTCTCACGGCCAATCCACAGGCGCGCCGTGCAGCCCTTGCCCACATGTTCTTCAATGTCTTCGGTGTCCTCTGGATTCTATGCGTCTTCCGTCCATTTGTCGACATCGTCTGCAGTTTTGTTGGCTACGATGCCGAGATGCCTAAGACAGACCCATCCTTCGTGGCAAATGCCTCTAAGCTCTCCTTCGTCCTCGCTGCCTTCCACACCGGATTCAACATTGTCAATACTGCCATCCTCGTGTGGTTCGTGCCTCAGATAGAGCGCCTCGTGTGTGCAGTCATCAAGCCAAAGAAGAATGTTGACGAAGACGACTTCCGCCTCATGTTCATTCAGACAGGTATCATGAAGACTCCCGAGCTCTCCATCCTCGAAGCGCAGAAGGAGATACACGCCTTTGCCGAACGCATACAGCGCATGTTTGGCATGGTCAAAGACCTCCTTGTGGAGACCGACCAGAGCAAGTTCGTCAAACTCTACAGCCGCATAGAGAAATATGAAAACATCTCCGACAACATGGAAGTGGAGATAGCCAAATATCTCGACAACGTCAGCAACTCACACCTCAGCGACGAGTCAAAAGCCAAGATACGAGCCATGCTCCGCGAAATATCCGAACTGGAAAGTATAGGCGACAGCTGCTACAACATAGCCCGAACTATCAACCGACGCATCAGTGGCAAGGAGGACTTCACCGAGCAGCAGTATGAACACCTCCACCAGATGATGGAACTTGTCGACCTCTCCCTCTCTCAGATGAACAACATGCTCGTCGGACACAAGTCCGAAAACGATGCCACACGTTCGTTCAACATCGAGAACGAGATTAACAACTTCCGCAATCAGCTCCGCACACAAAACATCAACGATGTCAACAATCATGTGTACACCTACACCATCGGTACCATGTATATCGACATCATTCAGGAGTGCGAGAAGCTCGGCGACTTTGTCGTCAACGTGGTCGAAGCTCGCATGGGCATCAGACAGAGAGACATATAAAGGTAGGTTCTATAGAGAATTGTAATTAATAAAAATAGAAGGTCAATAGTAAATGCAGAGGCTGTGTCAAAAATACGTGACACAGCCTCTGTGGCTTTTATAGCAGATATACTTTTTTTGAGCTTATGGGGTGTTCTATAAATTAGCTTGAGGCGATTTTGAGGCTATCATGCAGCAG
>JAEDNQ010000118.1 GCA_016302435.1 Bacteroidaceae bacterium
TCTCAGCCCAAGTCTCTTGTATGCTCTATTGGCTGAGGTGCATGATGCCTCCTGTAGCAGGATGAAGAACCAGCTTAGTTGTGGCACCCTTGTTGAACAGCGAGGGGCTGAGCATGTCGACTGTGCCGAATTGGGCGAAGGGAAGGTCGTTGGCATAGATGACCTTGTCCATGCTCTCCAGTTTGACTTGTGCTGTGCTTGGCATGTTGTAAACAAGCCCCATGATTTTTCTCTTGGCTTTCTCTTCTTCTGTGGGCAGGACGACGGTGTGCTTGTCCTTGATGGTGAGGTAGAAGGGTTCGCCGGCGAGGTCATCGCTGTCTACAAAACCCAGTTTGCGTGAGAAGCGGAAGAGTACATTGCGGTCTATGTCTCCCTCGGGTGTGAAGGTGAAGACGCGCTCTGTGGTCAGGGTGTCGCAATAGCCTACGTAGAGTTGTGTCAGTGCGCGTTCCTGTCTGTCGAGCTCGCCAAGTACTATCTTCAGCGATGCTCCGTCTTTAGGCATCGACTCCACCAGGCCTCGCTTGATGGCGTTTTTGCTTTCCCTGATGTCGAGTATTTCCTGTGCGGTCAGTTCGGCTCTCTTGGCTAATGATGTGGCAGCGAGTATTTCTTCAGTCAGATATTGCCCAGCGTCAAGCTTGTTATGTGTGGTCTTGTCGTTGGCTATGCTTACTTCCTTTTCTTCTGTCTCTGTGTTGACCGCCAGAAGCACGCCTTCGGCTGTAAGCTGTACGAGGGGTGCAACAGTCTTGTCTTTCAGCTTGACAGTGTAGGTCTTTGTGGAGTCGGGCTCACCTTCTTGCCATATTCTTATTCCTGTTACGGTCCATCCTGCCTTGTCCATGTCGGCAGTTCCGTCGATGTTGAGGTATCTCTCGGCGTATTGTGAGTATTCACCCTGTGTGTATGTAACCTTCATGGCTGATACCGCCACCTTCAGTTGAGTCTTGGGTAACATGTAATTGACCCCATTGGCAGCAATGCCAGGGGTGAAGTCGGTCACCAGTGTCTGAGCGTTAGCTCCTGCGGTCATGGCGGCTAAGCAGATTCCTATGATTGTTCGTTTCATGTATATGCTGTTGTTTAGTTTGGTGTGTATATAGATAGTGCTGTCATCTTCTATTTGGGGGCATAAACAGAACCCTCTATAGTGTCTCCTCTTGCGAGCGCAGTTGTTTGAAGGCCTTGGGCAGGTAGTCCACTATGTCGCTTGCCATGACGCTTTCTTCTGACAAGTCAACTGCGGCGAGGTCGCCAGCCAGTCCGTGTAGGTAGACACCGAGTTTGACAGCCACATCAGGGGTATAGCCTTGGGCAAGCAGGGAGAGGATGATTCCAGTCAGTACATCGCCTGCTCCGGCTGTTGCCATTCCAGGGTTGCCTGTAGGGTTGAAATACACCTTGCCCTCTGGTGTGGCTATGGCTGAGAAGGCTCCCTTTATGGTGATGTATATCTGTTGGCGTGCAGCCAGTTCGCGTGTGCGTTCGAGTTCTTCGTAGGAGTTGCGTGTAGTGCTGATGAGTCCGAAGAGTTCTTTCTTGTGTGGTGTCAGAATGGCCCGCCTTGGTATCTGGTTGATCCATCCTCTGTGTGAACCAAGGATGTTTAGCGCGTCGGCGTCTATCACGACTCCGCACTTGGAGTATTTGACCTGCTCGATGAAGGCCTGAGCTGTGTATGAGGCAGTGCCTATGCCCGGACCAATGGCCATGGCGTCATATTCGCTGGCGTCGAATGACTGGCTGAAGCAGATGGGGTCGGGGTCAATGTCGACTATAGCTTCGGGAATGCTTGTCTGCAGCACCATGGTGTTGCATTCGGGCGTTCGTACTGTCAGTTTGCCTGCTCCGCTGCGCATGCAAGCCTTGGCTCCGAGCAGAGCAGCTCCTGCCATGCCTTTCTTTCCTGCTATCAGGAGGGCGTGTCCCATGGTTCCCTTGTGGGCAAAGCGTGGTCGCTTCTTCAGCAGGGAAGGCATCTCGCTCTGCTCTGTCAAGATGTATGGTGTCTCCATCTCTTCGCCACCGGGGTCTTTCACACCTATGTCCAGTATGGTCCATTCGCCTAAATACTGCTCATGTTCTGCGAAGAAGAATGACAGCTTGGGGTATTGGAACGTGAAGGTGTAGTCGGCCTTGACGATGTGGCTCATGACATTGTAGCTGTTGTCTTCTGTCATCAGGCCTGACGGTATGTCGATAGATACTACCTTGGCTGGGGATGCGTTGATGTATTTCACTACAGAGGCGAAACCTCCGTTGAGCGGACGTGAGAGTCCTGTGCCGAAGAGGCCGTCGATGACGAGGTCTCCTTCCTCGAGCTTAGGTGGAGTGAAGAGTGACATTATCTCCAACAGCTCAACCTTGTTCTCAAGTTTCTCCTTCTTGTTGGCTTCTATGATGTCTACCAGACGTTGCTTGTTTGTATTGCAGTCGGGCGAGAGATTGTCTGACGTGTTGAACAGATATACGTAGACATTGGCTCCTGCAAGGCCAAGAATCCTGGCGATGGCCAAAGCGTCACCGCCGTTGTTGCCTGGTCCTGCAAATATCTTGATAGGGGTCGTTATATCCCACCTCGCCATGATTTCTTCTGCCACAGCCTGTGCAGCACGCTCCATCAGGTCTATAGACTTGATGGATTCATGTTCGATGGTATATGCATCTGCCTTCTTCAATTGGGCTGCTGATAGGATTTTCATACTGACTTGTAAATGTTTCTTCTTTCTTTGACTGTCTGAGTCATCCAGTGTAGGTTGTGATTGAGAGATGCCGCACGGTTTGGATGCGGCAACTTGTAAAACGTAGTGCAAAAGTAATGATTTGCTATCAATAAAACGACAAAAACCCCATATTTCGTATCTTCATAGGTGTTTTTTATGCTTTTATTCTTGTTTTTTTCATAAAGACATGATTTTTTTCAGTAGCTTTGCACTTGTTTTCCGAAATGCGTCCCTTTCTGCCACACCTCAGTGGCTTCATTTGAGACGACTGTAGAATACTGCAAAAGAAGAACCTCTCTCTCCGTGGCCTTCGCGGAGCTCAGAGTAGACATCTGCGCAGCCAGCCCACAGTGCAACTCATATAGATTGCGCGCATGGATAAAGTAAACATATATAATAACCAACACATAAATAAACATCAGACATACAACAATGAAGAATATTATCATTTTCGGTGCTCCAGGTTCAGGCAAGGGCACTTACAGCGACGAGATTGTAGCTAAGTACAATATGGGACACATCTCCACAGGCGACGTGCTCCGCGGTGAAATAAAGAACGGAACAGAACTGGGCAACATAGCCAAGGGATATATCGACAACGGACAGCTCATCCCGGACGAACTCATGATTGACATCCTCGCAAAGACATACGATGCGCTTCCAAAGGGACAGGGCGTCATCTTCGACGGTTTCCCCCGCACCATCCCACAGGCTGAGGCACTCAAGAAGATGCTCGCTGAGCGTGGAGACGATATGGGCATGATGATAGAGCTCGTTGTGGGCGAAGATGTACTCATGGCTCGCCTCCTCAACCGCGCTAAGGAACAAGGCCGCGCTGACGACAACGAAGAGACTATCAAGAAGCGCTTCGCTGTCTACCACAGCCAGACAGCTCCACTCGCCGAGTGGTTTGAGAAGGAAGGCATCCGCAACACTTTCACATGGAAGGGGTCAAAGGAACTCATGCTCTCTGAGATCTTTGCCGCCATCGAGGAGCAGAAATAATTACAGGTAATTCAAGAAGGAATATAGTAGAATCTACCTACACACACACTTCTACTTATAAGGCCCATTAATGGCAGAAACAAATTTCATAGATTACGTAAAGATATATTGCCGCTCGGGTAGGGGAGGACGAGGCTCCACACACATGCACCGCGCCAAGTACTTGCCCAAGGGAGGTCCAGACGGTGGAAATGGCGGACGCGGCGGACATGTCATCCTGCGCGCCAACCGCAACTACTGGACACTCCTCCACCTGCGATATGACCGCCACATACAGGCGGAACATGGCGGCAATGGCTCCAAGAATAAGTCGTCAGGCAAGCAGGGAGCTAACAGTTACATCGAAGTGCCATGCGGCACGGCTGTCTACGACGCTGAGACAGGTGAGTACGTATGTGACGTGACCGAACATGAGCAGGAGGTAATCCTCCTCCGTGGCGGACGAGGCGGACTTGGCAACTTCAACTTCGCCACTCCCACCAACAAGGCTCCTCGCTATGCCCAGCCAGGCGAACCGATGCAGGAACGCTCCTTCATCCTCGAGCTAAAGCTCCTTGCCGACGTAGGACTTGTAGGTTTCCCAAACGCAGGCAAGTCCACACTCGTGGGAGCCATCTCGTCAGCACGCCCAAAGATAGGCAACTATCCCTTCACCACTCTCGAACCATCCCTCGGCATCGTCTCCTACCGCGACTCACGCTCTTTCGTCGTGGCAGACATACCAGGCATCATAGAGGGAGCCAGCGAGGGGCGTGGACTGGGACTCCGTTTCTTGCGCCATATCGAGCGCAATTCGCTTCTGCTCTTCATGGTGCCCGCCGATACGGACGACATACGTCATGAGTATGATGTGCTGCTCGGAGAACTCGCCAAGTTCAACCCTGACCTCCTTGACAAGGGAAGGGTGCTGGCCATCACCAAGTGCGACCTCCTCGCCGGCGACGACGAACTCAAGGACATGCTCCGCGAAGGCCTGCCCGACGACATACCAGTCGTCTTCATCAGTGCCGTCGCTCAGCAGGGACTCCAAGAACTCAAAGATGTGCTCTGGCGCGAGATGAACAGCGAAAGCAACAAGATAGCTGCCATCAACACTCAGGAATCCATCATACGCTCCACCAAGACCTTTGCCTATATGTCTGACATTGAAGATGACGACGAGGGCTGGGGAGAAGAGGATGCTCTGGATGACGATGAGGACATCGAATATCTCGACGATGAGGATATTGAGTATCTCGACGATGATGCTATCGAGGACCTTGAGGACTTCGAATATGAGGATGCCCCCAAGTCATGACCGATTACATAACAGCCACACACACATATATAGGGCGGCCTCCTCGGTCGCCCTATATATGTGGTGTATTCTATTAGTTCCCTCAAAATCCCACTAATTCCCTCAAAAATCCACGATTACCCCATGCACATATATCCAACCCCACCCTCAGTGACAGCCTTCTCTACCACACGCGATGGAGATGCCTCACTGCCCATACCCCGACTCTTCATGCCTCACCATCAGGTGCATGGCACCCGAACAGTCATCATCGACGAGGCCTTCCTCCGCCTCACTCCCCTGCAGCAGGCACTCGCCATGGATGGCGTCGATGCCCTGTCTACCGATTTGCCCTTGACATGCGTGTGTGTCAAGACAGCCGACTGCATACCTGTTCTTCTGTGGGATGAGCACACCCATGTTGTTTCTGCTGTGCATGCAGGGTGGAAAGGAACTCTTCAGCGCATCGTTGAGCACAACATATCCACCTTGCGTGATGTCTATGCTCTCGACCCCTCAGGTCTCCATGCCATCATTGGCCCAGGCATTGGACCTGACAGTTTTGAGGTGGGCGATGAGGTCTACGAGCAGTTTGCCCAGGCTGGTTTTGACATGCAGCTTCTTGCCTCTCGCTATCCCGACATGCGCAATCCGAAGCTGACCAAATGGCATATCGACCTGTGGGAATGCAACCGTCAGCAGCTGCTATCCATGGGACTGCAAGCCGACAAGATTCATGTCTCGGCTATTGACACCTTTGCACATTACGACCGTTTCTTCTCCGCGCGCCGCCATCTCGACGGACGCATTATCAATGGGATAATGTGGAATTAGGCCTCAGATGTCGGGACGGAGGAAATATATAGCCCCCCCACTTTATTTAAACTGCTTTTGTTCTTCGTTGTACTCGTATCCAATCTTCAGTAGGGTAGCCTTTACTTCGTCTACATTGCGGTCAAAGCGCCCGCATAGTTCTTCTAAAGAGTCGTACTCTCTGTCGCGCAGTAACATGTTGATGCTCGACAACAGCATGATGGGGTCTTGGGGTAATCTGTCCATGTCCGTGTGTTTGTTTGTGTATTGTATTCTTAATATGTCTGTTAGTGGTCAACCTGCTGACGACATCTTTACTTCAACGTGCATCCGCCGTCCTTCAGAAAAAGACCTGCTGCAAAGGTATGACAATTTGCAGAAAAGACCAAAGGAAACACCAAATAATCGCTTAACATATATTATTATATGTGTTCAGCGTTGAGTTTTGACATATTATTGCTAACTTTGCACCATGATTTCTGGGGGCGAGACAATGCAACTCTTCAATATGTTAGAAAGCCCCTTCTGTACTAAAAATGACTTATTTATGATTGAAACAGGATTAACACACACAAGTGAGGTTGTTGTTGGATACAGCACTACAGCCATCGCCGTTGGTTCGGGCGACATGCCCGTATTTGCCACACCTGCTATGATGGCTCTTATGGAAAATGCCGCTATGCTGGCTGTCAAAGACCATCTCCCAGAGGGATGCACCACTGTGGGAGGACACATTGCCTCTTCCCACCTTCGTCCGACAAAGGTGGGCGATACGGTCAAGGCCACAGCTGAGGTGGTGAAGGTCGATGGCAAAAAAATCAGCTTCAAGGTGACAGCTTATGCCGACGACCAACTTATAGGAGAGGGCGAACATCTCCGTTTTGTCGTCGACACCGAGAAATTTCTTTCGCGACTCTAACAGGTAGCTTGAGATGTTCGTTATCACAGACGTTTTTTTCGCCATGGCATAGCTTTGGGCGAGCTTGGCTCTGCTCATTTGGCTTAACAAAAACGTTCGTCTTCGACAGACGTTTTTTCGCCATGGCATGCCTCAAGCGAG
>JAEDNQ010000119.1 GCA_016302435.1 Bacteroidaceae bacterium
AAAAAAGACAAATCCATGAAAGAAATGCAGGACATAAAGATTGCTGTGGCAGGAACAGGATATGTTGGGCTCAGCATAGCAACGCTCCTCGCGCAGCATCATCAGGTGACAGCCGTCGACGTTGTACCAGAAAAAGTTGACCTCATCAACCAACACTTGTCGCCCATACAGGACGAGTATATAGAGCGCTATCTCAAGGAGAAAGAGCTTAACCTCACGGCAACGCTCGACGGACGGAAAGCCTATAGCGACGCTGACTTTGTGGTCATAGCCGCCCCTACCAACTACGACCCCGCAAAGAACTATTTCGACACCTCTCACGTGGAGGAAGTCATAGATCTCGTCATGGAGGTTAACCCCGATGCCGTCATGGTAATCAAATCCACCATACCCGTCGGCTACACCGAAAGCCTCTACAGGAAATATGGCAAAGGCATCAAGCTGCTCTTCTCCCCCGAATTTCTAAGAGAGAGTAAGGCTCTGTATGACAATCTCTACCCTTCTCGCATCATTGTCGGAGTGCCCAAACGCCTCTCGGTGGACAACCAAGAGCTGCTCAACGACGCTGCCAGGATGTTTGCCGCACTGCTGCAGGAAGGCGCCATCAAGGAAGACATCGACGTCCTCTTCATGGGACTTACAGAGGCTGAAGCCGTCAAACTCTTTGCCAACACCTACCTCGCTCTGCGAGTCTCCTACTTCAACGAGTTAGACACATACGCGGAGGTCAAGGGACTTGACTCACAGGCTATCATACAGGGAGTAGGACTCGACCCACGCATCGGCACTCACTACAACAACCCCTCCTTCGGCTACGGAGGCTACTGCCTGCCCAAAGACACAAAGCAGCTGCTGGCCAACTACCAGGACGTGCCACAGCAGATGATGACGGCCATCGTGGAGAGCAACCGTACCCGCAAGGACTTCATAGCCGACAGGGTTCTGCAGATGGCAGGCTACTATAGCTATACCGATAGCGTAAGATGGAACGAGGCAACAGAGAAAGATGTCGTCATCGGAGTCTACAGGCTCACTATGAAAAGCAACTCCGACAACTTCCGACAGTCGTCCATACAGGGCATCATGAAGCGCATAAAGGCAAAGGGAGCAACTGCGGTCATCTACGAGCCAACACTGGCTGACGGCACGACATTTTTCGGTTCTAAAGTTGTCAATGACCTCAGCGAGTTCAAAAGGCTGTCGCATGCCATCATAGCCAACAGGTATGACTCATGTCTCGACGATGTGAAGGACAAGGTGTATACCCGTGACATCTTCCGAAGGGACTAATGCCGGGCACCTCCCTAAGAGGAGCAGTACAGGGATGTTCTATAAATTAGCTTTAGCATAAACTACCTAATCACAACTAACACACACCTACTTGACTGATGAAAAAGATATTATTTCTGCTGCTGTCGCTTCTGACATGCCAACTCATAAACGCTGAAAAGTTCGAACTCCGCCTGCTCAACCACTGGGACAATCCTGACGGCACAATAGAGAGAGGTTATGCAGGAAGGAGTATATGGAAATGGGAGGAAATACCTGCTGGCAAGAAGCAGATGCCAGCCACGCTCAAGTCGCGATATGAGGAGTACGGGCGCATCAACCAAGCCTATGGCATCAATGGCACTGTGCTCAACAATGTCAACGCCAAGCCCATGATGCTCTCGCGACCCATGCTGCAAAAGACTGCTAAGATAGCAGACATCCTGCGACCTTATGGAATCAAGGTATACCTGTCTATCAACTTTGCCTCTCCAAAGGCTTTAGGCGAGCTCGACACTGCCGACCCGCTCGACAGCAGGGTGCAGGCATGGTGGAAGAAGAAGGCAGACGAGATATACAAACTCATACCCGACTTCGGAGGATTTCTCGTGAAAGCGAACAGCGAGGGGGAACCTGGACCAATGGACTACGGACGCACTCACGTAGACGGTGCCAACATGCTGGCCGACGCCCTTCAACCGCATGGGGGCATAGTGATGTGGCGCGCTTTTGTCTATTCGGCTAAGGGCGGCGACAGGGCTAACCAGGCATACGAAGAGTTTATTGGCTTTGACGGCATGTTCAAGGACAATGTCATCATACAGATAAAGAATGGACCTATCGACTTCCAACCTCGCGAACCGGTCTCTCCCCTTTTCTTTGCCTTGAAGAAGACAAAGATGATGGTGGAGTTCCAGATAACTCAGGAATATACGGGCGGCAGCATTCAGACATGCTTCTTGGCGCCCATGTGGCGAGAGTTTTTTGACACTCTCAACATGGTAGAGGACAGACAGCAAATAGTGGGTGTGGCAGGTGTGGCAAACATTGGCGATGCTGACAACTGGACAGCCAATGACCTTGCTATGGCCAACTGGTATGCCTTCGGCAGGCTTGCAAACGACAGTGAGGCATCGTCGAGAGAAATAGCTGAGGACTTCTTGTGTGAAAACTTCAGCAAAGACCCCCGATTCGTGAGCCCCATGGCACAACTGCTGCTCAAGAGTCGAGAGACCGTGGTGGACTACATGATGCCGCTCGGCCTGCACCACATCTTTGCCGGTGGTCACCACTATGGTCCCGAACCTTGGTGCAACCCCAAGGGATGGAGAGAAGACTGGTTGCCACGCTTCTACCATCGCGCTGACACCATCGGCATTGGTTTCAACCGCACAGACCACGATGAGCCCTGCCTTGCCGGCAGCGCAGGGTCAAACAATGTAGCTCAATATCCTGAGCCCTTGCGTACATTATATAATAATATAGGGACATGTCCTGAAAACCTCCTGCTTTGGTTCCACCATGTCAAGTGGGACCACACTATGAGCAATGGCCTCAGCCTCTGGGACAATCTCTGCTACTCCTACGACCGTGGTGTAAGACAAGCGCGGGAGTTCGTAGACACATGGATGGCAGTCAAGCCATACGTCAAGGAAGACATCTATCAGCGGCAGCTCACCAGATTTCAGCGACAGGCCAAGGACGCTCAGTGGTGGCGCGATGCCTGCTTGCTCTACTTCCAGACATTTGCCAACCGACCTCTGCCGCCTGATTGCCCCGCTCCGGTTCATCAGCTTGACACTCTGATGAAGTACCATCTTGACATAGACAACTATACGTCTGCCCCTATAGAGCAACTGCCTTAAGCTAATTTATCAGGATACCCCCAGACACCAATAAAAAGAAAGAGAGAACTGCACATGGTGCAATTCTCTCTATTTCTTTTGTCGAGCAACATCGGATTAAGCCTGTGGCTTTCTGCCTGAGAGCTTCTCCTTGATGCGAGCCTTCTTACCTGTAAGGTTGCGGAGGTAGTAGAGCTTAGCGCGACGAACCTTACCTACCTTGTTCACCTCAATAGAGTCGATGTTTGGTGAATCCATAGGGAAGATACGCTCAACACCTACTGTGCCTGACATCTTACGTACTGTGAAGCGCTTCTTGTCGAGGTCACCTGCAATCTTGATGACTACACCGCGGTAGAGCTGGATGCGCTCCTTTGTACCCTCGATGATCTTGTAAGCTACTGTCACAGTGTCACCTGCCTTGAATGCAGGGAACTGCTTTGGCTCTGATGTACGCATTGCGTCCTGAGCCACTTTAATTAAATCTACTGCCATAATGGTCTTTTTGAAATTATTTATTAATTAAAGAATTACAGTGAAGCATTCTCTGGGACTCTTTTCCCGATAGACAGCGGCTTCACCAAAACGGATGCAAAGGTACGGCTTTTTTTTCACTCTGCCTCGCTTTTTTTTAAAAACATGCGGCACAGGGCTTCATTTTGCCCCATACCGCATGGTTTTTTCTTTTAAATACAGTTTTTTACTGTTTACGATGTGATTTATCGCTCGATGTGTATTTATAGCTTGATGTGCTATTTACTGCTCGATGACGATGCCGCCATTGGTTGGGATGGTGATGGTCATCTGCAGCTTCTTGCCCACCTTCACGTCCTTCACGCTGCCTGCAAGCTGAGCGTCGTCGCTGTATACCTTAGCCATAGAGCCTGCCTTGAGCATAGGGAGTGTGACTTTCTTAGTGAGAGGAGTCTTATCGGCATTGACACCTACAACCCACCATTTGTCGCCGCTGCGGCGCGCCATGATGACATACTTGCCTGGGTAGCCATCGATGAACTTCACCTCATCCCAAGTGGTGGGAACAGCCTTCATGAAGTCAATGGCCCATGATGGAGCGTCGGTGAGGTTGTTGGGAGCAAGGGCGAAGTGCTGCACTGGGCTCTGGAAGAGCACTGCTGTGGCGAGGGCGAAGACATCTGAAGTGCGACGCTGAGTGCCGCGCTTGTTGTCTGCATTGTAGAATTTGTTGAGAGTAGAACCGCCAAAGTCCATAGAGCCTACCGTATTGCGCACGAAAGGATGGATGGTGGCGTTGAGGGCCTCATTGTCGCATGAGCCCTGAGAGAAGTGCAGATTCTCGGAGGCGAGGACGGCTTCGCTTGCCACGTAGCTTGGGAACATGCGCTCCCATCCTCGTGGAAGGGTGCAGCCATGGAAGATGACCATGAGGCCAAAATCATTGGCATCGGCAAGGATATCTTCATAGAGCTGCATCATGTTTTGCTTGTCGCCTCCGAAGAAGTCGACCTTGATGCCTTTGATGCCTACGCTCTGCATCCAGCGCATCTCTTCGCGTCTCACGCGGCTGTCGTTCATCTTGTTGATAGGCGACTGGGGGGCATCATTCCATGTTCCGTTGGAGTTGTACCAAAGGAAGAGTCCCACTCCCTTTTCCTTGCCATAGCGTGCAAGTTCGGCTATCTTGTCATATCCTATCTGCACGTCCCAGAGTGCGTCGATGAGGACTGTCTGGTATCCCATTGCGGCGGAGAAGTCGATATATCGCTTCTGTTCGTTGTAGTTGCAGCTTGGGTCCATGCCGATGATCCAGCTCCAAGAGCCCTTGCCGTAGGTGTATTCCTGCGAAGCCTTGTACTTTGGAGTGACAAGGTCGAATGGCACTGTTGTCTCCACTATATTGGCGAGAGTGGTGCCGACAGTGATGGTGCGCCAGGGTGTCTCGCATGGGAGAGACACGGCGGCTGTTGTAGAGCCCCAGCCATTGCATTCGCCTGGCTGCGGGAAGCCGATGCGGTAGCTGCCGCCCTTGGTGTTGAGCAGACGGCTTGCCACATACTTGCCGTCAACTCCTGTCTCGCTGATGAGTGCCCAGCCCTTGTCGCCTACGCGGAAGAGGCAAGGGAAGGAGTAGCCTTCTCCCCATCCGTTCTTGCCCATGGCATCATCGAGCGTGTAGGATGTCTCGTAGCTTGGTGAGGTGCGGGCAAATCCGCCCATAGGGCGTGACTGAGGACAGAGGAATGTAGTGGTGCCTTCAGGAAGGGTGAAGCTGCTGGCTTCTTCATTGACGACACAAACTCTTGTTTCTCCCTTGGGATAGACGCGGTAGCGGAAGGCTACGTCGCGGTTGCTCACTCGGAAGATGATGTCCATCACTTTCTTGCCGTCCTGAGTGAAGCTGCATACTGCCTGATTGGCTTCGTAGTCTACATGGCTCTGCTTGATGATGCGCAGGTCGTAGCTTTCTTTCACGGTAGAGGTGTCGAAGCCGGAAAAAGACATGTTCTTGGAGTAGTCGCCCATATTGGTCATGAGGCCAAGTGGCGATCTGGATATAAATTCACTACCAGCATAGTCAACACGATATGTGGGCACACCGCCCTCGTCATTTATACAGACGGTCATCTTGCCATCAGGGCTGGTCAAGTTTTTTTCTTCTGCCATGCAGTTTGTACATGCAGCAAGCAACGCGATAACGCTAAACGATAATTGTTTCATGGATACAATAGTTTTTTATATAGGAGAGTAGGTGTACGGAAGTATTATTTGATAGCGTGAGAATGACAATCCCCAGGGCATTTAGTTGTGTACGAGTGTGCCAATATCCTCACCCTCGATGACTTTCTTCAGATTGCCCAGTATGTCCATATTGAAGACGTAGATGGGGAGGTCGTTTTGCATGCACATGGCTGTGGCAGTGATGTCCATGACTTTAAGTCCTCGAGCTATGACATCCGAATATGTGATGTCGTGATACTTAGTGGCAGTAGGGTCTTTCTCTGGGTCGGCAGTGTAGACTCCGTCCACACGTGTACCCTTCAGCATCACGTCGGCTTCTATCTCTATGCCTCGGAGCGAAGAACCTGTGTCGGTAGTGAAATAGGGAGAACCTGTGCCTGCGCTCATTATGACCACTTCTCCTGCCTTCATGGCCTCTATGGCTTTCCACTTGCTGTAAAACTCTCCGATGGGCTCCATGCGTATAGCTGTCAACACTCGGTTCTTCTGGCCGATGGCATCCAGTGCGCTCGACAGGGCGAGGGAGTTGATGACAGTGGCACACATGCCCATCTGGTCGCCCTTGACACGGTCGAATCCCTTGCCTGCACCGCTAAGTCCGCGGAAGATGTTGCCTCCACCGATGACAATGCCTATCTGCACGCCCATCTCGGCTATCTCCTTTATCTGCTTAGCATAGTCGTTGAGACGCTCTACATTTATACCTTGTTTTTGTTCTCCTGCAAGGCTCTCGCCCGAGAGCTTCAGGAGTATTCGATTGAATTTTGCCATATTGAATTATATTGTTACTGTGTTACAATCCTAATCTGCTGAGTCAAAAAACCTCATTGCCCATGCATTCATGTCAGACATCATGATAAAGGTAACTGACAGCAGTGTTGCGACTGCCCACATGGTCTATTCGGAATGCGAATTGGTTTTCAGAGTTCAAATTTACGCATTATTATCCACACGGACAAACAACTTGCATCTCTTTTTTGAAAAAAGCATGAAAATGAGTTCACAAGGACCACACCACGTCTCGAACGCACATGACAAAAGTCAAGA
>JAEDNQ010000120.1 GCA_016302435.1 Bacteroidaceae bacterium
GAGACAGATGCAAATGAGAGTCCAAAATCGTCCAAGCAAAAGAGGCACCCTGAAAAAAACATAAAAACTAATTTATAGAACACCCCTTATGGAAAACAATAATATCAGCACAAATATAAAGAAAGTGCTCCTCCTTGGTTCTGGAGCACTCAAGATAGGTGAGGCGGGTGAGTTCGACTACTCTGGCTCACAGGCTCTGAAGGCTCTGAAGGAAGAGGGCATACAGACCGTACTCATCAACCCCAACATCGCCACTGTCCAGACATCGGAGGGCGTGGCAGACCAGATATATTTCCTCCCTGTCACACCCTACTTCGTGGAGCGTGTCATCCAAAAGGAACGTCCCGACGGCGTCCTTCTGTCCTTCGGCGGACAGACGGCTCTCAACTGCGGTGTGGCGCTCTATCGTGAGGGCATCTTTGAGAAGTATGGTGTTCAGGTGCTCGGCACCCCCGTGCAGGCCATCATGGACACTGAAGACCGCGAACTCTTCGTGGAGCGTCTCAACGAGATAGATGTCAAGACCATCAAGAGCGAGGCTGTAGAGAATATCGAGGATGCCCGTCGTGCAGCCAACGCCTTAGGCTATCCTGTCATCATTCGTGCAGCCTATGCCCTCGGAGGACTGGGCAGCGGATTCTGCGACAATGAGGACGAACTCAATGTCTTGGCTGAGAAGGCCTTCTCCTTCTCACCACAGGTGCTGGTGGAGAAGAGCCTCAGAGGATGGAAGGAAGTGGAGTATGAGGTGGTGCGCGACCGCTTCGACAACTGCATCACTGTCTGCAACATGGAGAACTTCGACCCTCTCGGCATACATACAGGCGAGAGCATCGTCATTGCTCCCTCCCAGACACTGTCCAACACCGACTACCACAAACTCCGCGAACTGGCCATACGCATCGTGCGCCATGTGGGCATCGTGGGAGAGTGCAACGTGCAGTACGCCTACGACCCTGAGAGCGAGGACTACCGCGTCATAGAGGTCAATGCTCGCCTGAGCCGCTCGTCTGCCCTTGCCTCTAAGGCCACAGGTTACCCACTCGCCTTCGTGGCTGCCAAACTCGGACTTGGCTATGGTCTCTTCGACCTGAAGAACTCTGTCACAAAGACTACGTGCGCCTTCTTCGAACCAGCCCTCGACTATGTCGTCTGCAAGATACCACGTTGGGACCTCGGAAAGTTCCATGGTGTAGACCGCGAACTTGGCTCTTCCATGAAGTCCGTGGGAGAGGTCATGTCCATCGGACGCACCTTTGAGGAGGCCATACAGAAGGGACTGCGAATGATTGGCCAGGGTATGCATGGCTTTGTCGACAATAAAGAACTCGTCATTGACGATGTGGACAAAGCTCTCCGCGAACCTACCGACAAGCGCATCTTCGTCATCTCTAAAGCTCTTGCTGCTGGATATACCGTCGACCAGATACACGAATTGACAAAGATAGACCGATGGTTCCTGCAGAAGCTCCAAGGCATTGTCTCTACTTCCGACGCTCTCAAACAGTATACTCCAGAGTCTCTCCCTGTCGACCTCCTGCGCAAGGCTAAGATACAGGGATTCTCCGACTTCCAGATAGCGCGTGCCATAGGACTCGAGGCTAAACTCGGAAGCGAGGAAGGCTCAATGGCTGTCAGAGCCATACGCAAGGAGAAGGGCATTCTCCCTGTAGTGAAGCAGATAGATACGCTGGCAGCCGAATATCCTGCTCACACCAACTATCTCTATCTCACATATAGCGGAGTGGCCAACGACGTCGACTACACAGGCGACCACCGCTCCATCGTGGTGCTCGGCAGCGGTGCATACCGCATCGGTTCCAGTGTGGAGTTTGACTGGTGCGGCGTGCAGGCTCTGCAGACCATCCGCAAGCAAGGCTACCGCAGCGTGATGATAAACTACAACCCAGAGACAGTCTCCACCGACTACGACATGTGCGACCGCCTCTATTTCGACGAACTGACCTTCGAGCGTGTGCTCGACATCATCGACCTCGAAAATCCTCACGGTGTCATCGTCTCCACAGGAGGACAGATACCAAACAACCTCGCCATGCGACTCGACGGACAGAATGTCAACATCCTCGGCACCAGCGCCAAGAGCATCGACAACGCCGAAGACCGCGACAAGTTCTCTGCCATGCTCGACCGCATAGGAGTCGACCAGCCCGAGTGGAGCGCACTGACCTCGATGGAGGACATCAACAAGTTTATCGACAAGGTTGGCTTCCCTGTCCTCGTGCGTCCGTCATACGTCCTCTCAGGTGCAGCCATGAACGTGTGCAGCAATCAGGAAGAACTCGAGCGCTTCCTCACTCTTGCAGCCAATGTCTCCAAGAAACACCCTGTCGTCGTGAGCCAGTTCATCGAACATGCCAAGGAAGTGGAGATGGACGCCGTGGCACGCAATGGCGAAATCATCGTATATGCCATCTCTGAGCACATCGAGTATGCGGGAGTTCACTCTGGCGATGCCACCATACAGTTCCCTCCACAGAAACTCTACGTGGAGACCATGAGACGCATCAAGCGCATCAGCCGACAGATAGCACGCGAGCTCAACATCTCTGGCCCATTCAACATACAGTTCCTTGCCCGCGACAATGACATCAAAGTCATAGAGTGCAACCTTCGCGCCTCACGTTCGTTCCCATTCGTCAGCAAGGTGCTCAAGATTAACTTCATCGAACTCGCTACTCGAGTCATGCTCGGCCTCGATGTTGAGAAACCAGGCAAAAACCTCTTCGACCTCGACTATGTCGGCATCAAAGCCAGCCAGTTCTCCTTCAACCGCCTCCAGAAGGCCGACCCCGTGCTTGGAGTCGACATGGCGTCAACAGGAGAGGTAGGTTGCATCGGCGACGACTCCTCATGCGCCATCCTCAAGTCCATGCTCAGCGTCGGCTACCGCATACCATCTGCCGATAAGGGCATACTCCTCTCTACGGGAGATGCCAAGCAGAAGGTAGCCATGCTCTCCTCCGCACGTCTCCTGAAGAGCAAGGGCTACCACATCTATGCCACCGCTGGTACCTCACGCTTCCTCACCGAAAACGGAGTGGACAACACCCTCGTCTACTGGCCAAGCGAACAGGGACAGCCACAGGCTCTCGACATGCTCCACAAGAAAGAGATAGACATGGTAGTCAACATCCCCAAAAACCTCACCTCGGGCGAACTCACCAACGGCTATAAGATACGCCGAGCCGCCATCGACCTCAACATCCCGCTCCTAACCAACGCTCGTCTCGCCAGCGCCTTCATAAGTGCCTTCTGCACAATGACTGTCGACGACCTCGCCATCAAGTCCTGGAGCGAGTACCAGTAGCCCCTTAGTTTTATATCCTCTCCCCCTCCTCTTGCTTCCTCTTCCATCCTCTTCCATCCTCTCTCATCCTCTCTCATCCTCTCTCATCCTATCCCCTCACACTAAATACATCATTTATGCAACAGAAAATCATCATTCTCGATTTTGGATCACAGACCACCCAACTCATCGGTCGTCGTCTGCGAGACCTTGACACCTTCTGCGAAATCTTGCCTTACAACAAGTTCCCATACGATGACCCCGACGTCATCGGTGTCATCCTCTCAGGCTCACCATTCAGCGTCTACGACCCAGAGGCCTTCAAGGTAGACCTTAGCGGCATCCGCGGCAAGTACCCCATCCTCGGCATCTGCTACGGTGCGCAATACATGGCTCACACCATGGGAGGCAAGGTCGCTCCTGCTGGCACACGTGAGTACGGACGTGCCAACCTCCAGTCTTTTGAAAAGGACAACCCTCTCTTCAAAGGCTTCGAACCCAACTCTCAGGTATGGATGAGCCATGGCGACACCATAGTGGCTCTACCCGACAACTTCCGCTGCATAGCCTCCACCGATAAGGTGCAGTACGCCGCTTATCAGGCCGAAGGCGAAAAGCTGTGGGGCGTACAGTTCCACCCAGAAGCCTTCCACTCCGTACAGGGCACACAGCTCCTCAAAAACTTCGCTGTCGACATCTGCGGCGGCAAGCAAGACTGGAGCGCCGCTTCCTTCGTGGAGTCTACCGTAGCTCAGCTCAAAGAAGAACTGGGCAATGACCGCGTCATCCTCGGACTCTCCGGCGGCGTCGACTCATCCGTTGCCGCCGTCCTGCTCAACAAGGCCATCGGCCACAACCTCACCTGCATCTTCGTCGACCACGGACTCCTCCGCAAGGACGAGTTCGAAAACGTCATGAAAGACTACGAATGCCTTGGACTCAATGTCATTGGTGTCAACGCACACGAGAAGTTCTTCCGCGAACTGGCAGGAGTCTCCGAGCCCGAGAAGAAACGCAAAATCATCGGTAAAGGCTTCATCGATGTCTTCGATGCAGAAGCACAGAAGATAACTGACGCCCGATGGCTCGCACAGGGCACCATCTACCCCGACCGCATAGAGAGCCTCAATATCACAGGCAAGGTCATCAAGAGCCACCACAATGTCGGCGGACTGCCCGAAAAGATGAACCTCCGTCTCTGCGAACCTCTCAAGTGGCTCTTTAAGGACGAGGTCAGAAGGGTAGGCCGACAGATGGGCATGCCCGACCACCTCATCAACCGCCACCCATTCCCTGGTCCAGGACTGGCTGTCCGCATCCTTGGCGACATCACACCCGAGAAGGTGAGAGTGCTCCAAGAGGCTGACGACATCTTCATCCGTGGCCTCCGCGAGTGGATTGACACAGACGGCGTGAGCCTCTACGACAAGGTATGGCAAGCAGGTGTCATCCTCCTCCCCGTACAGAGCGTAGGTGTCATGGGCGATGAGCGTACCTACGAGAAGGCCGTAGCACTTCGAGCCGTCACCAGCACCGACGCCATGAGCGCCGACTGGGCTCACCTCCCCTACGAGTTCCTCGCCAAGGTCAGCAACGAAATCATCAGCCACGTCAAAGGTGTCAACCGCGTCACCTACGACATCTCTTCAAAGCCACCAGCAACTATCGAGTGGGAGTAGTGACAAAAACGACTCCCACAGCCTTCCTCACCCCTCTCTTCAGCAAGAAGGGGGGGGGATTTTTCATTATCTTGAGCATGTCATTATCTTGAGCATGTCATTATCTTGAGCAATTCATTATTTTGAGCATGTCATTATCTTGAGCAATTCATTATTTTGAGCATACCAGCAATACGAACACAAACATAAATTATCAACAAATGCACACCAGATACATCTTCGTTACAGGCGGAGTCGTCAGCTCTCTTGGCAAAGGCATCATCTCCGCATCTTTAGGCAAACTCCTGCAAGCACGCGGCTACCGCATCACCATCCAGAAGTACGACCCCTACATCAACATCGACCCAGGCACACTCAATCCCTACGAACACGGAGAGTGCTACGTCACCATCGACGGACAGGAAACAGACCTCGACCTCGGACACTATGAGCGCTTCACAGGCATACAGACCACACGTGCCAACAACGTCACCACAGGACGCATCTACCAGAATGTCATGGAGCGAGAGCGCCGTGGCGGATATCTCGGGCGCACCATACAGGTCATCCCTCACATCACCGATGAGATAAAGCGCAACATGAAGGCTCTCGGCGACACAGGCAAGTACGACTTCATCATCACAGAGATAGGTGGAACCATCGGTGACATCGAGAGCCTTCCCTTCCTCGAAGCCATACGCCAGCTGCGATGGGAACTGCAGCAAGATGCTGTGTGCATCCACCTCACCTACGTGCCCTTCATAGCTGCAGCAGGCGAACTGAAGACCAAACCCACACAGCACTCCGTCAACAACCTGCAGTCGCTCGGCATCCAACCAGACATCCTCGTCCTCAGAGCCGAACACGAACTGCCACGCCCGCTCATGGACAAAGTCTCCTCCTTCTGCAACGTAGCCAAAGACTGCGTGGTGCAGAGCCCCGACCTGCCCAGCATCTACGAGGTGCCTGTCAAGATGCAGGAACAAGGACTCGACACAGCTGTGTTGCGCAAGTTCGGCATCAACCCCAACGACACTCATGCTGACCTCGGTCCATGGCTCACCTTCCTTGGAAAACGCAAAAACGCTGAGCGCACTCTCCGCATAGGTCTCGTCGGCAAATACGACCTTCAGGATGCCTACATCTCCATCCACGAGGCCCTCTCCCATGCTGCAGCCTACCACGACTGCCGTGCAGCCTTCACATTCATCAACAGCGAGCACCTCACTCCTCGCAATGTCGCCCAACAGATTTCACAGTGCGACGGCATTATCATCTGCCCGGGGTTCGGCACACGAGGCATAGAAGGAAAGATTCTGGCAGCTCAATACTGCCGAGAGCACAACGTGCCCACCTTCGGCATCTGCCTCGGCATGCAGATTATGGTCATTGAGTTCGCGCGCAATGTGCTCCATCTGCCCGATGCCAACAGTCGCGAGATGGATGAGAACACGCCCAACAATGTCATCGACATCATGGAAGAACAGAAACACATCACCAATATGGGCGGTACCATGCGCCTCGGCGGATATGAGTGCCAGCTCGTCAAGGACAGCAAACTCTATCAAGCATACGGCGAAGACAAAATCGTCGAGCGCCACCGCCACCGCTATGAGTTCAACAACGACTTCCGCCACGACTTCGAGGCCACAGGCATGCGATGCGTAGGCTTCAACCCTCAAAACGGACTCGTTGAGGCTGTCGAAGTACCAGCCAACGACTGGTATGTCGGTGTGCAGTACCATCCCGAATATTCCAGCACAGTGCTCCGCCCACATGCCCTCTTCATGAGCTTTATTGACGAAATAGTGAGAAGATAAAGGATTTGCTTACCTCTCTCCCTCCTGTTCGGAAAATATTGCGTAACTTTGCATGAAAAATATATTTATG
>JAEDNQ010000121.1 GCA_016302435.1 Bacteroidaceae bacterium
CATGGGTTGTGAGGGGAATTTTAATGATGTGTGAAGGGTATTTTCGTGATGAGTAAGGGAAATGTTGTTTGATAGTAAGACGGATTGATTTCAAGACACAAAAAAGAGGACCGCCCATGATAGCAGGCGGTCCTCCATATTTAGAATAGTATGTTATTAGAGAGATGCATTATTCTGCAGTATAGTCAATCTTGCTCATGCGCACATAGGTAGCGTAGCGGTGCTGAGCTGCCTTCTTGGCTGCATCGAAGAGTTCCTGAGCTTCTGTTGGGCATACCTTCTTGAGAGAGAGGTAGCGAACTTCGCCATCGAGGAATGCCTGGAAGTTGTCCCAGTTAGGCTCCTTAGAGTCGAGCTGGAATGGGTTCTTGCCCTGCTCGGCGAGACGTGGGTCGAAGCGCCAGAGGTGCCAGTAGCCGCACTCTACAGCCTTAGCCTCTTCTGCCTGGCTCTTGCCCATGCCGCCCTTAGCCTTGAGGCCGTGGTTGATACATGGAGCGTAAGCGATGACGAGAGATGGACCTGGGTATGCTTCAGCTTCGCGGATAGCCTTGAGGCACTGTGCGTTGTCTGCTCCCATGGCAACCTGAGCCACGTATACGTAGCCGTAAGTTGACTGCATGAGGCCGAGGTCCTTCTTAGTGATGCGCTTGCCGCCTGCAGCGAACTGAGCGATGGCACCGATAGGAGTAGCCTTAGAAGACTGACCGCCTGTGTTAGAGTAAACCTCTGTGTCGATGACGAAGATGTTGATGTCTTCGCCAGAAGCGAGAGCGTGGTCGAGACCGCCGTAGCCGATGTCGTAAGATGCACCGTCACCACCGATGATCCACTGGCTGCGCTTAACGAGGTAGTGAGAGAGCTCAGAGAGCTGCTTGCAAACTGCACATCCCTTCTCGCGGCCTTCGTTGATGAATGGAACAAGCTTAGCTGCTGCTGCCTTTGAAGCGTCGGCATTGTCCTTGCTTGCAATCCACTCCTTAGCAGCTTCCTTGTAGCCTTCAGGTGCCTTGTCTGAGTTGATGACATCCTGGAGGAGGGCTACGATGCGAGCGCGCATCTTCTTGTTGGCGATGGTCATACCGAGTCCGTATTCGCAGAAGTCCTCGAAGAGAGAGTTAGACCATGCTGGACCCTGCCCCTTAGCGTTCTTAGTGTATGGAGTTGATGGGATAGAACCTGAGTAGATAGAAGAGCAACCTGTAGCGTTGGCAACCATCTGACGGTCACCGAAGAGCTGAGAGATGAGCTTAACGTAAGGTGTCTCACCGCAACCTGCACATGCTCCTGAGAACTCGAAGAGTGGAGTAGCGAACTGGCTGACGCGTGGGTTTGCCTTGTAGTCGATGAGGTCCTGCTTTGAAGACACGTTCTTCACGCAGTAGTCCCAGTTCTTCTGCTGTGGGCGCTGGCTTTCGAGTGTGACCATCTTGAGGGCCTTGTTGCCCTTCTTGCCTGGACAAACGTCTACACAGTTGCCGCAACCGAGGCAGTCCATGACGCTCACCTGCATGCGGAATTGCATGCCCTTGAAAGCAGGAGGAGCCACCATAGCGAGAGTGTTGCTTTCGAAGCCTGCTGCTTCCTTCTCGTCCATGACGAATGGGCGGATACAAGCGTGAGGACAAACGAAGGCGCACTTGTTACACTGGATACAGTTCTCTGAATCCCACTCTGGGACGAAGGCAGACACACCGCGCTTCTCGAAGGCTGCTGTGCCCTGTTCCCACATGCCGTCCTCATATCCCTTGTAAGCTGATACAGGGAGGAGGTCACCATTCTGAGCGTTGATAGGACGAACGAGCTTGTTGATGAACTCTGGGTCGTCATTAGCAACTTCTGGGTCGGCTGGGAGGTTCTTCCATGCTGGGTCGACATCGAGCTTCTTGTACTCTCCACCGCGGTCAACAGCTGCATAGTTCATGTTGACAACGTCCTCGCCCTTCTTGCCGTAAGACTTCACGATAGCCTTCTTCATCTGCTCAACAGCGAGCTCAACAGGGATGACCTCTGTGATGCGGAAGAATGCAGACTGGAGGATAGTGTTGGTGCGGTTGCCGAGACCGATTTCCTGTGCTATCTTTGTAGCGTTGATATAGTATACTGTGATGTTCTTCTCAGCGAAGTACTTCTTCACGTTGTTTGGAAGGAAGTTGACGAGTTCCTCACCTTCGAAGATAGTGTTGAGGAGGAACTGGCCGTTCTGGCGGAGTCCGCGGAGAACATCATACATGCGGAGGTATGCCTGTACGTGGCATGCCACGAAGTTAGGTGTCTTTATCTGGTATGTAGAGCGGATTGGAGTGTCGCCGAAGCGGAGGTGAGAGCAAGTGAAACCGCCAGACTTCTTTGAGTCGTAAGAGAAGTATGCCTGGCAGTACTTGTTAGTGTTGTCACCGATGATCTTCACAGAGTTCTTATTGGCACCTACAGTACCGTCAGCACCGAGACCGAAGAACTTAGCTTCGAAGATGCCTTCGCCGCCGAGAGCCATTTCCTCTTCGAGGGGGAGTGAGCGGAATGTGACATCGTCCACGATGCCGAGAGTGAAGTGATCCTTTGGCTGTGGGAGTTCGAGGTTCTTGTAGACAGTGAGAATCATTGTTGGAGTCACGTCGGCAGAACCGAGTCCGTAGCGTCCGCCGATGATGAGAGGAGCGTTATCCTGTCCGTAGAAGGCATCCTTTACGTCAAGGTAGAGAGGTTCGCCGTTAGCTCCTGGCTCCTTAGTGCGGTCGAGGACAGCAATGCGCTTAACAGACTTTGGAACGGCTGCGAGGAGACGTTCTACAGAGAATGGGCGATAGAGGTGTACAGACACCATACCGTACTTCTTGCCGTTGGCGTTTGCGTAGTCGATGGCTTCGCGAGCGGCCTCTGTAGCAGAGCCCATGAGGATGATGCAGTCAGTAGCGTCCTCAGCTCCGTAGTAAGTGAATGGCTTGTACTCGCGACCTGTAATCTTAGAGATGGCAGCCATGTACTCTTCAACAGCAGCTGGCACTTCGTCGTAGAATGGGTTGCAAGACTCGCGGTGAGCGAAGAATGTCTCAGGGTTCTCAGCCATACCCTTAGCCTCTGGGTGCTCTGGTGAGAGAGCGCGGCTGCGGAATTCGGCTACCTTGTCCATTGGAACGAGAGGACGGATGTCTTCCATGTCCATCTCTTCAATCTTGTGGTACTCGTGAGATGTGCGGAATCCATCGAAGAAGTTGATGAATGGCACGCGAGTCTTGAGAGCTGCGAGGTGAGCTACAGCTGAGAGGTCCATAACCTCCTGCACTGAACCTTCGCAAAGCATTGCGAAACCTGTCTGGCGACATGCCATGACGTCTCCGTGGTCACCGAAGATGCAGAGAGAGTGGCTTGCGATTGTACGTGCTGAAACGTGGAATACAGATGGGAGGAGCTCGCCAGCGATCTTGTACATGTTAGGAATCATCAGAAGAAGACCCTGAGATGCTGTGAATGTTGTTGTGAGAGCGCCAGCCTGGAGAGAACCGTGTACAGCACCTGCTGCACCAGCCTCAGACTGCATTTCCTGTACGAGAACTGTGTCGCCGAAGAGATTCTTGCGACCTGCTACAGCCCACTCATCCACGTGCTCAGCCATTGGAGACGATGGAGTGATAGGGTAGATGGCTGCTACCTCTGAGAACATGTATGCTACATGTGCGGCAGCGGTATTACCATCACAAGTGATAAATTTCTTTTCTTTACCCATATTAATTATTTATATATATGTATGTATGAACAATATGTTCTTGACCTGTTGTCGGATGTTTTTTTTGGGGGGCTTGCCTCTCATCTTGTGAAAGCCTGCCTCTTGTTTCGAGAAATCCAGACCTCTCATTTTGGAAATCCCAGACCTCTCATTTTGGAAATCCCAGATCTCTCATTTTGGAAATCCCAGATCTCTCATTTTGGAAATCCCAGATCTCTCTCTTTGGAAGATCAGGACCTCTTAGTATAGGAATCCGAAGATCCAGAGCGGTATCTGGTTGCCGTCACCTATGTCGCACTGGTTGACGGCATAGAGGGCTTTGGCCTTGCTCTTCATCTTAGTGCTGTGTTCGGCAATCTTGAACTCAGTCTGCTCGTCGACGAGGAATGAGCAGAGGTTGCCGTGCTTGTTGACCTTGTGGTCTTTCCAGAGAGTGTTGCAGAAGAATGTCTCCAGCACGTCATGCTCATCGAAGCATCGTGGGTAGAAGCTGTACATGAGGTTGGAATTGTGCAGAAGGACGCGAGCCGGCTTCTTTGGGAACTCATCTCCCTTGCTGTATATCATGTTGACAAGGCGAGCCTCTTCGAGATATTTGATATAGTGCATGACGGTGGCTCGGCTCATGCCCAGCTCCTGTGCGAGCTGGCTGACGTTTGGCACGCTGCTGCCGCTGGTGGTGAGCATGTAGAAGAGCTGCTTTATCTTGGTGAGGTATTTGAGTTCTATCTGTTTCACAAGCAAAATGTCCACCTCTATCATCATGTTCATGTTCTTCAGCAGATTCTCGCTGTAGTTGACTTTGTCGAGGAAGAAGGGGTAGAAGCCGTGGTGGAGATAAGACTGGAAGTGCTCGCGCGGGTTGATCTGCTCGAATATTTCAGTTGCTATCTGCTTGTGGTTATTGATGATTTCGTCGAGGGTGTAAGATTTGAGTTGTAGTCCAGTGCTTAGGTTGAGGTATTCGCGGAAGGAAAAGCCGCGCAAGTTGTAAGATTTGACAATGCCGTTGAGCTCAGGGTTCTCTTCCTTCAGGCGCATGACAGGTGAGCCTGTAAAGACAATCTTCAAGCCTGGGTAACGGTCATAGCACTCGCGGAGCTGAATGCTCCAGTCTGGCTGCTTGTAGACTTGGTCTATCAGGAGAACTTTACCTCCGGTATGGTAAAACTCTCCGGCAAACTCTGTGATGCCTACATTTTGGACGTAAAAGTTGTTAGTGTTGATATAGAGACACGAATGGTCATATGGGGAGAAGTGCTCCTTGGCATACTGTAGAAGGAATGTTGTTTTACCCACTCCTCTTGCACCTTTGATGCCAATCATACGGTCTTTCCAATCAATCTCGTCCATCAAGTCACGACGCACGGGAGCCTTGAGGTGCTCTACTAAATAAGCGTGTGTACGGAAAAAAGATTCCATAGTTAGAATTTATTGGTTTTAGGGGCTCTTTCTTTGCTTGCGCTCGGAGGTAAGCCGTGATAATGATATTGTGTCTAATTTCGATGCAAAATTACTGATTATTTTTGAAATTGCAAAATCGACTTTGCAATATTTGGAAAATCACAAAAAAAAAGTCTGTTAAAAGGAACTATCGATTCTTTTAATAGACTTTTTGATAATATTAAGTTTGCGTTTGCAACCAGTAGGGTGCTTTTTTTCATCTTGCGTGAGAAGTTGTGCTAAGCTCCTACAGGATGGTGCGCCAGGCAGGGAACTGCATGGTAGAGCAGTGGAGAGAGCCATGTTGGATGATGAGCACACGGCAGTCCACTCCCACTATCTCATGACGCGGAAAGGCTTTCTTCAGCTGCTCCAACGCCTCGCTGTCCTTTTCGTGCTGGCCGTACGTAGGCACGAGGACGGCATGGTTGATGATGAGGAAATTGGCATGAGTGGCTGGCAGTCGTTGTCCCTCGTCGTCGCAGCAAGGGTCGGGCAGAGGGAGAGGGAAGAGTTTGTAGGGTTGTCCGTCTTTCGTGCGGAGCGCTTTGAGTTCCTGCTCCATCAGGGTCAGCTCTTCATAGTGCTCATCCGCAGGTTCGTAACACTTGACATAGGCTATCGAGTCTTCTGAGCAGAAGCGTGCCACCGTGTCGATGTGACCGTCCGTGTCGTCACCTGCGAGCCATGAGTGCTCAAGCCAGAAGACCCTGTCAGCATTAAACTCTTTCTTCAAGTAAAGCTCTATATCTTGCTGAGACATAGTGTTGTTTCTGTTTCTCGATAGCAGACAGCTCGATGTAACCATCAGAGTGCCGTTGCCATCGCTCTCAACGCTGCCCCCCTCAAAGACGAAGTTTAGTCGGTTGTCATAGCGGCATGAGGCTTCTCCGTACCTCTGCATGATGTTGGAGGTGAGATTTTGGTTGATGAGGTTGTCCTTATCGGCAGCAAACTTCATGCCCCATCCGTTGAACTGGAAGTCCTTCAGTACAATCTTCTCCTCGTCAGAGTCGATACATGTGATGAAAGCATGGTCTCTCGCCCATGTATCGTTTGTTTCGCATGCAACGAGCGAGATGTTGCCGTTCCGGACTCCCCTCTTTTCAAGTTGGGCTCTCGCTTCCTCTGGATATTGCGCCACGATGAGCAGCGGTTCCCTTTGGGCTATCTCTCTTGCTATATTGCAGAAGCATTCTATAGCGTCATCGAGTACTGGAGCCCAGTCAGTATGTTGGTGAGGCCATGTCATCTGGACAAAAGCCTGTTCGTGCCATTCGGCAGGGAGGAATAGTGACATTGTTATAGGGGTGTTCTATAAATTAGTTTTCATGTTTCTATCAGGGTGTCTCTTTTGCTTGGCCGATTTTGGACTCTCATTTGCATCTGTCTCTTTTTCATTCAGTCACGATGCCCGCATCGCTCCTTCATTCATAAGAGACATCTGCTGCATGATAGCCTCAAAATCGCCGCAAGCTAATTTATAGAACACCCCTATATTGTATTAGAGGCTATAGCATCCATGAGATAACTTCCATCTTATTCTTTTTTTGCGTCGTCATGAGCGGTAGAAGAGAGTCAGATGATGTGTCGCCATGGT
>JAEDNQ010000122.1 GCA_016302435.1 Bacteroidaceae bacterium
ATTTTTCTCATAAGTAAGATGATTTTAAGTGAATAAATAAAAGATTAATTAATAGAATAGATTGTTTTGTTTGTTGTTAAAATCGATTGTTTTGAGGTTGGTTTAATAGTTTACTGTTGACGTAGTTTGTTGACAGCTGATGCTACTGATTAGGACGGGCGAGAGGTGTTGAGCTTGTGTTTGCTCGTCGCTTAATCAGATAGCAGGCATATCGGGTGCAAATAAACGAAAAATATTTGACAATGGTACAAGTTTTTGAAAAAAAATGATAAAAAGACGTGAAATAAGGCAATTGGCATGCCCGTTTTGCATTTTTGGAGGTGAAATTGAAGGGGCAGGAAAGGATGAGATGGAGCTTGCCACTAATCACCAAGGATTTCCGCAAACAGATGTTTTGCTGTCAGTTGACTGTGGACAAAGGTCGAGTGCAGACCTTTAGCTACACCACAGGGGGTGATGAACGTTATCACCGTGCCCCTTCCACATCCTGTCGCTTCTGCAAAGATGTCACGGCGAGCCTTCAGTTTAGCCTCATATTCCTTAGATATGGTGTATGCGCTGTCAGAAAATTTCATTTCCACCAGATGGATAATCTTGTCCACCCTCTTTATCACAAGGTCCACCTGAGTACCTTTCCTCTCATCACCTTTCTGCGGGATGAATCGCCAGGAGGATGATTCTGTGGCGATACCCGAAATGCCTAACCCTTGCTTGATGTGAGGCAGATGGCGCAGACATACTTCCTCGAATGAGAACCCTTCCCATGACTCCACACTCCTGTCAGTGAAATGATGCTGCCAATAATGGTCGTCTCTGCTACGGTTATTTTCCACATATCTGAAATAGAAGAGTGTGTAGAAATCAGAAAGCCGATAGAGGGTCAGTTTTGACTTGTTGCCAAACTGAGAGTATGCCACAATGAAGTCGCACCGCTCCAGATTGTCCAGTATCTTCGTCAGACCTCCGCCACTGAATCCCGTTGCAGCTTCTATCTCCTTTCTGGTGAAACCTTCGCGCCGTGTGGAGAGCAGTTTGACAATGCTGATGTATCTGTCAGCCTTGCTGAAGAGGGCATAATAGAGTTCGTTGAACTCCGAGCTCAGTTCTCCGTCTCGTCGGAAGATGAGAGAGTCAACGTTCTCGGGAAGGCTCATGTGGGGCTTCAGAAGACTCAGGTAGAAGGGCACTCCGCCAAAAATCATATAAGACTGTATTATCTGATAGTCGTCCCACTCAAAACCATGCTCATTAAGATACTCCCTGCATTCACTCAGATAGAACGGGCGAAGGTATATACGGTGAGTTATACGGTTGTGCAGCCCACCACGATTGTCCTCAAGCTTGTCCTTCATCCAACTTGTGGCACTTCCACACGCTATGAGCACTATGTCATCCCTGTTCTGGACCCAACTTGACCAGAAATATTCCAATCCATCGACAAACTCGCTGCCTTGAGAGTCTATCCAAGGCATCTCGTCGAAGAATAGCACTTTGCGCTCGTCGTTGGAGGATTCGAGATAACGCGCCAGCTGCAGGAACGCTTCGTGCCAATTGTTCATCTCGGGCAAGTCGTCTCTACGCGAATAGTAGGCAAGGGATTCGCGGAAATTCTTCAGCTGTTCCGATTTCTTTCTCCTGTGAGCACCGACAAAGTGGAAGCTGTACTTATCGTTGAAAAATCTGCGCACAAGAAATGTCTTTCCTACACGGCGGCGGCCATAGAGGATAACAAATTCCGAACGTTGTGAGTTCATTGCCCATTGCAATGTCTGACATTCATGTATTCTGCCTATAAGTCTTTCCATAAGTAGGTTATTTTGTTTGCAAAGGTAAGCAATATATTTGAATAAGCAATAAGGTTTTGTCCAAATGTAGGGTAAAAAGTATAGATTTGGACAAAATCCGATTGAGTTTTGTCCAAATGTGGGGTAAAAAGCATGGATTTGGACAAAATCTATTTATTTTGCCCAATCCATTCATAGAGCCTTTCAAAAGCCCCCTAATAAGACCTACAGGGTGAAGTGCCATCCGGAGTGTGAGCAAGTTCCTCTCGAAATGAAAAGTATATCGGACAACTTTATCCACATGACACATTATATATAATATACTTATGCGGTCACTGCATTACCACCACCATCATTCATCCTCACCACCATCATTCACCCTCACCATCCGTCTCCTTCCCTTCCCTCAGCAAATCGGGCGTGCGGCTGATAAACTCACTGCCGAAACGGCAACGCAGACAGTCGCGAGGCTGACAATAACGGCGAGTGAGCTGGATGAGAGCCTGGGAGTCGGAAGCATTGAAGCAGGTCACACCAGCCTCTGCCCAGCGACGGATGATGCTGTTCGACTCTGGCGGCAGAGACTCCCACACACACTGGGCACGCTGGCAGAGAGCGTCGTCGCTCTTGTAGCTGCCATAGGCAAAGAGCATGGGAGCCACACTGTTGATCATGATGAGACGCTGCGAACTGAGCGAGAGCGTCTTGTCGCTGCTACGCGATGGAGACGCATCAAACGTGTAGTGAGTGCGCCAATAGTCGGTGGGACGAGTGAGCAAGAGCTGCTGCATGGACGGCGTGTCGACGCTGTTGATGAGACGGGCGAGGGTTAGACGCTGCTCGTAGTAGAGGACCGCCAGTTGGGAGATGCGGATATGAGGGAAGTTTTGCGGACGCAGCCTCAGGAACTTCCACTGCTGGACAGGTATGGGCGTGAGAGAGAACTTCTGCCGCAGATAGCGGTATTCCCTCTGCAACGCCAACGGATAGTCGTCGTGGAACGCGCCTTCGAGCAGACCAGCCTGACCGAAGAATATGGCCTCCACCTGAAAGAGGTCGTCACGATGCTTCGCCACGGCTCCCATGGGGATGGAGTGAGCCCATAGCTCAAAGGCATCGCCATTGATGCCGAAACCGAAGTTGCGCGCCACGGTGACGAAGAGCGTGTCCTCCCAGTTCTTGTCGAGCGACTCTCGGCGAGCCATTATCTGGTCTTTGCGCTCCGCAAGCCGCTGGAGAGAGAGGGCTGACATCCATTGGTGTATGTCTATGATGGGCAGACTGGCCAGCACCTCCTTGCAGCGCGGCAGCACGTCACGATGGATGAGCGTGGAGTAGTTGTCCTTGACGTATGGCGGCACGTCGAGCTGCAGCTGCGGTATCTCCGTGCCGTCAGGATAGAGAATGGGACAGTCAATGACCGTAGCCACATGGAGGATGACATTGTCGTAGTCGCGGCTGTCATCGTGATGATGGCGAAACCAGTCGCTCGAGCGCAGGTGTATCTCCACATTGCCCACCCACAGTGTGCCGCCAATCTTGACCGACGCCGCGATAAAGTCGGGTCCGGCGTCCGTATTGTGCATGCCAGAGTTGAGCACCTCCACACTCTGTCCGTCGGTGGTCAGGAGAGGGCGGAGGGGAAAGGCCTTGTGTTGCCATGTATAATGAAGGAGATGTTCCATTTTGACAGGTTTAAAGCATTGACAGGGCTCTTTCGGGACAATTATCACCCTGTTTTTGACGATTTTTCGTCCAAAGTTAAGATTATTATTTCTAAATGCTTAACTTTGCAAAGTTTTTTTGTCAAATGACACCAAAAATACATTCATAATTATGAAAATTGCACTTATCGGATATGGAAAGATGGGCAAGATGATAGAGCAGATTGCCCTCAGCCGCGGACACGAGATAGTCTGCATCATCGACATAGACAATCAGCAGGACTTCGAGAGCGAGGCCTTCGCCAGCGCCGACGTGGCCATCGAGTTCACCACACCCACAACAGCCTACGCCAACTACCTCAAAGCATGGAAGGCTGGAGTGAAAATCGTCAGCGGCAGCACAGGATGGATGAAAGAGCACGCCGAAGATGTGAAGAAGGCATGCCTCGAAGAGGGCAAGACACTCTTCTGGGCCAGCAACTACTCCATCGGTGTGGCCATCTTCAGCGCTGTCAACAAATATTTAGCCACTATCATGAACCAGTTTGAACAATATGACGTCAAGGAGGTAGAGACCCACCACATCCACAAGCTCGACCACCCCTCAGGCACGGGCATTACCCTCGCCGAACAGATAGTGGAGCGTCTCGACCGCAAAAAGGACTGGACAATGGGCTTTCTGCAGAATCCCGACGGAACAGTCGAAGGCACTGACCAGGTGGCTGCCGACATGCTGCCCATCAGCTCCATCCGCCGCGATGAGGTCCCTGGCATACACACCATCTCCTACGACAGCGAGGCAGACATGATCACCATAACCCACGACGCCCACTCTCGCAAGGGATTCGCCTTAGGCGCAGTGCTCGCAGCAGAGTACACAGCCAAGCACCAGGGCCTTCTGAGCACCGACGACCTGTTTAAGTTTTAGGGCAGAACCCACCACATATAACAACGCACACTATGGCATTCGACTATAAAAATTTCAAGAAGACACGCGCCGGAGCAGAAGAGAAGACCGAGCGCAAGAGCCTGCAATGGCTCAAATTCAGCGTGGCAGCTGTCTGCTACCTCGCCTTCCTCTACTGGGTAGGCTCATGGTGGGGACTCATCGTCCTCCCATTCATCTTTGATGTCTACATCACCAAGAAGATAAAGTGGACATGGTGGAAAGAACTCGAGAGCGACGCTGCGCGCGCCGTGATGAGCTGGGTAGACGCCATTGTCTTCGCCCTCGTGGCAGTGTACTTCGTCAACAACTTCTTCTTCCAGAACTACCAGATACCATCGTCCTCACTCGAAAAGAGCCTCATGACAGGCGACTTCCTCCTCGTCAGCAAGGTAGACTACGGCCCTCGCATACCTCAGACACCGCTGACCATGCCGCTGACACAGCACACGCTGCCCATCCTGGGCTGCAAGTCATACATAGAGTGGCCTCAGTGGGACTACCGCCGCGTGAAAGGCTTGGGCAAGGTGGAACTGGGCGACATCGTCGTCTTCAACTATCCTGCAGGCGACACCGTGGCGGTCGACCACAACGGCGACTACTACGACCTCTGCTTCCAGCTCGGACTCAATGCAGCACAGGAACAGGGCTACAACATACCACTCATGCAGACCATGAGCACCGCCGACCAGCTCGCCACGTTCAACCACCTCTACAGCGTGGGCAAGCAGATAGTGGCAGCCAACGCCAACGTCTACGGCAAAGTCGTCACACGCCCCGTTGACCGACGCGACAACTACGTGAAGCGCTGCGTGGGTCTGCCCGGACAGACACTGCAGATCAAGGACAAGATAATCTACGTGGACGGCAAAGCCCAGAAGACACCTGAGCAAGCTCAGTTCAACTACAAGGTCTACACCCGCAACAACCAGATCTTCACCGACGAGATGTGCGAAGAACTCAACATCAGCGACGAAGACCGCGACAAGGTCTATGAGCACAACTACGGCATACCTCTCACCAAAATGGCAGTGAAGGCGCTGAGAGAGAACAAGGAGTTCTGCGACAGCGTGGTGGAAATCATGGACGGCTACTTCGGCAATGTCTATCCCCTCAACCACCAGTACGGATGGACACGCGACAACTACGGTCCTATATGGATTCCAGCCAAGGGACAAAGCATCAAGCTCGACCTGGAGAACATAGCCATCTACGAGCGCCCCATCCGCGACTACGAGAAGAACGCGCTCGAGGTCAAGAACGGCAAGATATACATCAACGGCAAGGAGAGCAGCTCCTACACCTTCAAGATGGACTACTACTGGATGATGGGCGACAACCGCCACAACTCAGCCGACAGCCGCTACTGGGGATTCGTGCCAGAAGACCACGTCGTGGGCAAGCCTCTCTTCATCTGGCTCTCGCTCATCACCGACCGCAACGGCCAAGCCCACGGTGTGCGCTGGAACCGCATCTTCAAGTGGGTAGACAATATCAAGTGATCAACCCACCTTCAGCGACCCTCCCTCCCCTTCACCCCAGAACAGCACTATGGTACTACCATCAGCATACTTACCCCCCATATCATGGTTCACTGCCCTCATGGGCGGTGAACCTATTTTGATTGAGCAGCACGAGAACTACGTCAAGCAGACACTGCGCAACCGCTGCACCATCGACTCGCCCAACGGTCCCCTCCATCTGTCCATACCCATAGACAAGTCCAACTTCGTCATGGGCAAATGTCCTATGAAGGACATCGTCATCAGCACCCACTCCGACTGGCAGCGCCAACATTGGTATGCCCTTGAGACGACCTACTTCAACTCACCCTTCTTTGAGTATCTCCAAGATGACTTCCGTCCCATCTACGAGCGTGAGTGGCGCTACCTCATCGACCTCAACGAAGCCCTCATCTCCACCTGCTGCGACCTGCTCGACATCTCCCCCACCCTCGCCCGCACTCCCCACTACATGGGCATCACCCGTCTCGAGCCGAAAACGCTCGCCACATCATCAGCACCATCCGCCACCATCCATCCGCGCCCATACTACCAGGTCTTCCAGCACAAACACGGATTCCTTCCCGACCTCAGCATCATCGACCTCATATTCAACATGGGCAAGGAGGGTGTGATGTATCTATAGAGGCTCCACTTCCCCGAGTTGAAAATGGTTCGGAGAGCGTAGCGGCCCCCTGGGTAATCGTCATCTCATTGTGTGTTTAACGCCCTGTAAGGGCAAAAGCACATAGCCCAGGGCAGAGCGAAGCGGCACCCTGGGTAATTGTCATCTCATTGTGTGTTTCACGCCCTGTAAGGGCAAAAGCATAAATACACATGGTTCATCACACGGATG
>JAEDNQ010000123.1 GCA_016302435.1 Bacteroidaceae bacterium
CACACGTTCGGCAGCCTCACCGTCCCATCC
The DNA here is from genome assembly GCA_016302435.1 of Bacteroidaceae bacterium. GTDB lineage: Bacteria > Bacteroidota > Bacteroidia > Bacteroidales > Bacteroidaceae > Minthosoma. Next base: position 31 of record JAEDNQ010000123.1, read on the forward strand.
AAATCCGCCAATGAGCACCAGTGCTACATAGTCTTCAGGCACAGTCTCAAATGTGTAGTCAGGCAGAACGCGGAATCCGCTGATGGCCTCCACAGGCTCCATCGACTCAGCCACAATCTTGTTTTCATATATCGGATGCTCCTTCATGCTCATGGCATCCGAACGCAGTGGTTGCGAGAGATAAGGCATCTCATGCTCCGCAAAATGCGGCAGTAATACGTATAATACTTCTTTCATGATGATGTAGATGAAATTTTGGGTGCAAAGTTACAGAACTTCGACCATCTCTGTTTGTAAAAAACGGACAAAAGCGAGAAGCGTGCATCTGTGCTTATACATTTAGCGGCCACAAGCAAGAGAATGCCTGTAGCCGCTATTGTCGTATGATTGATGTGCCCTGCTTACTTCTTTATTCTATATATATAGAATGTACGCGCGGGAACAGAAATTTCCTGTGCAGGAGCTGTCACAGAGAGAGACGAAGTCTGTGGGACAATCTTAGTTGGATTGTCGAGAGTGTTCTCAGCTGTGAGGTCATCAGAGTGGAGAGATATGAGCTGGGCTGAGTATGTGCCCTTCTTCATTCCCCTCAGGTTCAGAGTGACAGGCTGTAGCTTGTCGCCAGTGTTGATGACCTTGATGACAACCTCGTTCGTGTTCTTGTCGAGAACAGCTGAGGCGAAGAGGCCATTCTGACCATCGTTGCCAGCCACAGGCTTGCCGTTCATAGTGAGGGATAGCACGTTCGTACCCTTGTTGAGAGAGTAGAGTTGCTGCACGTAGTATGAGCATGAGTTGAACTTGCGGAGGTTGTCATACCAGATAGCGTCTGGACGCCACTGCCATCCCTCTACGTGGGCGAAGAGAGGAGCGTATGTGGCCATCTCCACGATGTCGGCATTGCGCTCGAGGTCAGTCATGAAGGCAGCCTCCATGAGAGCAGCGTTAAAGTGGTTCCACTTCTTGCCCTTGCCGTGGCATGCATATTCTCCTGCAAAGACCTTAGGAGCCTTCTTCGAGCGGTCATAGTTGTCGTAGCGGTTACCGCTCTTCAGGAACCACTCCTCGTTGCGGTAGAAGTGCTCGTCGTAGAGGTCACAGCCTATCTCCTTCATGCGAGGCTGGAGCATGTCAAACTCTTTGCCCTCAGAGTTCGGACCGGTAGTGCCGATGAGCTTTATCTCTGGGTGCACCTTGCGGATGGCATCAACGAAAATCTTCAGACGCTTAGTGAAGGCAGGGTTGCCCTCATAGTCCCACTGCTCGTTGCCCACACCTAGATACTTGAGGTTGAAAGGTTCTGGGTGACCCATGTCAGCGCGCAGCTTCGCCCACTGGTTAGTGGCAGGGTCGCCGTTGGCAAAGTCGATGAGGTCGATGCAGTCGTCGATATATGGCTGGAGCTGGTCGAGAGGCACATGCACCTCGTCTTCGTGCTCAATGCCATTCTGGAACTGGCAGCTCATGCCCACGTTGAGCACAGGGAGTGGCTCAGCTCCAATCTCTTCCGACAGGAGGAAATACTCGTAGAAACCGAGACCGTATGACTGGAAGTAGTCTGGGAAGTAGCGGTGAGTGAAGGTATAGTGCCAACGGTTCTCGTTGAGAGGACGGTTCTCCACTGGACCTACAGAATTCTTCCACTGGTAGCGAGTGGCGAGGTCTGTACCCTCTACGATACATCCGCCTGGGAAGCGGAACACACCTGGCTTAAGTTGTTCGAGCGACTCTGCGAGATCCTTGCGCATGCCGTTTTCATGTCCCTTATACGTGTCCACAGGGAAGAGCGACACGTGCTCCAGGTCAGTAGTCACCTTAGAGTCGCCCCATACGCGCAGGTGCGCTTTGTCGAGCGTCTTCTTAGCCTTGAGCGTGACAGTATACTTCTTCCACTCCTTGCCAGAGATGTCAAGACCAGCGTTGCCTATCTTCTGGTCGTCAGTCATGGTAGCGTTCTCTACAAGGTCAATCCATATCTTGGCATTGCCGCCGTCAGGCACACGAGCCCACACCGAGAAGCGGTACTCCGCGTTGGCCTTGACACCGATGCCGAAGAAACCCTCATTCTCTATCATAGTGTGCTTATCGCGGTGGCCAGAAGGAGCGAGACGCACATAGTGAGGATTCTTCTTGAAAGGACCGTCGTCCTTCAGCGACACCCTGCCAGAGATGATCCATCCGGCGTAGTTGTTTGGAAATTCGAAAGAGCGGTTCTTGATGAGCTCAGCGTAGAGACCGCCGTCAGCCGCATAGTTGATGTCTTCAAAGAAGATTCCATACATGGTCGACGGGATAGGAGCTCCTACCTTCGACGTGTTGATGTCGAACGTGTTAGTCTGGGCGTTCATGCCAGCTGCCACAGCGAGTGCGGCAAACATAGATGAGATTCTTTTCATAGATTAATAATCGTAGGTTATTATGTTATAGAAATATTGGTTTTCATTATTGCGTTCAAATCCGATTGCAAATATAGTCAAAATATTGCAAACAGAAGCATTAGAGTGCGAAAAACATTCGAAAGTATGCCTATTATCTGCTTTCCTGCCACTTTTATTCGTCCGTTTCACCCTTTTTAGATTATTATGACTAACTTTGCACATAAAAGCGGTAGCATTCAACCAAGCTCCCTCTACACAGTGAGGCCCAGCCTGCTACCCTGACAACAACCATCATACAACAGATTATACATTAACCAAAAACCAAACATACTATACCTGATTATGAAGATACTTACATCAGCCCTGCTCCTCTCCATGGCAGTCTCGTCGGCCAGCGCACAGCAGCTTGCCTTCCCCGAGGCACAAGGATGGGGACGCTTTGCCACGGGCGGCCGCGCAGGCACCGTCTACCATGTGACCAATCTCAACGACACTGGAGCCGGTTCGCTGCGCGATGCAGTCAGCCAGCCTAACCGCATTGTCGTTTTCGATGTGGCAGGAGTCATCAAGCTCAATAGCCGACTCGTCTTCTCCAAGAATCTCTACGTAGCCGGACAGACAGCCCCCGGCGAAGGCATCACCGTCTACGGCAATGCCGTCTCCTTCTCTGGCGCTACCAATACAATCTGCCGCTACATGCGCTTCCGCATGGGAGCAGGAGGTGACTCAGGACGCGACTGTGCGGGAGTGTCCAACGGCACAAACATGATCTTCGACCACTGCTCCTTCGCCTGGGGACGAGACGAGACCTTCTCCATCAACTCCGACGGCAAGGGCGACCTCGGCGACATCACCATCATGAACTGCGTCATAGGCCAGGGACTCATGTCCCACTCAGCAGGCGGACTCATCCAGGCTGACAACATAACCCTCTACCGCAACTTCTATTGCGACAACAACACACGCAACAACAAGGTCAAGGGACGCAACCAGTATGCCAACAACATTGTCTACAACTGGAAAGACGGAGCATACATCATGGGAGGAGACTCTGAGGGGCAAAGCTACTGCAACATACAGAGCAACCTCTTCGTCAACGGACCCTGTGGCGACGGCAATGGCTTCAGCGGAGGCAACTCCAACTTCCACTGCTACGTCAAGGACAACATCCAAGACAAAGATCGCGACGGCAAGCTCAATCCTGCTGCCATCACCAACTTTGCCGGTTCCGACGTTGTTGCTACCCCCTATTCTTATCCTTCCCTCGACATCTCTCCAGCCTCTGCCATCATAGCCCAACTCAGCGAGACGGGCGCATCCTTCCCTGTCCGCGACTACGTCGATTGCTACATGATAGACGAGTTCATGAGCTTTGGTCAGCAGGGAGCGTTCATCTCCAACGAAGCCAGCCTGCCCTATGGCATACCATCGTCATGGAAGGTGTGGAAGGGCGAGCCAGCCGTCGACACCGACAAGGACGGCATACCCGACATGTGGGAGACCATCCTTGGCACAGACCCAGCCAAAGACGACGCCATGGAGATAGGGGAGAGCGGCTATGCCAATATCGAGCTATACCTCAACAGCCTCCCTACAGCCCATACCGACCTCACCTTCCTCCGCCAGCCCATGCTCGTGGAGCAGACCTCGACCACCACTACCACAATGCAAATATCCTGGCGCGACTGGACAGAGCGCGAGGACGGATTCTCCGTAGAAGTAAAGACCGAAGGAGGAGAATATGCCGAGGTATCCCGTGCCGAAGCCAATGCCACGTCCCTGCGCCTTGCCAATCTCGAACCCGGCACAGCCTATACCATACGCGTCAGAGCCTTTGGCATCAACGATGCTGACCAGACCGTCTATTCCGACTATAGCGATGAGGCTACCTTCAAGACCCGTCCACTCGAAGCAGGCATGGTCGACATCGACAGCTATGAAGCCGACGCACAGTGGACAGCAGGAGAAGGGACATGGGACAAGACCACGACCGCTTGGACCTCTGCCGACGGACTCTACAGGGACGACATGAAAGTGCTCTTCTCCGATGCCGCACAGGTGACCGTAGCCGAGGCCGTGTCACCCTCATGTGTCGTCGTCAATAGCGACGCCGACATCACCATCAAGGCTGGAGAAGGCACCATATCAGGCACCGCTACCGTCAACAAGGGTGGGGCAGGCCGTCTGACAGTTGGTGGCGACCACTCCTATACAGGCGCAACAGTGCTCCACGAGGGCACCTACTCATTCGCCTCGCTCAAGAACAGCGGCGAAGCCAGCGGACTTGGCGCAAGCGAGGAGTTTGCTCAAAACTGGATCTTCGATGGCGGCACATACGAGTATACAGGTCTTAGCGCATCGACTAACCGCTCTGCCCGTCTGCTCAGCGACAGCCGATTCGCCATCGCCAACAGCAGTGCCACCATCACCATGAACGGCACATTCGAAGGCAGCCATTCCCTCTCTCTCTCTGGCAAGGGTACACTCCAAGCCGCCAACGCCTCCTTCTTCACATATACAGGAACCACCATCCTCGAAGGCGGCACACTCTATTTGCCCTCAGCCGACATAGCCAACAAAGGCATAGGAGCTTCCAACCGACTTGTCTTTGCCGGAGGCACACTCAAGACCAAGGGCGAGAGCGAGGGCTACGAAACCTATTCGTTCCCCATAGAGGTGAGAGAAGGAACAAAGTCCGTCTTCGCCCCCAACCGCAACTGCTACATGAAGAGCACCGTCACCGGTTCTGGCACACTCCAGCTCAATATCCCCTACGTGCGCGAGTACATCCAGGGCAACTGGGACGGATTCACCGGTACACTCATCGCCAATGCCCTGTCCAAGGGCAACCTCTTCCTGCTCAGCGGAAAGAATATCCCTAATGCCGTCATCGTGCTCAAGGGAGGTGCACAGGCATGCGGATGGGACACATCGGGCAACTACACCCTCGGCGGACTCTCAGGCGATGCAGGCACATATCTCTGCGGCTCAAGCAAGAAGACCGACGGCTTCACCTGCTCCTGGACAATAGGCGGAGCCAATACCGACGAAACCTTCCACGGCATCATCAACAACTGGTCATGCTCCGGCAGCGGCCACGTAGGCACCGTCAATATCACCAAGACGGGCACAGGCCTGTGGCGACTGACAGGAACCAACGAATATAGCGGCACAACGACCGTCAAAGCTGGCACACTCATCGTCAATGGCTCACATACAGGCAAGGGCACCGTCACCGTCTACTCTGGCGCCACCCTCTCGGGTACAGGCTCTCTCGCCGCCCCAGTTACCATACGCACAGGTGCCACTATCCATTCGGGCGACACCCTCATCCTCGGACGCGCTGCGCTGACACTCAAGGGTAAGCTTACCCTCCAGTCTGGATCCACTATAAGCATCCCCGTGTCAGTCGCCGACCCTGCAGCCGTCAAGACCAACTACCTTGTCTTCTCCGGCGGTGCCTCGCTTACCAAAGCCAACATCGAGCTCGACATCCAAGATGCCACTTCTGCCCTCGACCTGCCAGTAGGCACCGAACTGAAGATTTTTTCTCCTGGCAGCACCTTTACAGGCACCTTCGCCACCATCACACCATCTACTCCTGGAACTGACAAAGTGTGGGACACCACCGACCTGCTCAAGAAAGGCATACTCCGTGTCATCGAAGACCCATCAGTTGGTGTCGGAGCTCTCAATGTCGATGGCACTCCCTCTGCCGCTTTCGACTTGACTGGCAAGCCTGCAGATGCTCATAGTTCGGATGGTAGAATACGTATATATAATAAGAGAAAGGTAGTCAGATGATAATCAGCCATTAGAATAAGGTGGTTAGATTAATCTAACTATCAGTCATACTGACAAACCATGTCGTTTCGTTCAGCCGAGGCTGAATGGTTCTTGAAGATGTATTAGATGAACAATCAAGATACCTTCAAAGACCGTTCAGCCTTTGTTGAATATAAGAGTATGAAGCTTTGGACAGGAAAACGTAGATGTGTGAAACCATAATCGAATGCATGTTCTATAGGGACTTAATTAATGAATTCCTATCCCTTCTTATGACAAAACCAGATGTCCGAACTGCACCTATTTGTGCACCAAGCTCAACACTCTGTTTGAGCCGACTCACGAGGAG
>JAEDNQ010000004.1 GCA_016302435.1 Bacteroidaceae bacterium
TTTACCGGTACGAAATAAAGAGGGTGTGTCAATTTCTACTGACACACCCTCTGGTTTTTATTATGAGAAAATTGTATGTTTTCTTTGAGTCTCAATGTTTACATCATGCCACCCATGCCTGGTGCTCCCATTGGCATCTCTGGCTTGTCCTCCTTGGCATCGCAGATGACGCACTCTGTGGTGAGGAACATGCCTGCTATGGAAGCGGCGTTTTCGAGGGCTACGCGGGTTACCTTTGCGGGGTCGATGATGCCTGAGAAACGAAGGTTCTCGTAGGTGTCCTTGCGAGCGTTGTAGCCGAAGTCGCCCTTCTGGCTGCGCACTTTCTCTACGACGACAGATCCTTCGAGACCTGCGTTTTCTACAATCTGGCGGAGTGGCTCCTCGATGGCGCGCTTGATGATGTTGATGCCTGTTGTCTCGTCGGCATTATCGCCTTTGAGTGACTCAAGGCTCTCGATGGCACGGATGAGGGCTACGCCACCTCCAGGGATTGTGCCTTCTTCGATGGCTGCTCGTGTGGCGCAGAGGGCATCGTCGACGCGGTCCTTCTTCTCCTTCATCTCTACCTCAGATGCTGCACCTACGTAGAGTACTGCTACGCCGCCTGAGAGTTTGGCAAGACGTTCCTGGAGCTTTTCCTTGTCGTAGCTTGATGTAGTGTTCTTTATCTCGTTCTTTATCTGGTTGATGCGGTCCTGGATGTTCTCTTTCTGGCCCTTGCCGCCCACGATGGTGGTGGTGTCCTTGGCTATGGTGACCTTCTCGGCTGAGCCGAGCATCTCGATAGTGGCCTGTTCGAGTTTCAGTCCCTTCTCCTCTGAGATGACGATGCCGCCTGTGAGGATGGCGATGTCTTCGAGCATGGCCTTGCGGCGGTCACCGAAGCCTGGTGCTTTGACGGCGCATATCTTGAGCTGGGCGCGCAGACGGTTGACTACGAGTGTGGTCAGTGCTTCGCTCTCTACGTCCTCGGCGATGACGAGGATTGGGCGTCCTGTCTGTGCAGCTGGGTTGAGGATGGGGAGGAACTCCTGAAGGTTGGAGATTTTCTTGTCGTAGATGAGGATGAGTGGGTTTTCCATCTCACACTCCATCTTCTCTGTGTTGGTGACAAAGTAGGGTGAGAGATAGCCACGGTCGAACTGCATGCCTTCGACTACTCCGATGGTTGTCTCACGGCCTTTGGCTTCCTCGATGGTGATGACGCCGTCTTTTGACACTCTCTTCATGGCGTCGGCGATGAGCTTGCCTATCTCTGTGTCGTTGTTTGCGGAGACGGTGGCAACCTGCTCTATCTTGTTGTAGTTGTCGCCTACCTGTTCGCTCTGTGCCTTGATGTGCTCCACGACTTTGGCTACGGCCTTGTCGATGCCGCGCTTGAGGTCCATGGGGTTGGCGCCAGCTGCCACGTTCTTCAGTCCTGTGGTGACGATGCTCTGTGCGAGGACTGTGGCTGTTGTTGTACCGTCACCGGCGTCATCGCCTGTCTTTGAGGCAACGCTCTTGACGAGCTGTGCGCCTGTGTTCTGGAATGGGTCGGCGAGTTCTATCTCTTTAGCTACTGTCACACCGTCTTTTGTGATGTGTGGTGCGCCGAACTTCTTCTCTATGATGACGTTGCGTCCCTTAGGACCGAGTGTCACCTTGACTGCGTTGGCGAGCTCATCTACGCCTTTCTTGAGCTGCTCGCGTGCTTCTATGTTGAATTTCAAATCTTTTGCCATAGTGGTGTTGTGTGTGTTTAGTGGGTTGTTTTTGTTTTTGTTATGGATGGTGGTGTGTGTGATGGCATCACTTGATGATAGCCATGACATCGCTCTGGCGCATCATGAGGTACTTGACTCCTTCGTACTCTATCTCTGTGCCGGAGTACTTGCCGTAGAGCACTTGGTCACCTACCTTGAGTACCATCTCTTCATCTTTTGTTCCGTTGCCTGTGGCAACAACTTCGCCCTGAAGGGGTTTTTCCTTGGCTGTATCGGGGATGATGATACCGCCGATTGTCTTTTCTTCTGCAGCTTTTGGGAGCACGAGGACTCTGTCTGCAAGTGGTTGGATGTTCATAGTCTGTTTTTATTAAATGAGTTTATATTGATGCTATTGATTTGGTATGAGTGTGTGTTCACTCCGCTGTATGTGTCCTCGCAAAGGATGTGCCATTGGCAGATGTGTTGGGCTTTGTCATGACAATTTGGCAATCATCATGACAAAGGGGCACGGACAATGGAGGGGCGGTGATAAAAAAGTGACAGCCCCAAGGATGTGTGTGTTGTCACATCTTTGGGGCTGTATATGGACATTGCGTGTAGATGTCGCGGGGACTATTCGTAGTCTTGCCAGCTCTTTATCTGGAGTTGGTCTTGGCCTATCTCGCAGAATGCTTCGATGAAGGCAGAGGCGAGGCGAGCGTTGGTGATGAGAGGTATGTTGTGGTCGATGGCTCCTCGGCGGATGCGGTAGCCATTGGTGAGCTCGCGCTTGCTGTGATTCTTTGGTATGTTGACGATGAGGTCGAACTTATGGTCGGCTATCATCTTCATGACGTTCTGCTTGTCGCTGTTTTCTTCGTCGGGCCATGCTACGGCTGTGGCGTTGACTCCGTTCTCATTGAGGAACTTGGCTGTGCCTTCGCTGGCGCAGATGGTGTAGCCCTTGGAGACGAGGGAGCGTGCGGCATCGAGCATTGCCACTTTCTCCTTTGTGCCTCCTGATGAGATCATGATGGCTTTGTCCTTTGATGGAATCTTGTAGCCTGTGGCTATCATGGAGTTGAGCAGCGCCTCTTCGTAGGAGTCGCCCATGCAGCCCACTTCGCCTGTGGAGCTCATGTCTACGCCGAGGACGGGGTCTGCATTTTGCAGACGGGCGAAGGAGAACTGGCTGGCCTTGACGCCCATGCGGTCGATGTCGAACTCGCTCTTGTTTGGCTTGGTGTATGGGGCATCGAGCATGATGCGTGTGGCTGTGTCGATGAAGTTGGTCTTGAGCACCTTGCTGACGAATGGGAAGGAGCGTGAGGCGCGGAGGTTGCACTCGATGACTTTGACGTCGCGCCCCTTGGCGAGGAACTGTATGTTGAATGGGCCTGAGATGTTGAGTTCTTTAGCGATGGCTCGGCTTATCTTCTTGATCTGTCGTACGGTGGCGAAGCTTATCTGCTGTGCTGGGAAGACCATGGTGGCATCGCCTGAGTGTACGCCTGCGTATTCTACGTGTTCGGAGATGGCGTATTCGACTACTTCTCCGTTTTGTGCGACGGCGTCGAACTCTATCTCGTTGGTCTCTGTCATGAACTGGGAGATGACGACTGGATATTCCTTGCTGACTTCGCTGGCCATCTGGAGGAAGCGCTCAAGCTCTTCGTAGTCGTAGCATACGTTCATGGCTGCGCCTGAGAGGACGTAGGAAGGGCGCACGAGGACTGGGAAGCCTACGCGCTCGACGAATGCCTTGACGTCGTCCATGCTGGTGAGGGCGCTCCACTGTGGCTGGTCTATGCCGAGCTGGTCGAGCATGGCGGAGAACTTGTTGCGGTTTTCTGCGCGGTCGATGCTGATGGGCGATGTGCCGAGGATGGGCACGCTCTGGCGGTAGAGCTTCATGGCGAGGTTGTTTGGTATCTGTCCGCCTACGGAAACGATGACGCCGCGTGGATTTTCGAGGTCGATGACATCGAGCACGCGCTCGAAGGAGAGCTCGTCGAAGTAGAGGCGGTCGCACATGTCGTAGTCGGTGGAGACGGTCTCAGGGTTGTAGTTGATCATGATGCTCTTGTAGCCGAGCTTGCGGGCTGTGGTGATGGCATTGACGGAGCACCAGTCGAACTCTACTGAAGAGCCGATGCGGTATGCGCCTGAGCCGAGGACGACGACAGACTTCTCATTATTATAGTAGTTGACGTCGTAGCCCTCTACGGCGTATGTGAGGTAGAGGTAGTTGGTCAGGTCGGGGTGTTCGCTTGCGACAGTGGGGATGCGCTTGACAGCAGGGAGGATGCCGAGCTTCTTACGGTAGTTGCGCACGGCGAGGTTTTCTTTCTCCATGTTGCCTGCCGCTTCCTTGAGGACGAAGCGTGCTATCTGGAAGTCGGAGAAGCCGAGTATCTTGGCTTGGCGTATTACGTCGGCTGGCACGTCGGTGATGTTGTTGTAGGTTTCGAGCTTGTGCTTGTAGTCGACGATGTTCTTGAGCTTGCCGATGAACCAAGGGTCTATCTTGGTGAGTTCATATATGCGGTCGATGGTGTAGCCCTCTTCGAGTGCCTGTGCTATGGCGAAGATGCGCAGGTCGGTGGGGTTGGAGAGTTCTTCGTCGAGGTTGTCGAACTTGGTGTGGTCGTTGCCCACGAAGCCGTGCATGCCTTGGCCTATCATGCGGAGTCCCTTCTGGATGAGCTCCTCGAATGTGCGGCCGATGGACATGATTTCTCCTACTGACTTCATGCTCGAACCTATCTTGCGGCTCACTCCGGCAAACTTGGTGAGGTCCCAGCGTGGTATCTTGCAGATGAGGTAGTCGAGCGATGGGGCTACGTAGGCTGAGTTGGTGGTGCCCATCTCGCCTATCTGGTCGAGAGTGTAGCCGAGGGCTATCTTGGCGGCGACGAAGGCGAGGGGGTAGCCTGTGGCTTTTGACGCGAGGGCTGAGGAGCGGCTGAGTCGAGCGTTGATCTCGATGATGCGGTAGTCGTTGGTCTCGGCGTTGAAGGCATACTGGATGTTGCACTCGCCGACGATGTTGAGGTGGCGCACGCATCGGATGGCTATCTCCTGGAGCATCTTCACCTGCTCATCGGTGAGGGAGCATGTTGGGGCTACGACGATGGACTCTCCTGTGTGGATGCCGAGCGGGTCGAAGTTTTCCATTGAGGCGACGGTGAAACAGTGGTCGTTGGCATCGCGGATGACCTCGAACTCTATCTCCTTCCATCCTTTGAGGCTCTCCTCCACGAGTACCTGTGGGGCGAAGGTGAAGGCGGACTCGGCTATCTTGACAAATGTGTCCTCATCCGGGCACACACCAGAGCCGAGACCTCCGAGGGCGTATGCCGAACGTATCATGATAGGGTAGCCTATGCGGCGTGCTGTGGCTATGGCGTCTTCCATAGTCTCGCATGCCTGTGACACTGGAACTTTGAGGTCTATCTTGTTGAGTTCCTTGACAAAGAGGTCGCGGTCTTCGGTGTTCATGATGGCCTCTACGCTTGTGCCGAGCACTTCTACGCCATACTCCTTGAGTGTGCCGTTGAGGAAGAGCTCTGTGCCACAGTTGAGGGCTGTCTGACCTCCGAAGGCGAGCAAGATGCCGTCTGGGCGCTCCTTCTTGATGATTTCAGTTACAAAAAAAGTATTGACAGGCAAGAAATAAACCTTGTCCGCAATACCTTCACTCGTTTGAATTGTAGCAACGTTTGGATTGACAAGCACCGACTTGATGCCTTCCTCACGAAGAGCCTTGAGAGCTTGGCTACCTGAATAGTCAAACTCGCCAGCCTGTCCTATCTTCAGTGCGCCTGAACCAAGGACGAGTACCTTCTTAAGCTGTTTCTTCATCGAAATCTGTTATTACCTGTGATTAGTGTGTGTATAAATTATCGTGCAAAGTTATAAAAAAAGCATGAAATTAATATGTTTCTATCAAGAATTTCTATCATTCAGATACTATTATCCGAGTTTTATTTGTAATTTTGCAATCAAATAGGTACACTAAGTTGCAATCTTTAATTTTCAGGTAATACAACATGAAGACTATGACTACCGCTAAGACTATCATCCTTACGCTCATCTTTCTCTTGTCCTCAGCCTTGCACGCTCAGGATGCTGATGCTCTCTACGATGCTGGCAAGCAGCTCTACGACGCAAAGAAATACTCCTTGGCCGTCAAGAAGCTTCTTCCTGCCGCCAAGCAGGGTCACCGCAAGGCACAGTATAGGATGGGGCGTTGCTACGACAAGGGCTATGGAGTGGCAGAAGACAATGGCAAGGCATTCTACTGGTATGGGAAGTCTGCTGCCCAGAACTATGCGAAGGCTCAGTATCATCTTGGCCGATGCTACTACAAGGGCAAAGGTGTCGGCCGCAACTATGCCAAGGCTGTGGAGCTCTTCCGCAAAGCTGCCGACAAGGACAACGGCGATGGGCAGTTGGCTCTCGGCAAGTGCTACATGAAGGGGCGCGGTGTGACCAAAGATGCTGCTAAGGCCAAAGAACTCTTCCTTAAAGCCGTCAATAATGAGAAGGACGGAGCTGAGATAAAGAGGGAACTGAGGGAAGAGGCTGCTCAGGGCGATGCCGACGCTAAGTCTATATTAAAGATGTGTGGCTTGAAGTAGGGTGCTTTGCCTGCTTCCGTTCAATTCTTCACCAACTTCAGTTCAATTCTTCACATGCTCCTTGGCTCTTGACTTCACTACTAACCATACTCCTGTGAATACAAGTATGGCTGCCACTGCCTGTGAGGGCTTGAGTATGGCAAGTCCTGCAAGTATGCTGACCGTGACTGCCACAATGGGCTGTATGTAGTTGTATACAGATACGACTGTGGGGCGCAGAGACTTCTGGCCTATCATCATGCAGATGTAGGCGAGGTATGTGCCGAAGAAGACCACGTAGGCTGTCTCCCACCATGTAAGGGCAGGTACGTGGGCGAAGTCAATGTCAGCCACATGTGTGAAGGTGAAGGGCCAGATGAAGACAGATGCCCAGGTGAACATCCACTTGTTGAGTGTGAAGAGCGAGTAGCGCGCCACAAGAGGCTTGAAGAGCGATAGGTAAAGGGCAAAGGACATCTGGGCCGTGATGCAGAGCAGGTCGCCCCATATATTGCCCACCTTGACATTGGAAGCTGAGGCGCTTGTGAGGATTATGATGATGGCTCCGCTGCATCCGAGCATGACTCCTATGGCTTTCTTCCATGTTATGGGTTCTTTCAGGATGAGAAAGGAGAGAATCATGGCGAATATGGGCATGGAGGTGGTCATGATGCTCGAGTTGCTGGGGGAGGTCAGGCTCAGGCCTATGGTGTACGAGCACTGGTTGAGGACGAGAGCAAAAAGCCCTGCTCCTGCCATAAGGAATATGTCGCGGACAGGGACGTGCTGTCGTGGTGTGAAAAAAGAGGTGAGCCAGAAGAGCACAGCTCCTCCGAGCACTCGGAAGGAGACGAGGTCAATGCCGTCAATGCCGTGGAGCATTGCGTCTTTGCCTACTGGAGCCATGAGTCCCCAGAATATGCCTGAGCAGATGAGACACAGGTGAGCTTGAAGTTGTCCTTTGTTTTGCATGGAGTGGATGAAAGATTTTCCAAAAACAGGGTGTACAGACGTGCGTCTGTACACCCTTGATATTTTTATAGAGTGACTATAGAAACTATAGTAGCTATAGAGGCTATAGAGTCCTATTAGTCAGCAAGTTTTGCCTTGATGAACTCGCGGTTGAGTCTTGCGATGTTTGCGATAGTTTCGCACTTTGGACATACAGCCTCGCAAGCGCGAGTGTTTGTGCAGTTGCCGAAGCCGAGTTCATCCATCTTGGCTACCATGGCCTTGGCGCGGCGGGCTGCCTCTACGCGTCCCTGTGGGAGGAGGGCGAGCTGGCTCACCTTAGATGAGACGAAGAGCATGGCAGAGCCGTTCTTGCAGGCTGCTACGCATGCGCCGCAACCGATGCATGAAGCGCAGTCCATAGCTTCGTCGGCATCTTCCTTGGGGATGAGGATGGCATTGGCATCCTGTGGAGCGCCTGTGCGCACTGTGGTGTATCCTCCAGCCTGGATGATCTTGTCGAAGGCTGTGCGGTCAACCATGCAGTCCTTTATGACGGGGAATCCGGCAGAGCGCCAAGGTTCGATGGTGATGACATCGCCATTGTTGAACTTGCGCATGTAGAGCTGGCATGTAGTGGCGCCACGCTCAGTCTTGCCGTGTGGAGTACCGTTGATGTAGAGTGAGCACATGCCGCAGATGCCCTCGCGGCAGTCGTGGTCGAAGACGAAAGGTTCCTTGCCTTCTTCGATAAGCTGCTCGTTGAGGATGTCGAGCATTTCGAGGAACGAAGTATCACCAGGGATGTCCTTCATTACCTTCTCTTCAAAATGAGCATTAGTGTCCTTTGGACCGTTCTGCTTCCAGTATTTTACTGTGAATGATGTTAATACTTTTTCAGCCATGGTGATTAGTTCTTGTAGTTACGTGTTTGTACCTTTATTGCTTCGTACTCGAGTGGTTCCTTGATGAGTGATGGGGCAGCTGTGTCGTTGCCTTCATACTTCCAGCATCCTACGTAGAAGAAGTTCTTGTCGTCGCGCTTGGCTTCTCCTTCTTCTGTCTGGTGTTCTTCGCGGAAGTGTCCGCCGCAAGACTCCTCGCGTGAGAGTGCGTCGTAGGCGATGAGCTTACCCATGGTGATGAAGTCGTCGAGGTGGATGGCCTTGTCGAGTTCGACGTTGAGTCCTTCGCGTGTGCCTGGGATGAAGAGGTTGGTGTCAAATTCCTTGCGGAGCTCGTCGATGAGCTTGATGCCCTTTTCGAGTCCTTCCTTTGTGCGTCCCATGCCGATGTACTCCCAGCAGATGTGGCCGAGTTCCTTGTGGATAGAGTCTACAGAGCGCTTTCCCTTGATGTTCATGAGCTTCTGGATGCGGTCTTCTGTGGCTTTCTCTACAGCTGCAAACTCAGGAGCGTCGGTAGAGATGCGTGCCCAGAGTGACTGGTCGGCGAGGTAGTTCTGTATAGTGTATGGGAGGACGAAGTAGCCGTCAGCGAGACCCTGCATGAGGGCAGATGCGCCGAGGCGGTTAGCGCCGTGGTCGGAGAAGTTGCACTCACCGATGGCGAAGAGTCCTGGGATGGATGTCTGGAGTTCGTAGTCTACCCAGATACCGCCCATTGTGTAGTGGATGGCTGGGAAGATCATCATTGGATTGTAGTAGTCTACACCGTTTACAGTGGCGCGCTTCTGTCCTGGGTTGACGTCGGTAATCTCTTCATACATGTCGAAGAGGTTGCCATAGCGCTGGAGGATTGTGTCGAGGCCCAGTCGCTGTATTGACTCAGAGAAGTCGAGGAAGACGGCGAGACCTGTGTTGTTGACACCGAATCCCTTGTCGCAACGCTCCTTTGCTGCGCGTGATGCCACGTCGCGGGGCACGAGGTTGCCGAAGGCTGGGTAGCGGCGTTCGAGGTAGTAGTCGCGGTCTTCTTCGGGAATCTCAAATCCCTGCTTTGTGCCGGCCTGGAGAGCTTTGGCGTCTTCGAGCTTCTTTGGCACCCAGATGCGTCCGTCGTTGCGGAGAGACTCAGACATGAGTGTGAGCTTTGACTGCTTGTCGCCGTGCACAGGGATACATGTTGGGTGGATCTGCACGTAGCATGGGTTGGCGAAGTATGCTCCCTTGCGGTAGCATGACATGGCGGCAGTGACGTTGCAGCCCATGGCGTTGGTAGAGAGGAAATATGTGTTGCCGTATCCGCCTGTGGCGATGACGACAGCGTTGGCTGAGAAGCGCTCGAGCTTTCCTGTGACGAGGTTCTTGGCGATGATGCCTCGTGCCTTGCCGTCCACGATGACGACATCGAGCATCTCATAGCGTGTGTAGAGCTTCACCTTGCCTGCGTTGACCTGAGCTGAGAGGGCTGAGTATGCGCCGAGGAGGAGCTGCTGTCCTGTCTGTCCCTTGGCGTAGAATGTACGTGACACCTGTGCGCCACCGAAGGAGCGGTTGGCGAGTGTGCCGCCGTATTCGCGTGCGAAAGGTACTCCCTGTGCCACGCACTGGTCGATGATGGCGTTGCTGACCTCAGCGAGGCGGTATACGTTGGCTTCGCGTGCGCGGTAGTCGCCGCCCTTGACTGTGTCGTAGAAGAGGCGGTATACTGAGTCGCCATCGTTCTGGTAGTTCTTAGCTGCGTTGATACCTCCCTGTGCTGCGATGGAGTGTGCGCGGCGTGGAGAGTCCTGGATGCAGAAGTTGAGGACGTTGAATCCCATCTCGCCGAGAGAAGCTGCAGCACTGGCTCCTGCGAGACCTGTACCTACGACGATGACGTCAAGCTTGAGCTTGTTCTTTGGGTTGACCAGGCGCTGGTGTGCCTTGTAGTTTGACCATTTCTCCGCAACTGGTCCCTCAGGTATCTTTGAATCTATGTTGATTGCCATGATATTCAATAGTGTTTATAGGGTTTTACATCATGAAAGGAAGCACTTGGCCTTCGCAGCCGCCGAGGCAGTCAGGGCAGATGGCGAAAGCGATAGCAACGATGGCGAAGAGAGCCATGATGACTGTTGACCAGATATAGCCGATGTTCTTCCAGCGTGCGAACCACACGTGGCCGCTCCAGCCGAGAGTCTGCATAGCTGACCAGAATCCGTGTGTGAGGTGGAACCAGATGGCCACAATCCACACGAGGTAGATGACTGTGAAGATAGGGTTGCTGAATGTCTGCTTGATCCATCCGAATCCGTCTGTTGGAGAGATTGCGCCGTGGTTGCCGACTATCTCAGCCCACATCATGTTGTACCAGAAGTCCCTGAGGTGGAGCAACATGCCGAGCACTACGATGATGCCGAGCACGAGCATGTTCTGGCTTGCCCACTCGACAGCAGCTGGCTTGTCGGTGATTTCGTACTTGTTGTTGCCTCGTGCCTTTCTGTTCTGGGCAGTAAGGATGAAGGCATAGATGATGTGAATTGCCACGAGGGCTCCGAGGCCGCATGTTGCGACGATGGCATACCAGTTGGAGCCGAGCAGTTCGCAGATCTGGTTGTAGGCTTCCTTGCTGAAGAGGGCTACAACGTTCATGCACCCATGGAAGGTCAGGAAGAGGATAAGCGCCAGTCCCGATACAGACATGATGACTTTCCTTCCGATTGAAGAGTTACATAACCACATAGAATGTTTGAATGTTTAAGTTATTAAATTGAGTTTACTATTATGTACGATATACGAATGATAGTGCAAAAATACCTTTATTTTCTGAATTGCCAAAGGCTTTTTTTGAAAATGTTTGCCACAGACCTTATTTTTTCTGCCAAAGCATCTTGAATGCCTTGTTTTAGAACGACTGGTTGGCAATGCTGAGCAGTTGCACTTCAGATGGCAAACCCTGTGAGGACGACTCTCGTGGAAGGGGGAACAGTCCTGCCTTTCTATTGCGTGACTCCATGGTGCTCGCAATGTCTTCCACAGGATGAGATAATCTGCTGAAATAGTATAAGTAGGTGTGCAAAATGATTTTTATAATCCTTGCACCGCCTACTGCGCATTATCAGCCAGTGACAACAGTCGAGTAGGAGTCGCTACACTCCTTCATGTCACAAACTGATTCTGCATCACCAATCAATACAATTATTATAAAAATCATTTTGCACACCTACTTATCAATGCTATATATTTGCAATTCCATATATATATATAATATGTGTACATGTGTGGCGATGTCCTCGGGGGTTGAAGGCTTATATGAGGCATTTTGAGGGTAAAATCCTGTGTGTGCGCCCACATTGGTTGACATATATCAAGATTACGAGCTATTTCTATAAAAAAGCCTCAGAAAGTTTTGTCTGCCCGCGAAAAGGTCGTAACTTTGCATCGTCAAAAGGAAACAAGGACATCACAAGAGAGTGAGCAAGTCAATCCTGAGACACACAACGAACTTCACAAAGGTCACAAGCCTTGACAAGCGCAAAGCGATGCGATGAAAGGTCAAGACCTACACAAGAACAGAATATCAAGCAAAGGCAAAATATTATTCTATCATATAGGTTTTGGTAAAGGTATTAGATTTAGGTTAGTAAAAGATTGTTATTTAGGAGTAGGTCATCGTGAGATGCCCTCCTCCATTTTGAAAAGAAACATTGATAAAACAATATATAAAGGTCTTATAGACCAGGTTGGACAAGAGATTGGGCCAGCCGATTGTAAAGGTTTTAGGTTAGGTTAATAAGTTGGTTTAGTTAAACATTGTATCAAAAACATTGTAATCTGTATTTATTAATTTATTAAGAAAGGAGATTGTTTTATGGAAATTATGACTATTGTAGCAGTTGCTATCGTATCTGTAGCAGTGATCGTAAGCAACGTTTCACTCTTCAAATAAGAAGAATGAAATCTCAAAAATTCCGTAATACTCAGTGCAATACCGCACTTGAGTACCACCGGGATGGGAGAGAAAAAAGATTATTATTTAGAAACAACATAACAAGAATGGGGTGTACCAGAAGTGATTCTGGTACACCCTTTTACTTTGCAGTTCACTCATTAGTCACTTATCACCTCAGACACATCGTCACCCCTTCTTTTCCTTTTCCCCTTGTCACCTCTTTCCCAGCTCCCTATGTCTTGCCTCTAAAGTCTCCTCTACCGCCACACCACCCATTCCTATTGCTTTCACTCACCCAAAAATTACGGTTGCAAGAACCAACATTGAGGTTGGTTAACGATTTTATTTTGAAAAAATTTTCCCCAATCATACTTTTTCACTAATTTTGCAGCATATTATTAGTCTCCACGCCCGCAAACAACACAAGATGAAAGGGGGAAAGACAACCGACGTACAAAATAAAACTAATTGTTAACACCAATATTGCTCAACATTCTGTATAAGAACGTTGCAACATCATCACTCACATCTACTTATGAAAAGACTGATTACATACACATTAGCATTAGCCTCAGCAGCTTATGCAGTAGCACAGTCGCCAGACACACCGGCTTCGCAGCAGGAAACTCTCGACAGAGGCTTCGTGTCCATCAACACCTCAGCCACCTCGTCATTCCTGTCCTGGCGTCTGCTTGGAAGCGACGATGCCCACACATCTTTCATTGTGCTCAAAGATGGCAAAGTCCTCGGCGACACCTTGCGCACAGTCACAAGCAAGCGAGTGTCATCAACCCTCACATCAAAGTTTCAACTTGTTACTCTTCAAAACGGAGTGCCTACCGACACCATCTCTCCCACCCCGTTCAACAAGCGCGGCTACCACCTCCTCAAGCTCGACCGCCCAGCCGACGGCAGCATAGACGGCGCAGCCTACAGCTATTCGCCCAATGACTGCTCTGTGGGCGATGTCGATGGCGACGGACAGTATGAACTCATTGTGAAGTGGGATCCGAACAATTCAAAAGACAACTCACAAAGCGGCAAGACAGGCAATGTCTATCTCGACTGCTACCGACTCTTCACGGGCGAGAAGCTCTGGCGCATAGACCTTGGCGTCAACATCAGAGCAGGCGCTCACTACACACAGTTCCTCGTCTATGACTTCGACCAGGACGGCAAAGCCGAACTCATCTGCAAGACTGCCCCAGGCTCAAAGGACGGCACAGGTGCCTATGTCAACCAAGCCGCCGACCTCGCCACAATAAAGTCTGCCAGCAACACGAAAGAGTGGCGCGACTCCAACGGACGCATCAATGGCGGACATGAGTATCTGACAGTGTTCGAGGGACTTACGGGCAAAGCCATACATACCATAGCATACTGGCCCAACCGCAATGCCAAGACCGAACTGAGCGATGCTTCTGGCTCGTTCAACTGGGACGACCGCAGCGGCAAGAACGACAAGGGCAACTACGGCAACCGCGGAGAGCGCTACCTCGCCACTGTAGCCTATCTTGGCGGAGCAGACGAGCGTCCCTCTGCCGTGATGACACGTGGCTACTATACCTACGCCTACCTCTGGGCAGTAGACTTCGACGGTTCAAAGCTCTCCACACGCTGGCTCCACAGTTCGGACAGCAAGAC
Source organism: Bacteroidaceae bacterium (assembly GCA_016302435.1). Taxonomy (GTDB): domain Bacteria; phylum Bacteroidota; class Bacteroidia; order Bacteroidales; family Bacteroidaceae; genus Minthosoma. Next base: position 13,745 of record JAEDNQ010000004.1, read on the forward strand.
ATCCTACAAGGTCAGAGACAGCAAGGGAACGACAAAGACCTATACCGCTCCAGCCTGCTCTTCAGGCCTTGGGCGCAACACCATGTATGGCAATGGCAACCACAACATCTCTGTGGGCGATGTCGATGGCGACGGATGTGACGAGATAATATGGGGCTCTGCCGCCGTCAACAACGATGGCAAACTGCTGTACGCTGTAGGCTTCGGACACGGAGATGCCATCCACTTAGCTGACCTCAACCCCGACCGTCCAGGTCTTGAACTCTTTGACATCCATGAGGATAAAGGCAAATATGCATGGGATGTGCACGATGCAGCCACAGGCAAGATACTCCTCAAGGGAGGACAGGAAAGCACCGACAACGGAAGAGGAGTGGCAGCCGACATAGTGCAGGGAAGCCGCGGATATGAGTTCTGGTCAGCATGTGGCGGCATGGACGCAAGCAGCAGCAACCGCCACCCCTTCAACGTCATCACAGGCAAGGAAGCAGGCACAGTCAATCCATCCATGAACTTCCGCATCTACTGGGACGGCGACCTCTACGACGAACTCCTCGACGGCACAAACATAGCAGAGTGGAGCGTCACAGGCATGACATCACTCGGCATATATGCCAACTCCGCTTCCCAGAAGAGTTTCACCGACTTTGGCATGACACCATCGTCATGCAACAGCACCAAATCCACCCCTTGCCTTCAGGCCGACATCTTTGGCGACTGGCGCGAGGAAGTGATATGGTGGAACTATAACGACCCTTCTCAGCTCTATATCGTCAGCACAGCAACCACGACCAAGTACCGTGTGCCAACCCTAATGCACGACCACCTCTACCGCATGGGCATAGCATGGCAAAACTGCGCATACAACCAGCCTCCCCACCTTGGCTACTATCTGCCTGACTATGCCGACTCCTTCATGGGAGTGGCAGACGAAGGCACAGGAGTGGAAGACGTGAATGCAGGGGCACCTGTGGTGTCACGCAAATACTATAGCATGCAAGGTCAGTGCATCGCCCGTCCGTCAGAGGCAGCACAAGTGTACATCGTCAAGGAGCACCATGCCGACGGAAGCGTCAAGACAAAGAAAAGAATCTTACAATATCAACGCTAACAAAAAAACGCAGTTGCGCATGACCATTTATCTATAAGTCATGCACAACTGTCATTAATTTATCATCATTTCCATTATGCTTTACATCAAGAGAACATTCATTTTAGCTATAGCCCTCACGGCCATATCAGCTATAGCTTTCGCTCAGGGACCGCGCCGTCGTTCCGCACAAGAGAACTTCACCACCGAGACACCCATGGTTCACGACCCCGTCATGGCCAAAGACGGAGACACATATTATATATTTGCCACAGGCATGGGCATACAAAAGATGACCTCCACCGACCGCAAGACATGGAGCGTCTCACGCTATCCAGTCATGAGCGTCATGCCAGGCTGGACCACCGACTCAGTGCCTGGCTTCCGCAATCACGTGTGGGCACCAGACGTCATCCGCTGGCACGACCGCTGGTGGCTTGCCTACAGCTGTTCCACCTTCGGCAAGAACGGTTCGGCCATAGGTCTGCTCAGCTGCCGTTCCCTCGGCGACAACATGTGGAAAGACGAAGGCTGCATCGTCACCTCCCGAGAGAAGCGTGACGACTGGAATGCCATCGACCCCAACTTCGTCATCGACGGCAACGACACCCCATGGCTCGTCTGGGGCTCCTTCTGGGACGGCATTCAGCTGGCACGCCTCGACACCACCATGCACATGGCAGCCGGAGAGAAGCCACGCACAATAGCCCGACGCTATGACCCCAACTTCAAGCCTTCTGAGCCCAATCCTACCTCTCGCTTCGCAGGCACCAATGCCATTGAGGCACCATTCATCTTCAAGCACGCAGACTACTACTACCTCTTCGTCTCATGGGACTACTGCTGCCGCGGAGCCAAGAGCAACTATCGCGTAGCCGTCGGACGCAGCAAGAGTGTAGAAGGCCCATACCTCGACCGCGAAGGCAAGGACATGGCCAATGGAGGAGGCACACTCTTCCTCGAGGGCGACAAGAAAGAGTGGGAGGCAGCAGGACATTGCGCCGCCTACAATTTCGACGGCGAGGACATCTTCATCTGCCATGGCTACAGTGCGACAAAGAATGGTGTAGCCCTGCTCATACAGCGCCCCATAACCTGGACGGCAGACGGATGGCCACAGCTGCAATAAGGACACATTCCCTATTGTTGCCATAAGAAATATTCCCTATTGTTGCCATAAGGGGCGTTTGCAATACCCCTCGCCTGGTGAAAAGTTTAGCAGAAACATATCTCCCTTCAGAAGAGAGAGAAAGAGAGTCAGCCCAAAATCTTTCTCTTCATGGCCTTTCTCTTCTCAAACCTCTCTATGCTGTCGACGACATAGTCTACCGACATATCCACATTCCATCCTCTCATACGAGCGTACTCGCCAATGATTTTCTTCATGGCAATGCGCTCGTGTGTTATTCTCATCAGGCTCTTCAGACATTCCTTCTTGGATGGGGCAGAAGAAAAATGAGAGCGGTTGATGTCAATGGTCGTTATGTGATACTTCATCGGTGAAGCATCGGCTCGATAGAGGAAGTTGGACAGATTGGTGTCGCCATGCACAAATCCCTTCTCGTGCATGTCAACCAGAAAATGGACAAAGGCCGACATGAGTTCTTCGTGTTTATTTGGCTCTTCGCGCAGTATGCGCAAGTCCGGATCGCCACAGAAAGCTGAGAGGAAATAGCCCTGATAAAAAAGTCCTCTGCGGTACTCTTCAATATAAGCAATAGGCTCAGGAGTGCTGATGCTGAGACTGAGCAGACGCATGCCGAAGAGATAAGCACGCTTAGCCTTGCTCGGACGGAAGAAAGAGTAGTCGATGCGCTGGTGCAGCATAGGCACCTTGTATCGCTTCACCACCACAGGCAAGCCATCGACGTTGAAGAGCCTCACCTTGTTGCGAGCGTCATAGATGAGTTCGCCCGAAGTGTCGAACGTTGACGGCAGGCTGTCGACAAAATTTTGAAGATGGATATATCGAGGGTTTATTTCTGATTTCATTTTTGTATTGTGAAAGGCGGAATGGATGATGTCACTTTGAAAAAATAGAATGATATGTGTTTATTGCCACTGAGGGGATGAGCAATAGATGCAGCCCCCTATTGCTTCTGTCCTGTCATTCTGAAATACTTGTCCATGACAAGCAGCGATATGAGCCGTTCCCTCTCCTTGTCCTTGAACTGCTCCACATATTCATTGGCATGGTGCGATATGGCTTCAGCCTCTTCGGGATGCTCAATGTAGTAGCTGAGCTTATCCTCAAGGTCGGAGAAGTCGGGACGTATCTCTATGTAGTGGTAGTCGGGCTTGAGCGTTCCCTCCATAAACCATGTCTCACATGTCGGACGTGGCATCACCGCCACAGAGTTGGACGACATGACCCACTTGAGGTTGCTCGCCACGTCGTTGCCCTCAAGAGCCAGAATGAACTTATATCTGAGGTGGTCGCGGATGGTCATCTTATCCACGCGCCATTCGGCATGCTCCCGATAGTTGCGGCTGATGTCGCCAAGGTCACACATCGGGTGGCAAAAATACTGCTCGAAAAATCTCACCCTCTGTTCCTTGTCCTTCACCTTGCCACGAAAGACAACCACGTCCTTTTTCTCGCGGAAAGGAATCTCATCCTTCACAAAGATGAAGTGGCGCACCTTGTTCAGCTTCAGCAGCACACCGTTGGCATTGTCGCCCTCAACAGGTCGGCTCTTCACTATCGAAGGCACTTCGGGGATGAAATTGATGTCGCCTGGCAAGAACACCCAGCGGAGCTTAGGGTCAAACCACCGTGTACACTCCACCGAGTCAAACCAATAGACCTTGTGCCACCTCTTGTCCCTCTTGCCCACAGCAGGAGCATCTTCTGGCAGATGAGCCCCTGGCAGCAGCTTGCAGCAGTAGTCCACACGCCGCATGATATAGTCCTTGTCGGAGCGTGTGTCAAGGCTGCTGAGCACACGGCTCAGTCGCTTGCGGAAGAAACAGTCGGGCACAAGCTGCAGGAGATAGTTCTTCGTCATGTAAGCAAGCTTGTTGTTCTTGCCGCTGTGAAGTTTGTATGCGATTTTGGATAGCATAGGAGGGTTTGCTGTTGAAAGTTTGAATTTTTATATGAGGAATATGCATTGCCCGAAGGCAGGCGAGGGCGTATGCGCACTCTATCCACCCCGTTTTTTGAAGATAAAGGCCATAAGCAATTGCAAAGTTACAAAAAAAAACGTACCTTTGCACCATCAAGCGAAAGAAAAATATGAGAAAGTGCTATATTTCCCGCAATTACAAAGACCTGACATCTGCAGGCAATAAGGCAAAGACAGACATCGAGACCATCATGCAGCGTTTAGGCTTTGTCAACCTTGGCCTCGAGCATAGCGTGGGCAAAGGAGTCGTCAGACATTTCGTGCGCAACCTCTGCGGCGTCGTCAAGGCCATGTGTCTCCTACGCAGGGGCGACGTGCTCGTGCTCCAATATCCGCTGAAGAAATACTATGAGGTCCTCTGCAACGTGGCGCACTGGAAGGGAGCCAAGGTCATCACACAGATACACGACCTCAACTCCTTCCGCTCCAAGAGGCTCACCCCACCTCAAGAGATGCGCCGATTAGGACACAGCGATGTCGTCATTGCCCACAACGACACCATGAAGGCATGGCTCGAGACGCAGGGATGCCCCTCACGCCTCACCACCCTGGGCATCTTCGACTACCTCTCGCCCACCCCTCTTGCCTCCAGCCGTCCCTCACCCTCCGGAGAGTGCCCCACCATGTTCTTCCTCGGCAACCTCAACCCTAAAAGCAACAACTTCGTCTACGAGCTCGCCTCGCGTCTCACCTCCTCTCGCCTCCATCTCTACGGCAACAACTACCACCCCGAGCTCCTCGCCGAAGGAGCACGCGCCCACTATGAAGGCTATGCCGTCGACACCGAAATCATGCGTGTCAACCATGGCGACTTCGGCCTCTCATGGTATGGCGAGTCATTGACCGAAGGAAAAGGCAAGATAGGAGAATACATGTCATACAACAACCCCCACAAGGTGTCGCTCTACTTGCGCTGCCACGCCCCCGTCATTCTCTCCAAGACAGCAGGACTGGCACGCTTCGTAGAGGACAACGGCATCGGACTCACCGTCGACTCCCTCACCGACATCGACTCCCTCCTCGCCTCCGTCACCCCCGAACAGTATGAGCGCATGAGACAAAACGTCATCAAGGTCAGCGACCGCATAGCCCAAGGCTACTATTTCGAACATGCGCTCGACAGAGCCATGAAACTATTGTAGCGGATAATATCCATCAAATCACCTCGCCCCCCACCCTTGCATTCACACAACAGACCATATCCATGACACCAGCTATAGAAAGACTCTTCCTCGCCTCCTTCCCCGAGAACGAGCGCCGCCCTCTCGCCTGGTTCCGCGAGTTGGCAGCCAACGAACCACGCATGCACCTCGTGGCTTACGATGCCGATGCACGCCCTGTGCCCGCACACGATGGCGAACAACATCCAGGCGATGCATCCCTCACCGACGAGCGAGCCATGCTCTGCTACTGGCACTTCGACACCTTCATCTATGTCGAATATCTGGCCGTCGACCCCACCCTGCGCGGAGGTGGCATAGGCCGCCGCATAATGGAGAGACTCGTCAGCGACAGCATGCTGCCCGTCATCCTCGAGGTCGAGCCCCCAACCGACCAGCTCACCACCCGTCGTGTGGCCTTCTACCAGCGCCTCGGCTTCCAGCTGCTGCCCGACCCCTATGTGCAGCCCTCCTATGGAGTAGTGCCAGGCATGCCCCTGCGACTGATGCTTCATAGCCTCAATGCCCCTGTGCCCCCACCGCCTGTGGCAGAGATGGTGAAACTCATCCACCGCCATGTCTACGGACAGAAGCCAGACTAATGACCTTCCGAAACGCCAATGAGCGGACACCATGGCTACGGACAGAAGCCTGGCTCTACAGACCATCCTACACCCAATGATAGAGCCCCTGCCAGCAGACAGCCCATGCATCCAAAGCGCAAACAAGTTGCAAAGCAAAAGTTGCAATAATCACAATTATAACCGACCGCAACGCTTCTTATATGAAAAATATTTTAAAAAACAGACAAAAGCTCTTTGCAACTCATTGCACACACGCGAGAAATAATTAACTTTGTACCGTATTTTCGGACTGGCTACAAGTGACAGCAAGCCCACGTGGCATGTACAAACCACAAGCGGCAGCCCACCCACCACTGATTTTACATCGCTATGTCAAAAATATTGACGAAAAAAGAAGAAATAAATCGGATAAGAAAATAATTCAGATATTATTCACATTATAAACAACAAAAGTACTATGGCATTAGATTTGACAAAGTATGGTATCACTGGTTCAACAGTGATTGCGCACAATCCTTCTTACGAAGAACTCTTCAAGGCAGAAACAGACCCAGCTCTCGAAGGCTACGAAAAGGGTCAGGAGACTGAGCTCGGTGCAGCCAACGTTATGACTGGTATCTACACAGGTCGCTCTCCTAAGGACAAGTACATCGTTATGGACGCTAACTCAAAGGACACTGTATGGTGGACAACTGAGGGCTACAAGAACGACAACCACCCAATGTCAGAGGAGGTTTGGGCTACTGTCAAGGACCTCGCCGTTAAGGAGCTCTGCAACAAGAACCTCTACGTCGTAGACGCATTCTGCGGCGCAAACAAGGACACTCGCATGGCTGTCCGCTTCATCGTTGAGGTAGCATGGCAGGCACACTTCGTTACAAACATGTTCATCCAGCCAACAGCTGAGGAACTCGCTGAGTTCGAGCCAAACTTCGTTATCTACAATGCCTCTAAGGCTAAGGTTGAGAACTACAAGGAGCTCGGCCTCAACTCTGAGACTTGCGTTGCCTTCAACGTTACAAGCCGCGAGCAGGTTATCATCAACACATGGTACGGCGGTGAGATGAAGAAGGGTATGTTCTCTATGATGAACTACTACCTCCCACTCCAGGGCATCGCTTCTATGCACTGCTCTGCCAACTGCGACATGAACGGTGAGAACACAGCTATCTTCTTCGGCCTCTCAGGCACAGGTAAGACTACCCTCTCTACAGATCCTAAGCGCCGCCTCATCGGTGACGACGAACACGGATGGGATGACAACGGCGTCTTCAACTTCGAGGGCGGATGCTACGCAAAGGTTATCGGCCTCTCTAAGGAGCACGAGCCAGACATCTACGGAGCCATCAAGCGCAACGCTCTCCTCGAGAACGTTACAGTATCTGCAGACGGCAAGATCGACTTCAACGACAAGTCTGTCACTGAGAACACTCGCGTGTCTTACCCAATCAACCACATCAAGAACATCCAGCCAGGTTCATCTGCACCAGCTGCCAAGAACGTCATCTTCCTCTCTGCCGACGCCTTCGGAGTACTCCCTCCAGTGTCTATCCTCACACCAGCACAGACACAGTACTACTTCCTCTCAGGCTTCACAGCTAAGCTTGCAGGTACAGAGCGCGGCATCACAGAGCCAACTCCAACATTCTCTGCTTGCTTCGGCCAGGCATTCCTTGAGCTCCACCCAACAAAGTACGCTGAGGAACTCGTGAAGAAGATGGAGAAGAGCGGTGCTAAGGCATACCTCGTCAACACAGGCTGGAACGGTACAGGCAAGCGTATCTCTATTCCAGATACACGCGGTATCATCGACGCTATCCTCGATGGCTCAATCCTCAAGGCTGAGACAAAGAAGATCCCAATGTTCGACTTCGAAGTGCCAACAGCTCTTCCAAACGTCAACCCAGCTATCCTCGACCCACGCGACACTTACGAGTGCGCATGCCAGTGGGAGGAGAAGGCTAAGGACCTCGCCGCTCGCTTCATCAAGAACTTTGAGAAGTACACTACAAACGAGGCTGGCAAGGCTCTTGTCGCTGCAGGTCCACAGCTCTAATAGCAGCTCAAATAGCGCAAGCCCCCACCTTATGACACATACATCAAGGTGAAGCTTATACATAAGGCGCATACGTCACATCATCCGACGTATGCGCCTTTCTTATGCCTCTGATTCAGACCGGGGACACAGGCTTGGCGAAGCCGACACGCATATAACCTCTGTGCTGTGATAGCATCAGACGTTTTGGCGAAAGACCTCAGAAAGATTATTTCAGGATTGTTTCTCAATTGTCTTTTCCTTCGGCAGCACAAGGTTGAGCAGGACGGCAAGGAGGAAGACTACAGCAACACAGTTATCGGCAAAGACAGTGCGCACAATGTCAGGGAAGATGTCAAACATGCCTGTTGCCTGGGTGAATCCGAGACCGACGCTGAGCGAGAGACTGACGATGACCATGTTGCGCTGTGAGAAACCGCTGCGCGCCATCATGCCAAAGCCAGCGAAAAGTATGCTGCCAAACATCATGATGGTGCATCCGCCAAGGACGGCTTGCGGTATTGTGGTTAGAGCATATCCCACGGATGGGAAGATGCCTCCTAATATCATGATGAGCGCGCCAAGAGCTATGGTGAAACGGTTGACAACTCCCGAGATGGCTGCCAGACCTACGTTCTGGCTGAAGGAGGTGATGGGAGTGCAGCCGAAGAGGCCAGATACGCTGCTTATGAATCCGTCGCAGCTGATGGCCGCTCCCATCTCGTACTTATGAGGGTTGCGCTTGAGGGCTCCGTTGCACAGGGCTGACGTGTCGCCTATAGTCTCGGTGGCTGAGACGAGATATACGGCCACGACGGAGAGAAGGGCACCGATGTTTATCTCTGGAGTGAAGGGCAGGATATGTGGCATGGAGAAGAGATAGTCTCGGTGGCTGAGACGAGATATACGGCCACGACGGAGAGAAGGGCACCGATGTTTATCTCTGGAGTGAAGGGCAGGATATGTGGCATGGAGAAGAGAGGCTGCTCCGTTATGCCACTCAGGTTTACCATGCCCATGAGGGAGGCGAGGATATATCCCACAATAAGCCCGACGAGGACAGAGAGAGAACGTATAAAGCCCTTGGCAAAAACCTGACACAGGAGACAGGCGAGCAAGGTGACGCTGCCCACTATCCAGTTGGCTATGCTGCCAAAGTCTGCTGCTCCTTGACCGCCAGCGAAAGAGTTGGCACCGATAGGCAGCAGCGAGAATCCTATGGCTGTGACCACCGTAGCTGCCACCACATGGGGGACAAGCTTTATCCAATATTTGGCAAAGAGGCCCAACACCCCCTCGACGAGTCCGCCTATGATGACAGCCCCCATGAGGACTCCCATGCCCTGAGAGGCTGCTATGCTGATAGCGATGGACAGGAAGGTGAACGAGATGCCCATGACTATAGGCAGTCGGGAGCCTATGCGCCAGATGGGGTAAAGCTGCACTAATGTGCCTATACCAGCTATCACCATGCAGTTTTGTATGAGCATTGCGCTGGTGGCACTGTCAAGCCCTACGGCATTGGCCAAAATCATGATTGGTGTGATGTTGCTGACAAACATGGCCAGAACATGCTGCAGTCCGAAAGGTAGAGCTTTGGCCACTGGCACTCTACCGTCGAGTTTGTAAAGGTTGTCGATGGTTTGCTTCATCTTTTAGTGAAATGTGTATGAGAGCTGAGTCTGTCTTTTTTGTTTCATGTGCAAAGTTAAGAAATTCTTTTCACTTATAGGCTATCATGAGATGAAATAGTCACGAGTGATGGTGAAAGATTGGATAATGTCTGTTATCTTCATTCCTTTGCTATGCTATCCGCTGGGGTTGTCCTCATCGTCTTGTGGATTCAAATGTGGGTGAGATGAAAATAACAGGGGGTGGTTTTCGTCTATGAAACCACCCCCAATATATATAAGTAGGTGTGCAAAATGATTTTTAATCACTTCACGCTCCACTCGAATACTCCGCAGCTGTAGTCGGCTGGCTGCTTTATCTCGAGCTTCATGGCTGATGTCTTGACTGGCTCGAAGTTGACGATGTTGGCTGCTCCTTTCACCACACCATATTCGGTGAGGTTCTTCACGGGCACCCACTCGCCCTTGTCGTTCTTGTAGTAGAGCTTCCAGCTTTCTGGCACTCGGCATCCGCCCCATGGGCCGTCGTCAAACCAGTATACGGTGGATGTGCTCACGGTTTCTGCCTTGGCAAAGTCATAGGCAAGCCATTCTGTGGTGTTCTTGGCTGGCCACCAGTGGGTGTATGGCACTGAACGGTCGGTGGCATCGGCTGGCACGAGGCGGTCGTTGATGGCTGAAAGGGCTGGCAGGCGCTTGGTGCTAGCTGAGATTTTGCTCTCTGAGGCTATGGACGCAGGGAGGGCTGGTGTGGTGGCTGTGAGGTCTTGTGGTATCCAGACGGTCATCTTGCCAGGACCACGGTGTGCCCATGCGTAGTAGGGGATGAGGACGAGCTTCTCGTCGGCAGCGTGGAGCTTGCCCGCCTTGTCGAAGGTGAGGGTCTGTGCGTCGGTGGTGAGGGTCTGAACGTTGGTGTTCATGATTTCCTTGTTGCCGAGTGTGAACTTTGGCTCTTGGTTGATGAGGACAGAGAGGACGTCGCACTTGTTGTCGGGCCACTCTGCACAGTAGACGATAGGTCCACGCTCTACTGCCACGCGTCCCTTGTCGGCTGCTACCTGTCCGTTGGCGCGTACGGTGCGTGGCTCCATGTCGAAGTGGATCTCTACTTTGTCACCCTTCTTCCATGTGCGGTCGATGACGAAGTAGCCCTGCTGGAGTGGGCTCTCCACTGCCTCGCCGTTGACCTTGACGGTGTAGCCGAGGCGCTTGCCGTCGGTGTAGGTGTAGAGGTTGCTTGGAACGACTTCTCCCTTGACCCATCCGGGTATGCGGATGTTGAGGGCGTACTTGCCTGCTCCGCCAGCTATCTTGAGGGTGATGTCGCCATCCCATGGATAGTTGGTCTCCTGCTGGAGTGTGACTTTCTTCTTGCCTACCTGCACGTTGACGGTATTGGAGTTGAAGAGGTTGATGTACAGGCTATTGTCCTTGACGGCATAGATGTACTGTGGGAGGGATGGGATGAAACGGGCGGCATTGGATGGGCAGCATGCGCAGCCGAACCATGGCTGGCGCTGGTGCTGGCCGATGCTCTGGAGGGGGTTGGGGTAGAAGAACTTGCCTCCATCGATGGAGATGCCGGAGATGACGCCGTTGTAGAGTGAGCGTTCGAGGGCATCGTAGTACTTGGAGTCGCCATGGAGGAGGAAGAGGCGGTAGTTGAGGTAGACTTGTGCGATGGCGGCGCACGTCTCGCAGTAGGCGCTCATGTTGGGCAGTTCGTAGTTGGCTCCGAAGGCTTCGCCGCTGGCTGTTGCGCCCACACCGCCTGTGATGTAGTATTTCTTGCCTACGATGTTGTCCCAGATGCGGTCGATGGCATCGATATATGACTTGTCGCCAGTGAGGGCAGCTATGTCCGCCATGCCTGCATACATGTAGCCAGCTCTGACGGCGTGTCCTACGGCTTCGTCCTGTTCACATACGGGCTTGTGGCTCTGGCTGTAGTCGCTGAGGCTGTGGAAGTAGCCGTCGCTGTCGTAGAGTCCGTTACGGGTCTGCTTCCATGAGGCATCGCGCTTGCCTCTCTTGTCGAGGAAGAACTTTGCCATGTCGAGGTATTTCTTGTCGCCTGTGGCAATGTAGAGTTTGGCGAGTCCCATCTCGGCTATCTGGTGTCCGGGCACGACGCTTGCCTGTCCTGGCTTGTCGCCTACCTCGCGGCATACGCAGTCGGCGTATTTGATGGCTACGTTGAGGAAGTTTTTCTTGCCTGTGGCATAGTAGTGGGCTACGGCTGCCTCACAGAGGTGTCCGAGGTTGTAGAACTCGTGGCTAAGGTCTTCCACTCTCTCCCATCGCTTGGCTCCGGCCCAGTTGTGTGGCTTGGCGGGATTCTGTGTGCGCGAGGTGTAGAGGTAGCCATCGGGTTCCTGTCCTGAGGCTATGACCGCCACGACGCTGTCCACGTACTTGTCGAGTCTGCCTCCCTTGAACTTGGCGTTGGGGTAGGTCTGGAGGAGATAGCTGGCTCCCTCGATGGTCTTGTACGGGTCGGTGTCGTCGAAGGAGAAGGTGCCATCTTTTATCTCGAAGACCTTGCTTGGGTCCTTGATGTGCTGGGCGGCATTGCTGAAGTTGGTGTAGCGTCCGGTCTCCTCGCTCTTGGAGAAGGCAAGGGGGATGGTGACATTCTGGCTGGCGTCGAGGCGCTGTCCCCAGAAGGTTTGCTGGGCTACTTTGACCTTAGTGAAGGGTACTTGGGTGATGGGGTAGCCTCCGTTCTTGTCTTGGGCTACCATGCTGACGGCTGATGCGGCTGCCAGCGTGAGCACGATGAGTCTTTTCATTAATTTAAATATGTGTGGTTTTAGGTTGATAGTTGCGTTGGTTAGTTTGAGGTGGGGTTCTGAGATATTTCCGCCGTCAAAAGGATTAATGTTTGAGAGTGCCGAGAGGGTTGGGACGGGGGCGTTGTCTGCCCCTGTGGCAGGATGGGCGGCTGCCGTCAGTGGTGGCATCTGTCTCAATCATGATGCAAAGATAGGTTTTTCTTTCCGTATGGCAATAACAAAATACAATATTTTTTCGTTAGTTGTTTGGGATTTGTGTCTTTTTGTACGCTATTTTCAGACGGTCTGATTCAAATTTGTACTATTTTGTCATTCTCTTGCTCGAATATTTGGTTATTTTGTCAAGAAGATGTAACTTTGCACTCGCAAAATGTAAGCAGACAACTAACATTTGTCTACAAAATGTATTAGAATCGGATAAAATTGGATAAATAATAACACACTCAATATAAAGACAGGCAAAAAACTCTAAGGACAGCAATGCCCTGAAGAGCACGAAGCCCTAAACAAACTTTTCAAGCTTATGGCAGAAACATTGGAAATGAAGGAACTTGCAGAAGTCGTCGTACGCTTCTCAGGTGACTCTGGCGATGGCATGCAGCTGGCCGGAAACATCTTTTCTACAGTGTCAGCCACTGTAGGTAACAGTATCAGTACATTCCCCGACTATCCAGCGGACATCCGCGCTCCGCAAGGCTCACTGACTGGCGTGAGCGGTTTTCAGGTACATATAGGCGCAGACATGGTGTACACTCCTGGCGACAAGTGTGACGTGCTCGTGGCCATGAATGCGGCAGCCCTCAAGACACAATATAAATATGCTAAGCCGGGAGCCGCCATCATCATCGACACCGACTCCTTCCAGGCGGCAGACCTCAAGAAGGCAGCATTTGCCACCGACGACTATCTCGGAGAGATGGGCATAGACCCAGACCGCGTCATCGCCTGCCCCATCACACAGATGGTCAAGGACTGTCTGGCCGACTCAGGCATGGACGTCAAGGCCATGCTCAAGTGTCGCAACATGTTCGCCCTCGGTCTCGTCTGCTGGCTCTTCGACCGCGACCTCGACATAGCGTTCAACTTCCTCAGGGAGAAGTTTGCTAAGAAGCCTGCTGTGGCTGAGGCCAACATCAAGGTCATCCAGGCTGGTCACGACTACGGACACAATACACACAGCTCTGTGGCTAACGTGTATCGCATAGAGACAAAGAACAAGGTGGCAGGACGCTACATGGACATCACTGGAAATAAGGCAACAGCCTACGGATTCATCGCTGCAGCTGAAAAGGCAGGCCTCAAGCTCTACCTCGGCTCATACCCCATCACTCCAGCCACTGACGTGCTGCACGAACTCTCCAAGCACAAGTCGCTCGGCGTGACAACCGTGCAGTGTGAGGACGAGATAGCAGGATGCGCATCGGCTGTGGGAGCATCTTTCGCCGGAGCTCTTGCCGTGACATCAACATCTGGTCCCGGTATATGCCTCAAGTCGGAGGCTATGAACCTCGCCGTCATCATGGAGCTCCCTCTCGTCGTCCTCGACGTGCAGCGCGGCGGACCAGCCACAGGTCTCCCAACAAAGTCGGAGCAGACAGACCTGCTGCAGGCACTCTTCGGACGCAACGGCGAAAGCCCTATGCCCGTCATTGCCGCCACTTCGCCAACAGACTGCTTCGAAGCCGCCTATGCCGCTTCAAAGATGGCACTCGAGCACATGACTCCTGTCATCCTCATGACCGACGCATACGTGGCGAACGGTTCGGCTGCCTTCAAGCTCCCCAACCTCGCAGAGTACCCAGCCATCAACCCTCCATACGTGCCAGAGGAACTCAAGGGCTCTTGGACACCATATATGAGAGACGAGAAGACAGGCGTGCGCTACTGGGCCGTGCCTGGACGACAGGGCTTCGAGCACATTCTCGGCGGACTGGAGAAGGACAACAAGACTGGCGCCATCTCTACTGACCCTGAGAACCACAACCTCATGACTCACCTCCGACAGGAGAAGATAGACAAGATACCTGTGCCAGACCTTGAGGTCCTCGGCGACAAAGACGATGCTGACCTCCTCATCGTAGGCTTCGGAGGCACTTATGGCCATCTCCACGCTGCTATGGACGAGATGAGAGCCGAGGGCAAGAAGGTGGCCATGGCGCACTTCAAGTTTATCAACCCTCTGCCAGCCAACACTGCCGAAGTGCTTAGTAAGTACAAGAAAGTGGTAGTGGCAGAGCAGAACATGGGACAGCTTGCCGGATGGCTCCGCATGAAGGTCGACAACTTCGTTCCATACCAGTTCAACCAGGTGAAGGGACAGCCATTCGTCGTCAACGAGCTCGTCGCCTCTTTCAACGAGATTCTCAACAAGTAACCGACCAGGTGGTATCATCAATACGAAAATATTAACGGTGGGATTTTTCAGAACGTTTGCTTTCAGCCAGATGAGCAGAGCCGAGATAGCATGAATACTCTGCCACGGCGATGAAACGTCTGTAGAAAAACGAACCTGCCTTAAACATTAAAGGACTACATTATGGCAACATATACAGCTCAAGATTTCAAGAAAGGACAGCCACGCTGGTGTCCAGGTTGTGGCGACCACTTCTTTCTCGCCTCTCTCCACAAGGCTATGGCAGAGATAGGCGTTGACCCATGGAACACAGCCGTCATCTCCGGCATCGGATGCTCATCACGTCTGCCACACTACATGGCCACATACGGCATGAACACCATACACGGACGTGCTGCTGCCATCGCCACAGGCTGCAAGGTGACGAATCCAGACCTCGCCGTATGGCAGGTCAGCGGTGATGGCGACGGCCTCGCCATCGGCGGCAACCACTTCATCCATGCCAACCGACGCAATATCAACCTCAACATGATACTGCTCAACAACCGCATCTACGGACTGACCAAGGGACAGTATTCTCCGACCTCACCTCGCGGCTTCGTCTCCAAGTCATCACCTTACGGCACTGTAGAAGACCCCTTCCGCCCTGCTGAGCTCTGCTTCGGAGCTCGCGGCCACTTCTTCGCTCGTGCCGTGGCGACTGACGCGCCTGGCACTATCGACATCCTCAAGGCTGCCTACAAACACAAGGGTGCTGCCGTGTGTGAGATTCTCCAGAACTGTGTCATCTTCAACAATGGCACTCACGACAACGTCTATTCGAAGGAGGGACGCGCGAAGAACGCCATCTACGTTGAGCACGGCAAACCGCTCATCTTCGGTGAAAACCGCGAGTATGGTCTCATGCAGGAAGGTTTCGGCCTGAAGATTGTCAAGATAGGCGAAAACGGCATCACAGAGGCTGACATCCTCGTACACGACGCTCACTGCGAAGACAACACCCTGCAGCTCAAGCTCGCCCTCATGGGCAATGGCGACGGTTTCCCAGTAGCTCTCGGTGTCATCCGCGATGTCGATGCTCCTACATACGACGACAGTGTCACTGCTCAGATAGAGGAGGTGAAGGCTGCAAAGAAGTACCACAACTTTGCCGAACTCCTTGAGACCAACGACATCTGGGAGGTGAAATAGGTTAACTCCCGGCATATATATTAACGACACATATATATATTATAGGCGCACGCATATTCAGCTATATCGGCACGCATATATATATATTATAGGCGCACGCAATGCCACTATAAGATATTCATACACCCCATAAGGCTCATTGCACCGACATGATGCAATGAGCCTTATTTCTATGGATAAATAGCCATATCCACCTGCTTATCCAATACAAACGAAATGAAAATATTTATGCAAACCTACTTATAAAGGCATAATTGAAAGAAAACTGCCATATACCGTTGGTCATGTCAGAAGAAATGACTAACTTTGCAATGCTTTTTCGGGAAAATGCCTGCGCGACTGCATCCATCAGGAATGTGGCATGCAGAGCAGGGAGAAAACGCAACGGGATGTAGCGCAGTTGGTAGCGCACTACGTTCGGGACGTAGGAGTCGCGTGTTCGAGTCACGTCATCCCGACTCACATGGTAACAAGAAAAGCAAGCAGCCGCTGTCTTCACGACAGCGGCTGTTTTCATCCAATATTAGAAAATACTTCTAATTCAATTTATAGTTTACTTACTTTACAACCTTGCGAGCTGAACCATCATTCATCTTGATGATGTTGATACCCTTCTGCATGTTGCGTGCGCGTACACCTGATACGGTGTAGATCTCTGATGCCTTAGCGTCTGCTGCAGTACCATTGATGCCTGTTGTAGGCTCTGTGCCAAGGTAGAAGAGCTTGAAGTTGTCAAATACTGTCCAGTGGTTACCGATGAAATCAGTGTTCTTGAGACCGAAGGTGATCTTGCCACCCTGTTCTACCATGACTTCAACAGTGTTGATATATGCTTCTGGATTTGCCTCGAAGCGACGGCATGCACCGCGGATTGAGTTAGGATAGAAGAAAATATCTTCTCCTTCAGTTACCTTCTGGTCCCAAGGATGGTTGTAGCCGTCTGTCTCTTCGTTCCATTCTTTCCATACTGGTACGTATTGCATATTGCCTTGTGCATCTTCCTCTAATTCTTCCCACTTCTCTACATACTTGGTGAATGACATCTCTGTTGGGGTGATGCTGGCGATGGACTTAACCTTAGTGCTACGCTCGTTGGCATAGAAAATCTCGTAAGCTGTTTCCCAGAGATCCTCCTCGCCGAGAGCTTTATTCCACCAGTTGTTGTATGCCGTGCCTGCATCGCCACCGTCGCGGTAGAATGACTGGCACTGTGCGCGGTAGCATCCTGCTGGGAGTGAGTAGATGGTCTGGCTTACGTCAAAGTCGCAGTTCCAGCGCTCTGCTACACCGATGGTGTCTGTTGTCATGTCACCATCCCAACCTGTTCTGTTGCCATTGTCGAATGATGGGTTAGCAATGAGCACTGTGATGTCTACAGGATTAGCTTCAGTAGCCTTGTCGCTGCCGAGAGAAGCGAGGACGGCTGTGTTGTATGGGAGAGCGAGTGCTTCCTTGAGAGCCTTTATCTGCTCTGCAGTAGCGTATTTGTCCTTGAGCTGGGTGTTCTGCTCTGCGATGGCAGCCTTCACGCCTTCGTTCTCGAGGAGTGCGCCGAAGCTCTCACGGTAAGCGAGGTAGTCAGCGTATGCTGCGTAAGCTGCGTCAGCTGCAATAGCGTCGAGATAGGTGTCTGTGTCGTTGTCGCCTACACCGATGACTGTAGCCCATGCAGTGTTGAGGAGGTCTTTTTCGTCAGAGCCTTCCTCATACTTGGCTGCAAGTGTCTCGAAGTTTGCAACAGCTGCAAATGCTGCAATAGCTGCGTTGGCCTTGGCTACGTAGTCGTTAGCCTTAGCGATTACTTCCTTTGCCTTGATGAATGTTTCCTCAGTGTTGATTTCAGCTGGGAGTTCTGCCATGATAGCGTTGGCTGCTGCCTTGTCACCATTCCATGCGAGGCCTTCGATGCCTGCCTTGGCAGCTTCGAGGTCAGCAGAGATGAGACCGCTATAGTCTGGTGTCTCGCCATAGTAGCTGAGGCGGAAGCCTGTCCAAGCGGCGAATCCGTTGTCGTATGCAGCTATCTTGACCTGTCCGTCAGTGACGAG
>JAEDNQ010000124.1 GCA_016302435.1 Bacteroidaceae bacterium
TCTGCATCACCAATCAATACAATCATTATAAAAATCATTTTGCACACCTACTTATTATAAGAAAACCTAATCTTATTCAATACTATATGAAACTAACAATGACATCTAATCAGACATCTAATCAGACAAAGACAATGGGTGCATGGCTCAACCGCACAGCGGCGGCATGCACTCTCGGCATCGCGGCTTGCTTGATGCCGTCGGCTGCCAATGGGCAGACGGGCAAGGAATGGGACAATCCTGCCGTGACAAGTGTGAACCGCGAGACTTCGCATACTGTGGCCATACCTATGGCTTCGGCTGCCGACGTGAGCAAGAACGACATGGGGGCTTCGCCCTACTACCAGTCGCTGGACGGCACATGGAAGTTCAAGTGGGTGAAGAACCCTTCGCTGGTGAGTGCGGCTACGTGCGCCAAGGACTACAACGATGCGTCATGGACAGACATTGATGTGCCGTCGAGCTGGCAGATTTTCGGTCTGCACAATGGCAAGAGCTGGGACAAGCCGCTGTACTGCAATGTGGCATACCCCTTCTCGTTTGACGAGAGCACGTACAGCGTCATGGCTGACAGACCGGGATGGTTCATGTATAACAGCAACATGCCCAACCCTGTAGGCACTTACCGCCGCACCTTCACCATACCTGCCGACTGGGAGGGAAGGAACGTCTACGTTCGCTTCAACGGTGTGGGACACGGCTACTACCTGTGGATCAACGGCAAGCGCATAGGATATAGCGAGGACTCGTATCTGCCCTCCGAGTTTGACATCACCGACTATCTGACGGAGGGTGAGAACAGCATAGCTCTGCAGGTGTACCGATTCACGAGCGGCTCATTTCTCGAATGCCAGGACTACTGGCGACTGACGGGCATACAGCGCCACTGCTTCCTATGGGCTGCTCCTAAGAGCCAGATACGCGACTTCTTCTTCACCTCCGACCTCGACGCCACCTACACCGACGCCAAGGCTAACGTGAAGGTGAGAATAGAAGGCGCTGACAAGCTCGACGGAGCCAAACTGACTGCTACCATCGAGGACAAGGGCACGGCTGTGGCGAAGAAGACGGTGGATGTGGACGGTGAGGACTTGAGCATAGACATGGATGTGGCCAATCCGCTGAAGTGGTCGGCAGAAACGCCCAACCTGTATGACCTTGTGCTGACGCTCCAGGATGCTGAGGGCAAGGATATTGACATCAGAGGATGTAAGGTGGGCTTCAGAGAAGTGGAGATACGCAAGGATGGCGCTCTGACCATCAACGGCAAGCGCATGGTCTTCCACGGTGTCAACCGTCACGACTTCAGTCCTGTCAACGGTCGCGCGGTGACGGTGGAGGAGATGGAGAATGACATCAAGACGATGAAGAGGCTTAATGTCAACGCTGTGCGCACGTCGCACTACCCTAACGACCCTGCCTTCTACGACCTGTGCGACAAGTATGGACTCTACGTCCTGGCAGAAGCCAACGTGGAGTGCCACGCCCACCAGAAGCTGTCGTCGGAGATAAAGTTCCGCCATGCCATGGTGGAGCGTTCGGAGAATCATGTGAGATGGATGCGCAACCATGCGTGCATCTTCATGTGGTCGTTTGGCAATGAGTCGGGAGGCGGCAACAACTTTGAGCATGTGGCAAAGGCCATCAAGGCACTCGACACCACTCGCCCCACCCACTACGAGGGCAACAGCGACTATGCCGACGTGAGCAGCACAATGTACGCAAGCTATGAGACCATCAACTGGATAGGCAGTTCGCGACAGGGAAAGACGGGGCAGAAACCCCACATACAGTGTGAGAACACCCACTCCATGGGCAACTCCATGGGCAACCAGCGCGACATGTTCGACCTCTATGAGAAATACACCTGCCTCACGGGCGAGTTCATCTGGGACTTCAAGGACCAGGGCATTTTGACAAAGAGCAGCACAGGCAAGGAATACTGGGCTTACGGCGGTGACTTCGGCGACAACCCCAACGACAACAACTTCTGCATCAACGGACTGGTGCATCCCGACTGGAGCTTGACAGCCAAGTCGTACAACACCAAGAAGGTGTATCAGCCACTGGAGTTCAAGCCTGTCAAGTCGAACAAGTCGGCTTTTCTGGTGAAAAACAAGATGGCCTTTCTGCCCAGTTCAGCCTACGACGTGCGCTATGCCGTCATGGACGAAGAGGGCAATGTCCTGGCTCAAGGCAAGGTGGACACTGAGGTGGCTGCAGGCGACAGCACTACTGTCACTATCGACATTTCGGCTGCCAACGGCATAGATGCAGCCAAGGAGGCCTTCATCTATTTCTCTGCCTCACAGCGCGAGACTACCGACTGGGCGGAAGCTGGATATGTAGTGGCAGAGGAGAAGCTGCAGATAAAGGCGGCTCAGCTGCCTAAGCTCGACATCGCCAGCCTGGGAGAGGGCGGCAAGGTAGACGTAGAGGAGAGCAGCCAGAGCATCACGGTGAGCTCCCCATGCTTCAAGGCTGTCTTCAACAAAGCGCAGGGCACGCTCGTGCAGTATATATATAACAATGTGGAGATGGTCAACAAACCTCTCCAGCTCAATGTCTTCCGTCTGCCTACCGACAACGATGGACGCCACAACGAGAGCTGGGACAATCTTGGCCTGCGCAAGCTGACAGCCAAGGGCACGGCAAGCAGCGTGAAGGCAAGCGAGGACGGCTCGTACGTCTCCATCACGCTGAACAGCACTTGTGCGGGCAAGAGCGGCACAACATTCGACGTGCAGCACGACTTCATCGTGGGAGCCAACGGCACAGTGCTCGTCTCCTCTTTTGTCAAGCCTTCATGCCAGAGCGCCATCATTCCTCGCTTGGGCTTCAGATTTGAGATGCCTGCCGACATGGAGCAGCTAACATGGTTTGGCCGTGGTCCATGGGACAGCTACCGTGACCGCAAAGAGGCTTGTCTGCCTGCTATCTACGAGAGCACGGTGACCAACCAGTATGAGGAGTATATCCTGCCACAGGAGCACGGCACAAAGCAGGAGGTGAGATGGATAGCCCTGCAGAACGGTGAGGGCAACGGTCTCCTCATAGCATCTCAGGACAACATGGCAGCATCGGCTGTACATTTTCGCCCAGAGGACAACTATACCGACCGCAAGAACCGCATGCGCCACACTTATCAGTTCAAGCCTTGTGCCAACACTATCGTGTCGCTCGACGCTGCCACGCGTGGCCTGGGCAACGCCAGCTGCGGTCCTGACGTGATGGAGAAGTATGAGCTGAAGGCTGCCAACACCAGCTTCCGCTTCGTCCTCATACCCGTCAGCCAGTCTACCGACAAGGCTAAAGCAGCCCGTGTGAGCATGCCTGTATGCCAGTCGGTCAACTGCTCTCGCATGACCAACGGACGCATAAAGATGACGACAGCCACCGCAGGAGCTTCTATCTACTACAGCATTGACGGAGGAGAGTATAAAAAGTACTCCTCACCCATTGCGAACAATGCGGCTTGCAACATCACAGCCTACTGCTCGGTTGACGGCATGATAGACAGTCCGAAGATGACGTTCGACTTCGACCTCTACATAAACAAGGCTACATGGAAAGTTGTCAGCGTGGACAGTGAGCATGCTGGCAATGAGGCTAAGCTCGCCTTTGACAACAACACGTCCACGTTCTGGCACACGGAGTATTGGGGCTCTGAACCCACATGTCCCCACACGCTCGTTGTCGACATGGTGAAGATCTATGAGGTGACAGCTGTGACATATACTGCTCGCTGCGACGGCAACAGCAATGGCATGGTCAAAGACTACGAGGTGTACCTCTCGCTCGACGGCAAGACGTGGGGCACGGCGGCTGTCAGCGGACAGTTTAAGAACACCACAGCTCAGCAAGTGGCTTCCCTGTCTACCCCTACCCCTGCACGCTACATGAAGTTTGTGGCGAAGTCGGAGATGAACGGCAAGGCATGGTCGTCGGCTTCGGAGATAGGCATACAGGCCACTGCCGACATCACGAGCGCGGCGGCTGTCAAGGATGCGGCAACGGACAATGACTTGTACTATACGCTCTCGGGCACTGCCACAACTAATCCGAGCGGAGGCGTCTTCATACACAATGGCAAGAAAATCGTGAAGTAGCCAATCGGTCGCAACCAGATTGATATAGCGACTATATGCGTGCATTCTCTCGAAATGGAACAAATGTGCTCAGACACTTCCATGAGGGGATGCACGCATTTGTCTGCTCTGAGAGTATACTTTTTTTGCTACACTGTACGGTAGAACACATATAAAAGCAGTCCTTCCATCAAATTATATTCGACATATTTAGATAATATCAAAATAATAATCGTAACTTTGCAGTCAACAAAACTGAATATTAACAATCAAACTATGATGCTATCTAACAAGAAAACCTTATTTGCTGCAACGCTGTTTGCAGCCGTGCTTGGACTTCCGGCACAGGCACAGACTACTTCGTGGACAGCCGACAACGGCAACGGCACGTTTACCAATCCTCTCTTCTACGACGAGTTCTCCGACCCCGACATTCTCCGCGTGGGCGATGACTACTACCTCGCCGGCACTACGATGCACACGGTGCCAGGACTCGTCATCCTCCACTCTCGCGACCTCGTCAACTGGGAGAACATAAGCTACTGCTTTGACCGCTTCGACTTTGACGACGACGCGTTCTCGCTCAAGAACCATAAGGAGATATACGGACAGGGCATCTGGGCTCCCGCCATCAGATATGCCAACGGACAGTTTTACGTATTCTCCAACATCAACGGCAAGGGGCTGCAATGCTACACCAGCAAGGACATAAAGGGACCCTGGAAGCACCACAACATGGAGGGCCGCATCTATGACCTCAGCGTGCTCTTCGACGACGACGGCAAGATTTATGCCATCCACGGCTACGGGGAGGTGCACTGCACTGAGCTCAAGCCCGACATGAGCGGACCTATCGACGAGACAGACCGTGTCATCATACCCGAGGGCAACGCTGTGGGTGAAGGACACCATGTGTACAAGATAAACGGCATGTATTATATCATCTCCACCGACTACCAGCCCAACGGCCGCACGCTCTGCTCACGCTCCAAGAGCATCTGGGGACCATACGAGACTATCACCATCACTGCCGACGAGACTTTCGGCTATCATGCCGCTTCGCTCACAGAGGTGCAGGGACGCATCATGCCCGACGGCACAAAGTTCGGACTGGGTCCTGTCAACCCCGACGCTACAGCCTGCACCAACATCCACCAGGGCGGCATCGTGCAGACGCAGACGGGCGAATGGTATGCGCTGCTCATGATGGACTTCCACTCCATCGGCCGCACCGTGACGCTCGCTCCCATCACCTGGAAGGACGGATGGCCTATGCTCGGACTGGAGGGCAACCTCGGACGCGCGCCTCGCACATGGTTCAAGCCCAACATACCGGGCACGGAGAACATAAAGCCGCACGCTCCATACGAGCGCAACGAGGACTTCAACGGCAAGACGCTCGGACGTGTGTGGCAGTGGAACCACAATCCGGACGACACCATGTGGAAACTGAAGGGTGGCAAGCTGCAGCTGCACACCATGCCTGCCGAACAGCTCATGTGGGCTCGCAACACTCTGACCCAGCGTGTCATAGGTCCATCGAGCATCACCACGGTCGAACTCAACGTGAAGAATCTCAAGGACGGCGACGTGGCAGGACTCGGCAACATCAACGTGCCATGCTCATGGACTGGCATCGTCAAGGACGGCAAGAGGCTGACGCTCCGCTGCTTCGAGCAGCTCAACAACGACACCATAGACCAGGAGATAACGCTGAAGGACGGACGCATCTGGCTGCGCTTCGACGGTGACTTCGACAACGACCAGGGGCACTACGAGTACTCTACCGACGGACAGACCTTCAAGCCCATAGGTGGCAACATGAAGCTCTCCTATCAGCTCATATCCTTCCAAGGCTCACGTCTCTCGCTCTTCGCCTTCAACAAGAAGGGACAGAATGGCGGCTACGCTGTCTTCGACAACTTCACCGTGGACGAGACAAAGGCTGACCGCAGCAAGAACATACCATACGGCAAGACATTCCGCATCATCAACCTCGCCACAGGACTGCCCATGCACGCTACTCCTCACGGGCTCGTGTACGACACGCGCACGAAGGACAAGACTGACCTCACGCAGTTCCGCATCATCGACAGAGGCGGCGGCAAGGTAGCACTACAGTGCAAGGACGGACGCTATGTCTTCGTGGCTGGCTATGGCATAGCAGGCGACGTGCGTCTCACCACGGACGAGAGCAAGGCCGAGGAGTTCCTCTGGCAGGACTACCTCAACCAGGAGTTCATGCTCATGTCCACTCGCACCCACACCTACATAGGCAAGAGCCCAACGACAGGAAGCCCCTACTCCATGGACTACAAGGGGGCTGACCCTGCAAAGCGCAACGGTGCCGTGTTCAGATGGGAAGAGATGTAAGTAGGGATGACAAACGTTTTTATAG
>JAEDNQ010000125.1 GCA_016302435.1 Bacteroidaceae bacterium
ACAATAAAAACCAATCCGACATGAAAAAAATATCATCTTTTATCATCCTCCTCGTCGCTCTCCTGCTTACATCATGCAGCAATGACGACTACCGCAATGTGATTCCGTCCGACGCATCCTTCGTCGTAGGTGTCAACCTCGGTTCGCTCGCTGAGAAGTCAGACATCGAACACTCCAAGTACATGCACCTTTTCCAGGCGAGCCTGTCCACCATTGTCCCCAACGACGAGCTGGACGATGTGCGCGAGCTCATCGACCGTCCTGAAAAGATAGGCCTCGACCTCACAGCCCCAGTCTATTTCTTCGGCACAGCTGGCAACCAGATAGGCTTGGTAGCCAAAGTGGCAGATCACGACGATGTGGAAGACTTCGTAGATATGCTCCACGACCTCGATGTGGCCTCGCGCCCCAAGGAGAAAAGCGGAGTGACCGAATGCACACTCATTGATGAGGTGCTATGCCTCTACACCGACCGCGCCTTCCTCCTCTACGTCGACCAGACATCCCTGTCGAAAGAAGCGGCACGCAAACTTGCCACCCAGCTCCTCAATCAAGGAGCCGACGATAGTTTTGCCAACACCGCAAACTTCGACCGCATGGAAGAGGCATCAGCCGATATCAGCTACTATGTCTCAGCCGACGTCATTAGCAAGTCAAAATTGCTCGTCTCAGAGCGCACAAGCAAAGACTCGTGGCTCAACGACCTGTTCGTCATCGGCAGTCTCACCTTCGATAGTGGCAGAGCACTCATGGTCAACAATATCCTCCCACTGAACGAAGCAGACAAAGCAAAGATGGACGAGTATGTGTTAAAGCATCTCCGCCCCATAGAGGGACGCTACCTCAAGATGCAGAATGGTCCGTCACCCGTCTGGGGATGCCTCGGAGTTGACGGCAAGTGGTTGCTCGACGAGTGTCTGAAGGACAACAACGATATAAAAGGAACTCTCTTCATGCTTGAGCGTTGCGTAGACATCGAGCAGATGCTCCGCTCCGTCGATGGCGACATAACCTTCTCCATTGGCAATTTTATTTTCTCTGAGCCAAATATCTCCGCCATGGCTCGTGTCAAGGAAACAAAGTTCCTCAGCGACGTGGACTACTGGCAGAAAAGCATGAAAGACTACGGCATGAGCATGGACCGACTCTCAGACAACGACTATGTCGTCCACCTCGGCGATGGCAAGCGACTCTACTGGGGAGTAAACGACAAAGACCTCTACATGTCCAACATCGGCCGACCCACCCTCGACTCAGACCAATGGTCATCCCTCGCCGACGACATCAAGTCCAGCTATTTCTATCTCGTGGCTGACCTCCAACAGATAGGCGATATGATCGATGAGGAAGAGCTCGCATTCCTGAAGAGCCTCGACAAACTGATCTTCAAGATTAAGAATTCCACAGAGTTAGACATAGAGGTCACTTCACAAAATAAAGAAGAAAACATCCTCAAGACACTCTTGAGATAATCCTCTGTCACAAAACATCTACTCTCTATTCGCAGCGTCCATCCTCCTGCCCATAGCGCACGGTCGATGGACGCATGCGCCTCGCATTCCTATACTTTCAATTTGGCCTCGAGAATAATTCCAACATTCCGCATAGCGAATTATCGAACCACCTTGAATCAATCCTCTCTATGAACAAGATACAACTCATCAACACCCTCCCGCAGGTCTTCACCGGACGCACCGACATCGTTAGCGACGTGTGGACAAAGGACCTGAGCTTCGAAAAAGGAAAGATCTACCTCGTTGAGGCCAACTCAGGCACAGGCAAGTCTTCCCTCTGCAGCTTCATCTATGGCTATCGCAATGACTACCAAGGACAGATACTCTTCGACGGGACAGACATACGCGACTACAGCGTGTCAAAGTGGACATCCATCCGCCGCAAGCATTTCTCCCTCATGTGGCAAGAACTGCGCTTATTCCCTGAGCTCACAGCCCTCGAAAATGTCATCATCAAAAACAAGCTCACTGGCAAACAGAAGAAGAAACAGATCCTACAGTGGTTTGAGATGCTTGGCATAGCAGACAAAGTCGACTCCCCCGTAGGCCGCATGTCCTTCGGACAGCAGCAGCGCGTGGCACTCATCCGCTCCCTCTGCCAGCCCTTCGACTTCCTCTTTGTCGATGAGCCCATAAGCCACCTCGACGATAGCAATTCCGACATAATGGGTCGCATCATGACAGAAGAAGCCAAAAAGCAGGGAGCTGGCATCATAGCCACCAGCATCGGACGCCACATCGACATGCCATACGACCAGGTGCTCCATCTGTGAACAATAAAGACGAGAGCATTATATCGTCACCCCCATCAGCCGCAGACCATGCAATGCTCCTTCTTTTCTGGCTACATATTATAATGTATACACACAGCAATAAGACAATCACAACAACATAAACAAAGTCACTTATCCCCTCCCATAAGATGAAACTCGTTTGGAAACTCCTCCGCAGCCACATCAGCATAGCACAGTTGGCAGGCTTCTTCTTCGCCAACCTCATCGGTGTGACCATCATACTCATCGGCATACAGTTCTACAGCGACTACCAAGCCCTCGACAATGAAGACACCTTCATGAAGGCCGACTACCTCATCCTCAATAAGAAAGTAGGAGTGGTCTCTTCCTTCTCCTCCGATGCCACAGGCTTCTCCGCCGATGACATCGACGAACTCCAAGATCAAGACTTCGTGGAGCGAATAGGCTATTTCACCCCCAGTTCCTTCGGAGTGCGCGCATGGTTTGACATACAAGACTTCATGCAGTTCTCCACCGACATGTTCTTCGAGAGCGTGCCCGACGACTTCGTCGATGTCAAGAGCGACAGATGGCACTATCAGGAAGGAAGCAATGAGATACCCATCATCCTGCCCAAAAACTATCTTGACCTCTACAACTTCGGCTATGCCCAAGGCAAAGGTCTGCCCAAGCTCAGCACAGGCGTCCTCAGCGCCATGAAGATGAAGATACAGATAAGGGGAAGAGAAGGGTCGGATGTCTTCGAAGGAAGCATCGTAGGCTTCTCCTCACGCCTCAACACCATCCTCGTGCCCGAAGATTTCATGACATGGGCCAATGCCCGTTTCGCCCCCGGCGTGCATCGCCAGCCCACAAGACTCATCGTCGAGGTCAACAACCCCACCGACGAAAGCATCACTTCCTACATCAAAGCTCGCGACTATGAGACCGACGAAGACAAGCTCGATGCCTCCAAGACATCCTTTGTCCTCCGTCTCATCGTCTCCATCGTCATGGGCGTGGGACTGCTCATCAGCCTGCTCTCCATCTACATCCTCATGCTCTCCATCTTCCTCCTCGTGCAGAAGAACAGCACCAAACTGGAGAATCTCCTCCTCATAGGCTATTCGCCAGCCAAGGTGTCCTTCCCTTACCAGACACTCACCATCGCCCTCAACCTCCTTGTCTTCCTCCTCGCCGTGGCCCTCATGCTCGCCGTGCGCACAGCCTACCTCGACATGCTCGAAGGCTTCTTCCCCGACCTGCAGACACCCACAGTGTGGCCATCCGTGGCGGCAGGACTGGCTCTGCTCCTCCTTGTCAGCCTCTTCAACGTGATAGTGGTGAGAGCTAAGGTCATGAGCATCTGGAAGGGACAGAAATGACTTATCCTTGAGAATAATTATCAGTATATCCTACATAATAGACATATCAGCAAACAATGATAAGTATCGAAGAAGCAGCCAACAAGTGCTCCCAGCTCTACGCCGACACCTTCGGCCATCAACCAGCCTTTCTCTACCCACTGCCAGCAGCAGGCAGCAACCGACGCTATTTCCGCATCAATGCCTCTTCCGCAGCACAGGAGGCAGGCTTGCCACGCACACTCATAGGAGTCGTGGGAACAGATGCCGATGAAGACAATGCCTTTGTCCAGCTCTCACACCATTTCGCAGGCCACGACCTTCCTGTCCCTTGCGTCCATGCCGTCTCAAACGACCTCATGGCATATCTTCAGGACGACCTGGGCGACCAGTCGCTCTATGCCCTGCTCATGTCCGACCGCAATGCCGACGGCACCTTAGGACCTGATGCCATGCAGGCAGCCACCAAGACCATGAAGCTCCTGCCGCAACTGCAGTTCTCTACCGTAGGCCATGCCGACATCTTCACCTACTGCTACCCTCAGCAGCAGATGGACATGACCAACGTGATGTTCGACCTCAACTACTTCAAATACAACTTCTTGAAGTTCCAACCGATAGAGTTCAACGAATACAAGCTCCAGCACGACTTCGAAGCCTTGTCCCGTGCCCTCCTTGCCGACCCCGCCGACACCTTCCTCTACCGCGACTTCCAGTCGCGCAATGTCATGCTCATCGATGGCGAACCCTTCTTCATCGACTTCCAGGGAGGCAGGCGTGGACCTGTATACTACGATGTGGCATCCTTCCTCTGGCAGTCCTCGGCGCGCATTGCCCCCTCCGACCGCCAACAGCTGATAGACGTCTATCTCGACTCCCTGCGAACCTTCCGCTCCGTCGACCGCCAAGCATTCATCCACAATCTCCAGGCCTTCGTCCTCTTCCGCACACTCCAGGTGCTTGGAGCCTACGGCTACCGCGGCCTGTGGGAAAAGAAAGACTACTTCATCAAGAGCATACCCTTCGCCCTCGACAACCTGTCCGACCAGCTCGCCACAGGCGCATGCGATGCCTACCCATATCTCAAACACGTCTGCCAGCGCCTTGTCGACATCAATGAGGCCAACAAACGCCAGCAGGCAGAAGAGAAGAGAAAACGAGATAGGGTAGAGGAGTACCTCAGCAACGATGCCACTTACTGCAACGCCACACCCACACGCCCTCTCGTCGTGAGAGTCTATTCCTTCGCCTTCAAGAAAGGCATACCTGCCGACAATACAGGCAACGGAGGCGGCTACGTCTTCGACTGCCGCAGCACCCACAACCCCGGACGCTACGAAGAGTACAAGCCCCTCACCGGACTCGACCAGCCTGTCATCGACTTTTTAGAGAGCGACGGAGAAATACTCACCTTCCTCCAGAGCGTCTACAAACTCGTCGACTTCCACGTCGAACGCTTCATCTCCCGCGGATTCACCGACATGCAGATCAACTTCGGATGCACTGGCGGCAAACACCGCTCCGTCTATTGCGCCCAGCACACCGCACAACATCTCAATGAGAAGTACGGCATAGAGGTGCATATCATCCATCGCGAGAGAAACATCACGTCCGTGCTCGAAGCCAAAAAATAAGCTTCAATAGCTCTATATTATCCTCATTATCCACATTTTCCCCTCAGTCCTATGAATGCAATGATCTTCGCCGCTGGTCTCGGCACCCGTCTCAAGCCTCTGACCGATACCATGCCCAAGGCGATGGTGCCCGTACACGGCAAGCCTCTCATACACATACTTATAGATCGCTTGAAGTCAGTCGGAGTAGACCAGATAGTCATCAACGTCCACCATTTCGCTCAGCAAATCATCGACTATGTCCAGTCTCACGACTCCTTCGGACTCGACATCCGCTTCAGCGATGAGACAGACATGCTCCTCGAGACAGGAGGCGGACTCAAGAAAGCCCTCACGCTCTTCACCAATGATGCCCCCATCCTGGTGCACAACGTCGACATTCTCAGCAATGCCGACCTATCCTCCCTCTACTCCCAGTCCACGTCCACAACCCTCTTAGTCTCAGAGCGCACCACCCAGCGTTACCTCCTCTTCGACGGCAGCGACCGTCTCGTCGGTTGGGTGAACACAGCCACAGGAGCAATCAAGTCGCCCTACGAAGAGTTGCGCACCATTGGAGAGTCCAACCTCACGCCGTCCGAAAAGGTAAAGAGCGCCACCACCGCCTTCCGTCCCTTAGCCTTCAGTGGCATACAGGTGTTCTATCCTTCGCTCGCGCCCCTCATGGACACATGGCAGGGCAAGTTCTCCATCATCGACTTCTACCTCAGCATCTGTGACAGAGTCCCCATTCGATGCACCACCCAGTCAGGGCTCCGTCTACTCGATGTAGGCAAGCTCGACTCTCTCGAAGCAGCCGAAGCGTTTATGTGATGCTGCCATGCCGACACTGTTAACGTGAACGACAACATTGGTTTGACAAGGCTACACATGGTCATTGTCATCTACCGAGGAGTGGGGATGGTGGCATGTGAAGAAGTGACCTTAACCACCTTGTACGCATTGAGGCAGTTCCTGACCCAATAATAAAGGAAACTTCAGAAGATTAAATCGAAAAGTTACAGATATGAATTACAATAACATAGATTTCATAACATACTGCATCGGCAATCTCTCACGCCGATTGAATCTGAGTGCCGTTGAGGTGTATCGTCGCCTTAAGCAGTCGGGCATACTGAAAGGATACATCGTTCCAAGCTACGATGTGCTCCACACCTTTAGCAAGGAGTATCTTATGGAAGACCTCACAGAATACATGAGGGAGAAAGGAGTGTTGGAATAATGGAAGTTTATCAC
>JAEDNQ010000126.1 GCA_016302435.1 Bacteroidaceae bacterium
CTATAGAATCCTACTTCTTTATTGAGTTATCTAATGATGGTTTGAGCTCATCGGGAGAGTCTTTGGTAAACATGTTTACAGCTCCAGCCACTTTAGTGAAGAGATCCGACACATTATTTATATTTATGTCCCATGCGGGAGCGAACTTGTCCGACTGCATGTATGAGAGGATTGACTCACGCATCTGGCGAGCGACGATGCGCTTGTCGAGGTTGTTGGTGATGTCCATTGTCGTCATAACGAGTTTGCCCTTGCCCACCTTGGCTTCGAAGAGCATGCCTATCTTGCGTGAGACGAACCATGTGTCGATGCTCTGGACGAGAGGCTGGAAGTCGGTTGGGAAGTCGGTGAACTGCATGACCTGCGCCCTATTGACGAGCTCCCACCACTGCAGGTCAGAATGGTAATCTGTCGGGAAGAGGTCGAAGATGGGGTGCGCATTGTCAACAAGGATGCCTGTAGTGTGAGGAGGGCGCATCTTGAACCATGATGTGTTCCAGAAGACAGGAGTGAACTGCTGCACCACTTCCTTGCCATACGTCACCTTGCCACCAGCGCATATAAGCACCTTGCCACCCTTATTGAGGGTTTTGATAGCCTTGGCATCGAGCGAGTCAGTCACATATATGCCTTTGGGAATCCATGACTTCTTCTCATATTTGACTTTCGTGGTCAACTGGGTTGGATAGACCCATATATCCCAGTGATTGCGCACTTCTGTGCCAGGGATGGAGACAGAAAGCGTATATCTTGAGGCTTCTTCCACCTCTGAGAGAGGTACGGATATGCGTCCTATAGGAATATTGCCCCCTACAGGAAAGTCACGAGCGTCAAAATCTCCCTCAGCAAGAGGAGCTGGCTGATTAAGGAGCATGATGCCACCCTGTGTCTTTGGGGCAGGTGTGAGACTCCAGTGAATATTGACATTCTTCATGGCGGCATCAGAGAACTGGTTTAACTCTACATCAGCCACAAAAGTCTCATCACTCTTATAAGTGAACTTTGGCATTTTTGCCAAGGGAACAATGGGCGAGCAGAACTCCCTGAACTCTTCGCTGGTCATGTAGCCCTTGTCGTCAAAGAAGACATCGGTGAGACCGACGAGGGCTGTGCCTTGTCCCGAGTAGTCGTTGAGGGCAAGGAGTTGGAAACCGGCATAGCGAGGAGTGCGCATGGTGCGTTCTATCTCTGCCTTATAGCAGATGGCCTGCAGTTTGCCCGAAGCCATCATGAAGTCATGAGCTCGCGACTCCATGCCGTTGTCACGGAGAAGGTCGCGGAATATTTCAAAGTTCTTCGCCTTGTTTACACCAGTGTACTTTGGTATCTCATCGAAGTTAGGGAAGGCGCACCACTGTCCTGTCTCGTGGCTGACGAAAGGCATGGTGATAGGTGTGTTGGGCATGTCCTTGCCATTGTATGTGGTGATGTTCTTCTCGAAGTTGACTATCGACTCCGGTGCTCGCTTCGACCACTCGTTAAGGCCTCTGGCTCCTGCCTTTACGGCATACTCGCTGCCTGGTTGCCATGCCCATCCACCTCCTACGCTAAATCCGCAATAGAGATGGCGTGGGTCATGCTGCTTCATCTGCGCCACATGGTCAGTAGACCACTTAACCCAGTTGCCTGCAGGCTCATTGCCGAAGGCGAAGAAGGTGAAGGAGGGATGGTTGCCATATTCATCGACTATGGCGAGGCTCTCGTCCATTAGGTATGTGTCTATAGGTTCGCCCCTGCCGAGCTTCACTCCGTGGTTGGGCCATGAAGGACCTTCAGGCTGTATGTACATTCCTACCATGTCGGCTGCGAGGAAGGCTGCCTCTGGAGGGCAGTAGCTATGGAAGCGTACGTGGTTGAGTCCGTAGGCCTTGCAGCGGTTGAAGACACGAAGCCATGAGTCCACATCCATGGGAGGATAGCCAGTATTGGGGAAATTGCAGTTTTCCACGGTGCCGCGAAGCTGTATCTGTCTGCCATTGACATAGAACATCTTATCGCGTATCTCTATCTTGCGCATGCCGAAGACGGTCTCCTTGCTGTAGGTGCGACCATCGGCCGTAGTCAGACAGACCTCTAATCTGTAGAGCTGTGGGTGGAACTCATCCCAAAGGAGCATGCCGTCGCCCATGTCAAGAGCCACGTCAGACGACACCACCTTGTCGTCGCTAAGGGTAATCTGCACAGGTTTGGATGAGACGGCATGTGTCTTGTCTGTGTTGAATGCTGTGGCTTTAAGTGTCAGTGTGGCTTTTTTGCCTGGCTTGCAGTCGAGCATCTCCACATGGACGTTGGCTCTTCGGTTGTCAATGTCAGGATACACAGCCACATAGTCCAGGGCATTGAAGGGACGTAGCTCCATCTTGCCCACTATGCCATTCCAGTCGCCCTGTGTCTGGTCAGTGATGGAGTGGGAGTCTTGCCCCACCTTGACCGTCTCGGGGTCGTTGTCCACACAAATGGCTATGGTGTTTTCACCAGGATTGAGCATGCCATAAAGATAGAAAACATGGGGGACGGAGAGAGACTTCTGCATGCGGTCAACCTTCTCGCCATTGACCCACACCTGAGTGGTGATATGGGGTCTCTCAAGATAGAGGGCATACATAGGCAGGTCAGCCGAGTCGGGTAGTGTAATGGTCTTCTTGTACCACGCCTTACCCACATAGTGTTTGTCTGGAGTAAGGAAAAACTGGAGCTTCATGTCCTTGCCTGGGTTGCGGTAGCGCTTCATGTAGGGGTTGAAGAAATAGCTGGAGTCGTAGAGAGAACCTACCCAGCGAGTGTTGACACTGATGTCATCGCCCTTGAGACGCTGTGGCATGGAAGCTGGGAGGAGGATGGTGTCGTCAAATGGTGTGGTGGCGGCATACCATGCCTCTGATTCACCTTTGCCGTCACGGTCTATACGGAACTGCCACTGACCAGAGAGGTCAATGGTCTGAGCTGCTGATGGAAGGATATAGGCAAAGATGAGAAGTGGAATAAGCAGAAAATAGCAAAAAATAGTTTTCATAGTGGGATAGTTAGTAAAAATAGAAGCTATAGAGACTATAGAAGCTATAGTTTGTTTTTGAAAAAAGCGACAGACTCTGAGTGAGAGAATGCCGCTTAAACTTGATTTTGTGCAATAAAATCTTCAGGAGCGATGGTTGCTCTATCGATTATTCGCCTGGAGCGATAGCACCTGCTGGACATGCGTCAGCACAAGTGCCGCAGTCTACACATGCGTCTGCATCGATTACATACTTGCCATCACCTTCGCTGATAGCTCCTGATGGGCACTCGCCAGCGCAAGTACCGCACATTACACAGTCGTCACTAATTACGTAAGCCATGTTTTTGTTCTTTTAATTATTTATTATTATTAATTATGTGTTGTTTCGTTTATGCAGTCCCCAAAAGGATAAGCATGTGCAAATGTAGGAAAAGTTTTTGTTTTATACCAAATTTTAGGTAGACAAAATGCTCTCAGGAACGAATTTTATACCTAAAACAGGGTATTTGGTTTCATGCGAGCCTTTTTCAGCACTCTAAACGGCACTATTTGCTGTCACTCTTAACCAGTGTCTGCAAAGCCGCTTCAAGCTGACGCATGATGGGCTTTTTCTTCTCTTCTGGAGCGCAGACAAACCCTTCTGCTACAATGATGCGGTTGTTGACCGAGTCGGGGAAATAGTATGAGACAAACGGTCCGCCCATGGCATCGTGGCGCATGCCCCACAGGCCTCTCATGACAGCTATCGTCTGAGTGTTGAAGTTCACCACGTCTGGCAGCACAGTGCGGGAGTCTGTCTCCATCCATTGGTCCTCGCGGTCGCCAGGAATGTTGATCTTCATGATGGAGTCACGTGCAGCCACCATCATCTCCAATGTCATGTGTTGCAGAGGTAGAGTGTAGATGCATACATTCTGTCGGAATGCACGTTTGGAGGCCGCTGCCCAGAAGAAGTCCTTGCCTTCCTTGATGTCGTCAACGTCCTCAGGTGCATTTATCTCAAGTCCGAATTGCTTCTTTGCCTGACGCATCACGTTACCGCTATATTTCTTGCTGAGACCTGCCACCTCACGTGCAAACTCGTTCTTGTTGAACTCGCCGAGGACAAACTGGCTGCTTTCCTGCACGAGTGTCATAAGTCCTGCATTGTCGGGGGAGCACATATATATAATGGTCTGCGGACGTGCATACTGGTTGACCGCCTTCCGCACCTCTGGCTTGGTGTACTTCTTGTCAACATCGACAATGACAATGTTGGAGTAAAGGCGGAAGACTCCATCGAAAGAGCGCGGTTCGATGGTGGTGACTCGGAAACTGGGTTCTGACTGTGGCAATACCTCCACAGGGGTCTCTACCATGTCCTTGACTGCCTTGCCCGTCTCTGTCTTGAGCCAATCTTTGTTGGCCACAAGCAACAGTTCGTAGGGCGCGCTCTGAGCCTTGGCTGTGACTTCACTCTTCTTTCCTTCTTCTTTCTTCTCTGAGGAGCAGGCAAAGAAGAGAAGGGGAAGGAACAAAAGGAATAGGATGTTGTTCTTTCTCATAATAAATATCAAACGATTGTAGAATCACTTACTTACTCTTTGTCTTAAAGCGGTCACCATAAAGTACATGATTGTCACTTTTGTTCTATCAACCTCACCACCTCAGTACCGCAAAGCAAGAAGCAGCCAAGTCCGTAGTCGTCGAAGTCAGGTTCTTTGTCATACGTCACAGGTTGTGAGTCAGAGGGCTGTTTGCCTGTGCCCTGCACATAGCCGAGGAATCCATTTGGATGCAGGCAAGTGCTGACCATAGTTTCCCATGTGCGGTAGATGATGGGGGCATACTTCTTCTTGGACAGATAACCATGGCGCACACCCCATGCCATGCCGTAGATGAAGAGTGCCGTGCCTGAGAGTTCTATGCCTCCGTAGTTGCTTTCGTCGTGGAGGGACACATTCCAAAATCCATCCTGCCGCTGGCAGGCGAGAAGGGCCTTGGTCATGAGGAGGAAGTCTTTGCGGTAGTCGCCGAAGTGCTCGTCCACCTTTATATTGCGCCATTTTGTCTCTCCCAGAGGCTCCATGAAGGCAGGGGCGGCAGATCCCTTGGCGACAAGCATGGCATCCATAGCTCTCACCAGTGCGGCATAAACCCATCCATTTCCACGACTCCAGTAGCAGTCCTCGCCATTGGGTTCTTTATATGGGGGGACAAAGTCGCTATCCCTCCACCATAGTCCATCCTTTACATTAAGCAGGCCGCCGCCAATATCGTCTCTCGAAGCCTCATACATGTCCCAGCCTTTGTCTGTATAGCGGTCAGCCTCAACGTCGCCCGAGAAGTGGGAGATGCGCGCCATCTTGCTGAACACAGGCAGTCCCATCTGTATGGCATCTATCCATGTCCAGTCGCGGTCACTGCCAGTAGACTTTGTCATCGAGCCTGCTATCCATGGGGTGTCCTCTGCCTCAATCAGATTGTCGAGACATTGTTTGGTGGGCAGATATGCTGCGCCTGTCTTATGCGCCACTCCCCTATCTTCCATCCAGTACATGTCGAGATATGTCTGCGAGCAGCAGTAGTCATCGGCATCTCGCGTGGTCACTCCGTTGCGTGGTGTCCACTTGTGGGCATTGCCCCAGTCGGATATATATTTATAATATGTATCGTATTTTTCATTTCCAAGCAGTCGTTCTAACTCAGCGAGAGCCGTCAATCCTTCGAAATAAACACCACGTGTCCACAGGTTGGAAGGTCGTTCTTTCTTGACGAATGTCGGTTTTCCTGGGTCTGGATATTTCTTTATGAAATGGTCATTGGCACGCTCCATAGCCTCCATCACATCGTGTGTCGTTGGTTGGGCAGACGCTGTAGTGCCGAATAGTGCCACAAGGGCAAGCACAAATAGTTTTGTTATTCGCATGGTTGTTAGTAATGTTTAGTTAGACAAAGCAGAGATAGCAGCCTCTCTGCCATACAATATTGATTTGGGTGCAAAGATAGGATTATTTTTTGAAACCACAAAACAATTGTTCACTTTTTGAGGCAGCCACTCCCATTTTGTTGTCAGATGTTGACTGCTGTTGATAACTGTTGACAACTGTTGATAACTCTTCGCAGGTGTTCATAACCCATGGTTTAGAGGGCTCACTCCGCAAGCACATGTTGATAAAGTCTCACATACGAACAGGCATGAATAATAAAAATGTTGACAACTCTGTTGATAAGTACCTGCATCAATACATAAGACAAGGTGGTAGAATATTATATCACAACATGTTAACCTACTTACTCACTTATCAACAACGCTTCCCATACATTTGAAGCCAAACCCCATGAAATCAGGCATAATGTATAATTCATCATGTTAATAAATAGACCTTTGGCAGCCCATTTCCAGCCTTCATGGCACATAATAGAGTTGGTGTTCCAAGTGGAGAATGGCACGGAGCAGCATTCATAAGTTATGACAACCAGCGGACATAAGTTATGACAACCAGC
>JAEDNQ010000127.1 GCA_016302435.1 Bacteroidaceae bacterium
CACGCTGCGTCTGGCCATAGACACAAAGAAGAAACACCACCAGCTGGTATTTCACGCTCTCGATGAGGGAGTCGTGCTCGACCAGATGGTGGTGTATTAAACCTGCTTGTGCAGGTCATGACATCAGTCTTGATAGACTGGACTTTCCAACGTTTATTGAGCTACCTTGATGGTTCTTTGCCCATTCTTTATGATGTTTACTCCCTTGGCAGGTGATGTCATGCGCACACCGCCAGTAGAAAATATTTCATTGCTCTCTGATGCTTCTGCCTTAATTGACTCAACAGGAATAGCGGGTGACCCGAATAGGGTAGGGGTGAGAGGTGCTATCTCATCACTATCATCTTTTCCCTATCATCTTTTCCCTATCATCTCTTCACTATGACCTTATATGTGTCGGTCATTCCGTTCTGGACGAACTTGATGAAGTAGAGTCCGGGACGCATGTTGGACGGCAGGGTGTAGCTGTTGCCTGTGAGCGTTGCGTCGTCGGCTACGATGCCCGATGCTCCAATGATGTTGATTCTCACGTCTGACGGACTGATGCCGTCGGCGAGCTGAACTGTGATGGGGCGGCCGGGGATGCACATGCCTGCAAGGAGGCGGACTCCATTGCTGCCAGGTGTGTACTGGTCGGATGAGGATGGGCTCTCGACAGAGGTGAGGAAGGCTTCCTGGTCGGCACGGGCTGCATCTTCATTGTATTTAGAGTCTTTCAGGGTGTTCTCGTGCATGCTCCACTTGGTGTAGAGGTCTGCTACTTGCAGTGCTCCGTCAAGCAGGCGGACGCGGTAGTCGTAGTGCTGCTTGCGCTGCACGTTGTCGTTGACGAAGATGTAGTCGGTGTTGGCTACGACGAGGAAGACGACATTGTTGGCTGGTCGGTCGGTGACGTCTATCTGCAGCTTGCCGCAGTGGGCATACTGGGAGTAGTATATCTTGCCGGCCTTGGTGGTGTAGCAGAGCTGTGCCCTCATGTCGCGGTCGTTCTGTGGCAGAAACTCTACGGTGGCGCTGTTAGCCTTGGAGTCGACGTGGATGGGGATGATATTGCAGCCCGACCAGCCCGGGTTGGTCAGTGTGTCAGGTGCCATCCAGCGGTCGTCGGAGTTGATGGTGAGACCTTGGTAGGGAGTGAGCTTGAATGGGGCTACGTTGATCCAGTAGGGTTCCCATTCGGCTTTGACGGTGAGTCCTATGTTGTCGTTCATGAGTTTGCGGTAGCCATTCTTCCATCCGCCTATGTCGAAGGTTGCCATGCGTGTGCGGTACTGGAGTATGAGCTGGCGCATTGTCTCGTCGCCGAGGAGCGAGCCGATGCCTCCTAAGACATAGTCTTCGCAGTTGCGCCAAATCCATGGGATGGAACCCTTGCCGCATATCTCGCTGAGGATGATGGGGAAGGCATTGCCATACTGTGTGCCTCCGAGCAGGTTGCGCCATGTGCATATCTGCTGTCCCTGTTCGTTGAACATGTTGACGCCTTCAGCCTGTGGACCTCCGAAGGAACCGTCCTGCAGCCATCCGGAGTAGCACTCTATGGGCATGAAGGGGGCTACGAAGGGACAAGCGTCGAGGAAGCCTGGGGTGCCGTATTTGTTGTATCGCTCAGTGTTCATGGCCGACTGGAGCCAGGTGTTGCCAGCCTCGTGGAACCAGCTTGACTTGCGGCAATGGTTGAGATCAGCGAAGATGGCGTGTATGCCTTCGTGCACCATGGCCTCGCGCTGGTAGTCGCCGTCGTTCCACTTGCTGTCGGCATCAGCGCGGAAGCGTGAGAAGGGGTAGTAGCTTGCCCAGACGCAGGCATAGTTGTCGCCGTCGACAAAGGTGCTGGCTTGGTAGCCGCCCTTCTCGGTGTTGGAGGCATTGTCGTTGGCGAGTCCTGAGCCGAAGATGTAGACGAAGGACTTGTATCCCTTACGTGCGTTCTTGTCTGGTGGCCATCCCATGTAGTCGCGGATGTACTCGAAGTCGGAGTCGAACTTGTCCACCATGTTTTTGGCAGCCGTATAGATGGTGGCTGAGTCTGTTCCCACGGTCTTGTTGAGATTGTCGCCCCAGAAGGCTGACCACCATTCACCAGAGTAGCTGTTGGCCTTCTTGCCAGATTTCTTCTTGAAGTTGTGTGTCTTTGCGGGTTTTTCGTATACGCCGTAGTTGAACTGTGCGTCGGTCTTCCAGTCGTGGCTGAACTGAGGTATGCGACCTTCCCAGGAGAAGGGTGTGCCGAGGGGTTCGGACTGGACATCGACGTAAATGCGCATGTTAATCTGTGTGTGTCGAGTGCCGCTTCCGTCGAGGTACATCATGCTGCAGGTGTAGAATCCCGAGTCTTCG
The DNA here is from genome assembly GCA_016302435.1 of Bacteroidaceae bacterium. Taxonomy (GTDB): domain Bacteria; phylum Bacteroidota; class Bacteroidia; order Bacteroidales; family Bacteroidaceae; genus Minthosoma. The sequence continues at coordinate 2,341 of JAEDNQ010000127.1, forward strand.
GGCTTGGCGGCTTCGGTCAGCACGTATTCGGCATTAGCCTTGTAGGCTCGCAGTGTCGTGCCGTTCTTGTCGGCATATTTGACGCGGTAGATGGTGTTGTCGCCCCTGTCTTCGAGGGAGAAACTTATCTTGTCGCCTGCCATCACCTGGATGTAGTTTTGTTTGAGCCACTGGCTGTCGTTTTGTCTGACGAGGGGCTGGAGCTGCCATGTCTCGATTTCGTCAGTACGATGTTTGTCTCCTGCCCATGCAGAGAATGTCACGGAGAGGGAGAGGAGGGTGAGTAAGATTTTCTTTCGCATAGTTAGTTAGTTTTTATTGCTTAGTAATTGTTTTGTGTTTCTTTTCGTTTCAACCGACGTTTTCTCGCCATTTGTTTCAACCGACGTTTTCTCGCCATGGCAAACTCGAACAAGCTCGGCACTGCTCATCAGGCTTGGCGAAAACGTGGGCAAATGTACGGCATATATATCAAAGTGATTAGCAGAATAGTCTAAAAGAGTGACAGATTAATGCAGATTGGATTATTCTGATGACTTTTGGAAGTATTTGCTATTGCTGACGGCTTATTTCACCTATAAGGCTCATTGAGGTGCGACAATAGAAAAATATTATTTGTTTTTCTACACCGTACAGGTAGAACTTAACAACTTATCCGGAGCGTTAATTGAAAAATATTATGATTAAGTAGGTGTGCAAAATGTTTTTTTTATTCTGCACACCTACTTATACACCTGTTTATACACCCCGAATTGTATTCTGTAGGTAGCAAATGAATCTTTTTAACCATATTTTTATTTTTATTTTTGTTGCTTTGCGATTTTTTTTGAATGATGATGCAGGTAGAATTTATATAATATGTATCTTTGTGGCGGAATTGTAAGTACTGTCTAACCAACAATCTGGTATCTGCATCCAAAATGTAATCAATCAAACCTTTCAAAACAACAAAACTTACGCACATGGAAAAGAAGAATAGAAACATTTTCAGCGGATGGGCATTTGTTCTCTTAGCTGCTTTCACAATTACCTCTCTGCTGTCATGCTCCGATGTTGACTTTATGGACAATAGCGGCGTAGAGGGCGGCTATGGAGAAACGGGCGAAACAGGAATACCACTTAGTTTTGACTGGAGTGTTTCAAATGATTTGGAACTGACAGTAAAGAGCGAAGTCACTACGCGCGTATGTATATATGAAGATAAGGAATGCACACGCTTGATGTGCTCTACCCTCGTCATGGCTGGAGAGGCTGAGATTATCCCTCTGACTGTAATGAAGGCTAAGAATGAACTCTATATGGCTTTCCTCAACAAGGACGGAGAGAGAGAAGTGCGCACTATTGACCTCAGTAACGGCATCTTCGCTACAAGGTCGGTCTGCCTCGTGTATGAGGAAAATCTGGGCGATGACGCTGCTGAGATTTTGACCGTCAATGGCAGCACGCTGCTTTTCTCGCCCGATGACACAGAGTTCGGTACTTTGCTCTTCGAGGACATGTATCCTGAAACGGGTGACTATGACATGAATGACTTCGTGCTCGGATATAAGAAGGAGTATGCCTGCGACGACGACGTTGAGGTGCTCAGAGTCTTGCTTCAGGTGCGTGCCATAGGAGGTACAAAGCCTTTTGCCCCTGCTGTGGAGATAGAGGGTGTGAACATTGCCGACATTGAGTCGATGTCGTGGACGACTACCGACGACAAACTGTATGTGGAAAATGCTGCTGAGAATGAGGAGAATGGCACTCCTGTCTTCCGTCTGAAGGGTGTAGATCAGCTCAAGTCTGCCGATGGCTACTTCAACGTTACCAATCCTGTTGTGCCTAAAGATAAGCTGCCGTACGTCACCATTACCCTCACCCGCACTCTTGATGGCAAGGGCAAGGGTAAGGGTAAGCTCAATGTGAAGGACAAGGATTTGAACTTCTTCATCTACAATACGAACACTCTCGTGGAGATACACGAGAAGAACCGCAAAGTCACCCGATATGCTCGCAACATGGATTATGATGAAATCCGGAAGTATAAAAATTTTCACAGGGGCGGCCAGGTTTGGGCTTTCAGAGTGGATGGCTACCTGCCACATACGTATGAAGGCGTGCGCATCACCTCAGCCTTCCCTGGGATAGAGACATGGATGCAGAGTTCGGGCAACAAGAACCGCGACTGGTATGAGTCATATTACCCAGCGTTTGTCATATCTTACGACAAGACAGCTACGGGCGGCACTCAGCAGCAATATGTCAATGTGAAGCAGGCTACCGTAGAGGTGGGTGCTGCAGGCGGACGTGTGGAGGTGCCAGTAGAGGCTAACTGCGAGTACGACATCTATGCTGGCGAGAACGGTTGGATATATGACTTCATCAAGGAGGACGGTAAGCTCGTCGTCTTTGTGCGCAGCAACTACAACAACGTGGAGAAGGTAGGTACGGTTACTCTCGTTCCGCAGGGAAGCATGGCCGCCAAGGCTACCTTTGAGGTGAAGCAGGCTACTGAGGCTTATGCTGGCACATTGATAGACGGTAACGCTAACTTCAGAAACAATGCTGAGAGTCTTATCAAAGCCAATGGCGGTGTGATAGATGACTTGAAGCATATCGTCTTCAGGGCAAATGACAGCAAGTATGCTGACATGGCTACTCTCCCAACCAATGTGAAAAACATCGGCAAGAAAAATTTTGAGAAGGTCTTCATGGAGTGGAATGCTGCCACTAATACCATCTCGGTTACTACACCAGGTGCTGTCATCAGAACAGGCGGCGACTGCTCTGACATGATGAAGAACTGCTATGGACTGGAGACTGTGGACTTTACAGGTATAGACCTCTCCAATGCTACCAGAACAGAAAGGATGTTCTTCCAATGCAAGAAACTGCAGTATGTGGACATGTCCATGTGCAATACTCCCAATCTGACCAACATGAACTGCATGTTCCAGCTCTGCGAGAGCCTCAAGGGAGTAAACCTCACGGGGCTCAATACTTCCAATGTCACAGGCATGCGCTGTCTCTTTGACCGATGCTACAAACTGGAGTCTGCTGACCTCAGCTCGCTGAACATGGAGAATGTGACCAACATGTATCGCATGTTCTGGAATTGCCAGTCTTTGCAGGAGGTTAAGTTCAACGGCTCCAAGACAAATCTCTCAGATGCCGACGACAGCTTCAAGGAAGTTTTCATCAACTGCTACAAGCTGAAGAGGGTAGACTTCTCAAATTTTGACTTTGCCAACGTGACAAAATTGTATAGCACGTTCTGCAACTGCACATCGCTCGAAGAGGTAGTCTTCGGAGCGCACAACACATCAAATATCCAGATGCTCTACCGCACGTTCGAAGGTGCAGGAAGCGGCGACTTCAAGTGTGTCAATGCCGATTTCTCCTCTGTCACATCTGTGGAGAACATGTGCAAGGGCTTCCAGGCTGAGTCCATCGACTTGTCAGGATGGACGTTGCCAAACGTGGATAAATTCCAGTCTTTGTTTGACGGAGCCACCGCAAAGACAATCAACATCAGCGGATGGTCTGCAGCCAATGCAACAAGCGTTCACAGAATGTTTGCAGTGTGCAAGTCCGTAGAGTCTATTGACCTCGGCTCTAACTTCCATATTCCAGCCAGCCTAAATACGGACTACTGGTTCTACTGCACATCACAGACATCACAGCACACTGTCCTGAAGTGCTCGTCTGCCACATACGGCATCATCCTCTCCAAGCGCAACGCGCAGGGCAAGTATACAGACAATAGCGGCACGTTCTTCAACAAATATGTCAAGTTTGATGTGTATAAGTAACCAATTCGGATTAGTGAATGATTTCGATTGCGAATAACAACGATTGTGAATATATTTGCTGAATAAGCAAACTGTATAGAATGACCTCCTAAGCTACACTGCTCGGGAGGTCTTTCTTTTTCTTACAATAATCCCTTTACTTTATCCTTTTGCGACTGAACGAAGGTTAAATATCAGAAAGTAAGTGAAAAACATCGGCGTGTATTAAGAGAAAACACTACCTTTGTATCAAATATACGTTGCTTTGTGTATACAAACTACACAAAAGACATACACATATTTATATATAGAC
>JAEDNQ010000128.1 GCA_016302435.1 Bacteroidaceae bacterium
TATAATAATTGAAATATGATACCTATACATTTTGCCCCTTTGCAGGGATATACTGAGGACTGCTACAGACGGATTCACCATGAGGTCTGCGGCGGTGTGGACTGTTACTATAGTCCTTTCATGCGTTTGGAGCATGGGAAGGTGAGGAGTAAGGACATGAGGGATATGAAGCCTGAGAATAATGAGGGGGTGCCTGTGGTGCCGCAGGTGATAGTGCGCGATGTGAAGGAGCTGGACGCACTGACGGCTGTGGTGAGGACGTTGGGCTATGGGCGTGTGGACATCAACATGGGGTGTCCGTTTCCTCTGCAGACCAACCATGGCAGAGGGGCTGGCCTGTTGGCGCGACCAGAGGAAGTGAGTGCCATCTGCAGGAGGATTGCAGAAAATGGGGATATGCAGTTCTCGGTCAAGATGCGCATAGGGATAGAGGACAGGGAGGAATGGAGAACGGTTGTGCCTATGCTGAATGACACTCCGCTGACCCATGTCACTGTGCACCCGCGGTTGTCCACTCAAGGATATAAGGGTGAGGTGGACATGGATGCGTTTGCTGAGATAGCTGGTGTGTGCCGTCATCCGCTGATATACAATGGGGACATCGGCAGTGTGGAAGACATTGAGCGCATAGAGAGGGAGTTTCCAGGCATAAAGGGGGTGATGATTGGGCGTGGCCTACTTGCTCGTCCCACTCTGGCTGAGGAATATAAGTCGGGGGTAACGATGGCTGATGGTGAGGTAGTGAGGAAAATAAAGTGCATGCATGCCCGCATGGCTGAAGAGTATGGCAGGTTCATACCGGGAGAGAGTCAGCTGCTGATGAAGCTGAGAACGTTTTGGGACTATATGGAACCGACTATAGGCAGGAAGCAGTGGAAGAAGATTCACAAGGCAGGAAACATGAAGAACTATATGGCGGCTGTTGGTGGGGCATGAGGTGTGCGATAGCGATATAAAAAATGCAGGTGCTCACAGATATGTTGTGAGCACCTGCATTAGTATTAAGCAGGTGTGCAGTATTATATATATAATCCTTACACCGCCGACTTATTGCGCTACGATGACGGCACCGCCACGGGGAAGGAGGCGGAGAGTTGTCGGCAGCTGCTTTAGGCTTGTGTCGACATTCCATGGTGAGGAAGCATTGCCCGTATCGGAGAACATGGTGAGTGTAGGTCTTTTCAGACGGAGGCGAGACCAGTCGACCTTGATGGTGCGCTCATTGTCCTTACCGTTGATGGCGGCAATGTACCACTTTGTGCCGCTGCGGCGTGCCATGATGACATAGTCGCCGGGGTAGCCTGCGATGAGACGAGTCTCGTCCCACACATTGGGGAGGAGGGAGAGGAAGTCTTGCACGGGCTGTGGCTGGGCAAGGAAGCTCTCGGGTCGGTCTGCCAGATGCTGGAGACCCGACTCGAAGAGGACGGTGAGAGCCAGTTCGTGAGCATGGGTGGTGATGTGTGGATGCTGAGAGTCGGAGAAGGCGCATGGGGTATAGTCCATAGGGCCAATGACATTGCGTGTGAAGGGGAGAGTGGCATTGTGGGCGGCTGCCTTCTTGGTGAAGGTAGGCACATTGTTGTACCACTCTGCTCCGTAGACACCCTCGGTAGAGAGGAGGTTGGGATAGGTGCGCTGCCATCCTCGTGGGATGGGCGCTCCGTGGAAGTTGACGAGGAGATGGTGGCGAGCGGCAGCTTCGAGGAGGTCGATGCAGTATCCCATGTTCATCTCGTTGTCGCCAGAGAAGAAGTCAATCTTCACTCCTGCCACACCGAGGCTCTCGCACCAGGCGAACTCCTTCTCGCGGTCTTCAGGTTTGTTGAGTCGGAACTTTGGTCCTGGAGCGCCATTGATCCATCCCACGGAGGAGTTGTACCATATCATGGGTCGTATGCCTTGGTCTTTGGCATAACGTATGGCATCTTCCACAGTCTTGCCGTCCTTGAACTCGTCCCACTCGGCGTCGATGAGGACATAGGGGAGGCGGAGAGCTACGGCGAGGTCTACATATTTCTTGATGATGTTGAAGTCGTTGGAACCGTGGTTGTATGCCCAGTAGATCCATGACACCACTCCAGGCTTTATCCACGACGTATCGGTAAGTTTGGACTCTTCAGCCACATCTGTCACCAGCGTTGACTCCACGATGTCTGCCAGCGAGCCAACCATGACGACGCGCCAGGGTGTGTGCCAATCTCCGTTGAGCGCCACTTCGTTGACATCGGGATAGACCTTGTAGATGTCACCATCCTGCTCGTTTTTGAGCGAAGAGGCACTCTGGCGCCTTTCGATGTTGGACTCGGAGATGAGGGCGAAGGTGCCAGCTTCGGGTTCGATGAGAGCAGGATAGCCCCAATGTCGGTTAGGTCCTTCGCCAGATGTGGTGAGCGGGAAGAACTCCTCGTAGCCTTCGGACCACTTCTGTATCCATCGACGTGTGCCGTCCTCAAGTTCGAAAGCTGTGAGTTCGTCCTTCAGGCGGTCGTCAGAGAGGGAGGAGAGTTCGTAGCGGAAGGCTATACCATTGTCGAAGACACGCATGACGAGTCTGAGAGGTGTGCCATCGGCATACTCATAGTGGAAGACAGCCTCTGTGGCTCTGTTGGTGCAGTGGAGGCGTTTGCCTTGGAGCATCTGGTAGTCCACCTTGATTTTTGTCTTCTTTCCCATGGACTTGAACTGAGCAGGCGTGCTGTGATGGGCTGTGAGGATGCCTGCCGACGGGATGGAGAGGATGTCTTTCCCTCTGTATGTGAGTTCGTATTCGCCTTGGTCATATTCCACCGCCACCTTCCCGTTGGGCGAAGTCAGACGCTGAGCAAAGGCAAGTGCGCTGCCCATGAAGAGGGTAGCGCACAAGATTATGACTCTTTTCATAAATAAAGAATTTGGGATTAGATAAGACTGACATGTGGGCAATAATGTCCACCATAAAAAAGTTTGAAGCAGGTGACACGGAACTGTTCACGTGTCACCTACCATGAATCTCAGGAAAGGATTAGTTTTCGAACTTCCACCAGTCGAAGTTAGCAATTTTCACACCTTTGCGTCCGCGGAAGACGAAGAAGAGGTCGTGTACGCCTGTCACCTTCTGGCTGACGGCAGCAGAGACGGTCTGCCATGTCTCCCATCCGCCTGTGTGGGGCACAGTCACCTCAGCCATCTTTGTACCTTTGATGCTGTCGGCATGCACTTCGATAGTGCCACCCTGAAGGGCGCATGCTACTCTTGCCTCGAAGGACTTTGGTCCGTTGGTGCCAAAGTCTACCGCTTGCAGTTTGATGTAGTCATTGTTATGTATTTCAGATACATAGACACCAGTGAGAGCATTTGGTTCGCTCTTCACCCCAAAAGAGAACGCCATTGTCTCTGCCTCCACGCGAGAGTAGGGATTGAGGGTTGCGATGGGGTCCACGCCCTTGTCGGTAGGAAGGATGGTGGGGAAGGTGCCGTCGGCATTGAACTTAAACTCCTCGATGGCGACGCTGCGTCCGAAGCCGCCTCCACGTGGAAGTTTGCCTGTATGGTAGAAGAAATAGTCGTGTCCCTTGAAGTGCTCGTAGCCACAGTGGTTGGTGAATGAGGATGTTCCTCCCTCTGGCATGATGGTGCCCATGTAGGTCCAAGGGCCTGTAGGTGTGGGAGCCCAAGAGTAAGCTATATGTTCGGGCACACCTCCAGCCGCATAGAGCAGGTAGTAGCCAGTGCTTCCTGGCTTGGGGTTCTTGGCAGCCTTGGCCTTCTTGGCTTTCTTAGCGTCCGCCATCTGAGGGCACTTCATAATCCATGGTCCTTCGGTGTACATGTCCTTGTACTTGACGTCTTTCTTCCTGTCCTTAGGGTCGGGGGCACCGAAGCCAGCCTCTGTCAGCTCAAGGTTGAACACTTCACCGTCGAAGCTGACCATGTCTTTGTTGAGTTTGCCGCAATAGATACGTGGGTTGCCCCAGTATATCCATGCCTGTCCGTCGTCATCGATCATGACAGTGGGGTCGATATGGTCCCAACTTCCATTGTCATAGAGAGGGCGTCCGATGGCATCCTTGAAAGGTCCTGTGGGAGAGTCAGCCACAGCCACGCCGATGGCCATGCCGCCAGAGAGTTTGGAGTGCGCGCAGATGTACCAGTAGAATTTGCCATCGCGCTCTATGGTCTGTGCTGCCCATGCTCGGTCGTCGGCCCAGGAGAAGGTCTCGAGAGCGAGGGGAACACCGTGGTCTGTCCAGTTGACCATGTCGGTAGAGCTGTACACGCGCCATTCTTGCATCCAGAAGAAGTCGGCATTGTCTTCGTCATGACCTGTATAGAGGTACATGCGGTCGCCCACAACGAGAGGAGCGGGGTCGGTGGAGAAGAGGGTCTGAATGACAGGATTCTGTGCGGAGGCAACCATTGGCATGACAGCCATGGCAGCAGCAGAAAGAAGTCCTTTGAAACGTCCAAGCGATGAAAGGAATGGACGTGCAACCAGTGCGGTTGAATGATTAGAGAATAGTTTCATGTGTGGGGTTTAGGTTATTGTTTTGTTATATGATATATCATGACCTGTTTGACAGTCATGTATTGTTTCGGTTGCAAAGGTACGTACTTTTATTTAAATTGAAGGCAAAAATCGTGTCAATTTGTTTAGTAAGTATGATAATAAGTGGGTGTGCAGAATGATATACGGTGGGTTCCATTAATTTCCACCGAAAAATGTTTTAAATTTATGGGTTTTCGTTTTGTCATCTTTTCGTTTCTCTCTGGTGCATACTGTCAGTTTTTTCAGTCACGATGCCCGCATCGCTCCCTCAAAAACTGACACTCTGCTCTCAGAGATAAATCGAAGATCTGACAAAGCGAATTAATAGAACCCACCATATATGATGTTTGCAGTGTATTATTACGCTTTTGCCCTTACAGGGCGTGGAATCCCGGGGTATACTCGGATACCCAGGGTGCCGCTTCGCTCTGCCCTGGGCTAAGCGCTTTTGCCCTTACAGGGCGTTGACCAATCTACTTAGGGGGCTCTTCTCTCCCACTCTACTCGAGCTTCATGCGCAGATAATGCTGGCGAACGTAGGCGAAGTAGAAGATGACTCCGAGGAGGTTGACGATGAAGGCGAACCAGAAGGCGGCAGAGTAGCTCCACTGGTGGATGGCCATGCCGCCAAAGACGACGCCGAGCCCCATGCCTATGTCCCAGCAGGTGAGGACGGTGGAGTTGGCCGTGCCTCGCTTATTGTGGGGCGCAAGGTTGATGAACATGGTCTGAAGTCCAGGCCAGATGTGTCCGTTGCCAAGTCCGATGATGATGGCTGCTCCGTAGAAGCCTACGGGGTGCTCGAGGAGAGCGAAGAGGAGGTAGCCAAAGACACTGACGAGGATGCCGTGGTTGACATTCTCCACTACCCTACCCTTGCGCAAGGAACGTGCTCCCACAAGACGAGAGAGGATAAGTCCGCAGCTAAGGATGGCAAACCAAGCTCCAGAACCTGCGCTCATGCCAAGCCGCTCCTTGCCGTAGATGGCGAGGTAGGTGGCAAGGACTCCGTAGGAGAGGCCTATGGTGACCATGACGAGACCCTCGCTCCAGCCTTCTACGAGAAAGAAGCGGTCGAGCGAAAGGGGTGACTTATTGGGTATGACGCTGCCTTTGGTGAAATGGACGCTTGCATTGATGAGCAGTCCGATGCCGGCTGTACAGAGAGCGATGATGAAGAGCGTGTCGTAGTCACCTATGTAGTCGTATACCAGAAGTCCGGCTGTGGGGGCGATGCTCGTGGCGAGATTGTTGGACAAGCCGTAATAGCCTATGCCTTCAGCTCTTCGGGCAGGATGTAGCACATCGATGGCGCAGGTGCTGTTGGCCACTGTAACGGACCCCATGGGAGCACCGTGCAGGGTGCGTACTATCGTGAACAGAGTCATGGTGCCCGCTATGAGATAGCCTGCAAAAAAGGCGAAGAAGAGGAAGTAGCAAGTAAGGAGGACTATACGCCTGGAGAAACTGTCGACGAGATAGCCTGCTATGGGACGGGCCAATAGAGCAGTAAGGGTATAGCCAGAAAGGACAAAGCCAATGGTGTCTTTGTCCGCATGGTATGTGTCGCTAAGATAAATAGGAAGGAGTGGCGTGACAATCATGAAGGAGAAGAATATCATGAAATTGGCAAGCCACACCTTTACATAGTTGGAGTTCCAAAGTTTCTCTGCATGTTTCATATTATGTAGGTGACAGGTATGAAGGTCTTCATGATAAGCTTTAGCGCTGCTATTGCAGGGCTAAGCTAATCGTGAGCACCATCATACGCTTATGTCATAAATATATTTTTCATGCAAAGTTACGCAATATTTTCCGAACAGGAGGGAGAG
>JAEDNQ010000129.1 GCA_016302435.1 Bacteroidaceae bacterium
TTTAATTAATTAATGTATATGGGGAAAGACGTTGGGAAGTATGCACAGACAAGAGGCTTATGCAGTAATGCCGCATCCGAAGGCGACTCTTGTCTTTTTAGCATTTTTTTGAGTGGTTGCAAGCAGCCCAAATCTATCCACCTATTTATATTTCGGGTGCAAAGTTACGAACTTTCGCTGATATGGCAAAGGGAAATAGCAAAAAAAGTGCCTTACAGACGTCTTTGCCTTACAGCCTCGAAGAGAAGTATGGCAGCACTGACCGACACATTGAGCGAGTCGAGGCGTCCGTTCATGGGTATGCGTATGTGCGCGTCCGCCGCCTTGCGCCAGGCATCAGTCAGCCCTGTTGCTTCTGTGCCCATGACGATGGCGGTGGCATGTGTCATGTCCGTCTCGTAGTAGAGCTGGGAGTCTTGCAGCTGGGCGGTGAGGATGCGTATGCCGTGCGACTTGAGGAAAGAGATGCACTCATCGGATGTGCACGCAATGCAGGGGACGGTGAAGATGGCACCTATGGAGCTTCTGATGAGGTTAGGGTTGTAGAGGTCGGTGAGAGGGTCGCACACTATGACGGCATCCGCACCTGCAGCGTCCGCGCTGCGGAGTATGGCGCCAAGGTTGCCAGGCTTCTCCACACTCTCCACCACAACGATGAGAGCCTTGTCGCTGAGAGTCAGTGAACTGAGCGGGCGTACAGGGACACGCACCTCTGCCACCAAGCCCTCTGTGCCTCCTCGGTAGGCTATCTTGCTGTACACGTTTTCCGTCACCTCATACGTGCCACGGCATGTCTTCACGTTCTCAATGTCGAGAGTGGAGTCAGCCGATGTGCTGTGCAGGAGTTCGGGGCAGCAGAATATGGTGTCTATCTCCATGCCTGCTTCGAGGCAGTGCTGGAGCTCTCTCTGGCCTTCTACACAGAAGAGGCCCTGTTTGCGCCTCTCTGACGATTTCTGCTGGAGGGCTATAAGCGATTTTATCTTAGGATTTTGTGTGCTTGATATGATGTCTGTCATGATGGAGGTGATGAGTTAGGGCTTGCCATTCGGAGAGGCTTTCTCTACTGTTATGCCCACATGTGATATGTTGTCTATCTGGTATTTCCTCATGATGTGAGCCACCTTGAGGGTGTACTCATGTCCAGCTTTCAGTCTTATGGGCTGCTTGGAGGAGATGAAGTCGGAGTAGAGCGGTGTCTGAGCGGCGGTGGGCAGAAGACGTTCGGATGAATCCTTGCCTTGCGTGACAGAGTCCTTGGCTGTAGGAATCTGAAGGGTGTAGGCACCGACTACACTGCCACCGCTTTCGAGCCATACTCTTGCTGAGATAGATCTGTACTCGAAGACTTGTGTCACTCTGGCGTATATGCTCATCTCAGCCTCTGTGTCTTCTGGCGGAGGAGGTATGGTATATGTCAGCGTGTCATGTTGGTTCCATTGCTGTGAGGGCAGTGGGGAGGATGCCGTATAAAGCAAGTTGTCCTGACACGACATGAGAGATGTCATGCCAAGACAGCATATCAGAATGTACAGTATTGTTTTTATGCGTTTCACTGGCCGTGCATTTTGAAAGGACTACTGTTGGGGCTGCTTGCTTTCTGCCGTTGGCTTTACTTCTGAAGGCTTGCTTTCTGCCGTTGGCTTTCCTTCTGAAGGCTTGCTTTCTGCCGTTGGCTTGCCCTCTGAAGGCTTGCTTTCTGCCGTTGGCTTGCCCTCTGAAGGCTTGCTTTCTGCCGTTGGCTTGCCTACTGCAGGTTTATTTGCAGGTCGACCGTCCTGTTTGTTGTTTTGTTTGCGGTCCTGTCGCTTGCCATCCTGTCGCTTGTTGTCATTCTTGGCGTTTCCCTTCTTGTCTCCTGTGGCAGCAGCGCCCTGATTGTCTCCTGCAGGCCTGTTCTGCTTTTTGTTCTGTCCCTTCTTGCGCTTAGGGTTCTTGGAGTCAAAGCGGTTGATGTTGTCCTGCGAGAGCAGGTCGGTAGCCACAGGTTCAGTCTCCTGCTCGTTGTCGACGAGAGCTTCGGGCTTGATGCCATTGCGGTTCATCTGTATGATTTCGAAGGCGCGGCGAGCGGTGATGGTCTTTTCTCCCACGAGGAGCTTCTTGTCTGTGGAGTATGTTATCTTGTGAGAGAGAATGTCGGCCTTGAAGAAAAAGTACTCGTTATCCTGTGTGAGTAGAGAAATCTCTCGCGAAGGAAGTCGCTTGAGAGCTTCCATGTATTGGTCAACCTCATAGTTCATGCAGCACTTGAGCTTGGCGCATTGTCCAGCCAGCTTCTGGGGATTGAGCGAGATGTCCTGGAATCGGGCTGCGCTGGTGCTCACGCTGACGAAGTTGGTCATCCAAGTGGAGCAGCAGAGCTCGCGTCCGCAAGGGCCTATTCCGCCTATGCGCCCTGCCTCCTGCCTGGCCCCGATCTGCTTCATCTCTATCCTCACTCGGAAGCGGTCGGCCAAGACCTTGATGAGCTGGCGGAAGTCGACACGCTCATCGGCTATGTAGTAGAAGATGGCCTTGTTGCCGTCGCCCTGATACTCCACGTCGCCTATCTTCATGTTGAGGCCCAGTCGGAGAGCTATCTGGCGGCTCTCTATCATGGTCTCATGCTCCCGGCTCTTGGCCTCGTTGAACTTGTCGATGTCCACCTGGCGGGCCTTCCTGTATATCTTCTTCAGCTCTGTGCCAGGCTTGGGGTTGGTCTTCTTGAGTTGGAGAGGCACGAGGCGGCCAGTCATGGTGACTGTGCCAATGTCGTGTCCAGGATTAGCTTCCACAGCCACAATGTCGCCCTTGGCGAGCTGCAGTTTATTGGTGTTGAGGAAGTAACCCTTGCGAGGTGGCTTGAACTGCACCTCCACTATGTCGCATGCTGCCGCGTTGTCGGGCAGGTCAGCGAACCAGTCGTACGTATTGAGTTTGTCGGCGCGCTTGCTGCATCCTGATGCGCTCATGGTGCTGCAGCAATTGCCGCATTTGAAATCTGACATATTGTTGGATATTATATTTTTTATAAGGTTTCTTGTTGTGGTATTGTCATTTGGGAAAGGCGAAAGAGAGGGGTGAGAGTGCGCCCGTCCATGTCAGCCCTCCCTACCTGTTCTTGATGAGCACTATCATCTTCAGGGCAAAGTCGAAGAGTACAATCTTCGGGCTGGCATTTTGCAGTATGTCACGCTGGGCGAGCGAGAGCTCGTTCATGATGCCTATGACGTTGCGCTCATTGATGAAGGGAGCGAACTTGATGGCAAACTGTGCCTCTTGCTCCGACATGTAGTTGAGCTCCTCCTGGCGGCCGAAGTTGTAGATGAAGTTTTCACGGGTCATCTTCTGGCAGTATTCGAGAAAGGCCTTGATGCGTTCGCGCCCCATGTCGTTGACCTGCTCGCTCCACTGCTTCATCTCCTTGACCTTTCGCGTGTAGGCCAGTCTCATGAGCTGGACGAAGAGGTCGAAGAAGAGCTGGCTGTCAGCGTCGCGGGTGATGGTGCGCAGAGCCTGAGCCATGTTGCCTCCGCAGGAGCGCGCTATGCGGTGCGCCTCGTTAGGCAGGATGTTCCATCGGTCCACGAGAGCCCTTTCCACCTCTTCAGGCTGGAGCGCGGGGACATTCACCATCTGGGTGCGGCTGACGATGGTCTGCAGCACCTTGTCCGGCTGCTGGCTCACCATGATGAAGACAGTGTGGGCTGGCGGCTCTTCAATCATCTTCAGGAGCTTGTTGGCGCAGGCCTCGTGCATCTTCTCCGGCAGCCATATCACCATGACCTTATATCCGCCCTGGCTCGCCTTGAGGCTGAGCTTGCGTATGATGGCCTCGCTCTCGTTGGCATAGATGAGGAGCTGCTGGTTCTCAAGTCCAAGCGTCGACATCCACTCTGCCATGCCGAAGTAGGGGCGGTTGATGACCTGCTCCCTCCAGTCGCCCATGAACTCGTCGCAGTAGCTGTCCTTGCCGCTGCTCTTCTTGTATATGGGGAAGGCGAAGTGGAGGTCGGGGTGCTGAAGCTTCTCCGCCATCTTGCCTCCTCCCAGCAGCATCTGGGCGTAGGCAATGGCTAAGGGGAGCGCACCGCATCCCTCAGGTCCGTGGAGCATGAGCGCATGTGGCACTCTGCCTCTCTCAAGCTCTTCCTTCAGATGGCGCTTGACAGTCTCCTGCCCTATGATGTCGTCGAAAGTCATGTCGGATGTCGAAAATGGTGATTGTTGTCTGTATATGTGAGCCATGGCGTGCCCGTCAGCAGGCGGTCATGCCGCCCTTAGTACACGGCCTTGGCTATCTCCTTTATGCTGTCTGTGGCTCCCATGGTGTAGAAGTGGATGGAGGGCACTCCGCGGCTCATGAGCTCGCGACACTGCTCTATGCCCCATTCTATGCCCACCTGCTTGGCCTCAGCGTCCGTCTTGCATTGCTCCATGGCCTTGGAGAGCGATTCGGGCAGGTCGAGGTGGAAGGTCTTCGGCAGCACATTGAACTGGCTCATCTTGGCTATAGGCTTTATGCCCGGTATGATGGGCATGGTGATGCCAGCCTGCCGAGCCTTGTCGACAAAGTCGAAATATTTGTTGTTGTCGTAGAATATCTGTGTCACGGCATAGTCAGCCCCCATGTCTTGCTTGCGCTTGAGTATCTGGAGGTCAAACTCAGGGTTGGGTGCTTCCTCGTGCTTCTCGGGGTAGGCCGCCACTCCGTATGAGAAGGGTGCGCCGGGAGTCTTGATGGGCGTGCCGTCTACGAACAGCCCCCGGTTGAACATGTTGACCTGCTCTATGAGGTCTGTGGCATGGCTGTAGCCGTCCTTTGCCGCCACGAAGCGCGGCTCATCCTTGGCCTTGTCGCCTCTCAGCACGAGTATGTCCTTTATGCCGAGAAACTGGAGGTCGAGCAACATGTATTCGAGGTCCTCCTTCGTCATGCCGCTCACCACCACGTGGGGCACCACCTTAATGCCGTACTTCTGCATGATGGCGCTTGCCACAGCCACAGTGCCAGGGCGGCGGCGCACAAACTGGCGCACGTATGTTCCGTCCGCCTGCTCCACGTAGATGTACTCGCTGCGGTGGGTCGTGATGTTTATGTATGCGGGATTGAACTCCCTGAGAGTGTCTATAGTCTTATACAGCGCCGACGTGCCTGTGCCCTTCAGTGGCGGAAGGACCTCGAAGGAGAAAGCCGTCTTGTCTGTCTTGTTGATGAGTTCTGATACTGTCATGTTTATAATGTGTGTTGGGTGTATGTGTGTGTAAGTGGGTATGTGTCGTCGTCTTTCGCACATGTGTTTTGCACTTGAGCAGGCGACTCTGTGTTTATTGAAGATTTGATGTTATGTGTGTGCAAAGTTAAATAATAAATTTGATTTTGAGCCCTAAAAGTGCGATAAAAAGCTATAATATTTGTTTAATCCCACAAAAGTGATTACCTTTGTTGCTGAAAATCATCAATTATTTAATTTCAAGTTGCAATATGAAAGCTATCAACACTACCAATGCGCCAGCAGCCATTGGGCCCTACAGCCAGGCCATCGAAGCCTGCGGAACAGTATATGTGAGCGGTCAGCTCCCCATCGACCCAGCCACCGGAGAGTTTGCCCAGGGCGGCATTCAGGCTGAAGCTCGCCAGAGCCTCACCAACATTAAGAACATCCTTGCCGAGGCAGACCTCACCATGCAGAATGTTGTCAAAGTGACAGTTCTCCTTGCCGACATCAGCAATTTCGCCGCTGTCAATGGGGTCTACTCTGAGTTCTTCCAGGCTCCCTATCCAGCTCGCTCTGCCTTTGCCGTAGCCGCTCTGCCCAAGGGAGCAAACGTGGAGATAGAAGCCATAGCTGTCAGAGGATAGCCTTTCCTGCAGCAAGTCATCCACTCGTCAAAACAACCAACACTATGGACAAGAAAAACTTAGTATCAGCATTAGCAATATGCGCAGCCTCTGCCACAGGAGCCAACGCTTGCCCTTTGGCAGAACAAGCCAATCCTCTCAGTCTTCAGGACATGGCAGCCCCAGCGACATCCCTTGCCAGCACACCATCCGAGTCCACAGCCACACAGGACGCCGCCCCTACCTTCACAGGCGGCGAGATGTTTCTGAAGGCATACATCAAGAAGAAGGTAGCAGCCTCAGGCATAAGTGACAAGGGCTCAGTCGAAGTATCTTTTGTGGTCGATGCCAAAGGATGCATCCAGTCTGCCAAAGTGACGAAGTCGGCAGGAGAAGCTATGGACAAGGCTGCCCTCGCCATCGTCAGCGGCATGCCGCGCTGGAAGCCTGGCACCACCAACGGTGCTGCAGTGGACAAGCCAGCCAAGGTCACAGTAGTGTTTGGAGAGTAAATGCCGCTAT
>JAEDNQ010000130.1 GCA_016302435.1 Bacteroidaceae bacterium
CCAACAGTCTTTATGAGGGAGTTGGCTTCGGCATATATCTCTTTCTCTGGGCAGCAGATGGCCACTACCCATTCGGTCTTGGACATTTCTGAGTAATATATATAATATGTGGTGCCTTCTCTGTCCATGACGACATAGTCAGACTTGTCTTCCTGAATGTCGGCAGCCATCTTGCGCAGCGGTTCGAGCACATCTTCGTCATCACAACCAAACGTTTCGGAGAAGATGGTCTCATTGAGCACTGCCGCTGAGTCTGGACAGACTATAAACTCGCATCCGCGTCCGAGGAGAAGAGGATAAGAGCCTTTGAAAGGCATGGCACCGTTCACAACATTCTTCAGCCAGTCGAGGCTGACGTCAGCAGTGACGACACCGTACATGTTGTCTCTCTTGTCGAAGAGTGGACGGGAAAAAGTTGTCATGATGTGTTCTCCACCCCCCTCGTCATAGTATGGTTCGCACCAGTATGAGCGTCTGAGCAGTTTGGGTATCTGGTACCAATCCATGTAGTGATACTCATATTCTATTGTGCCAAGCTGCTTGGATGATATGCTGTCGCCGTCTCTCCAGCAATAGGGCGCGAAAAATCTTCCCTCCGACTCATAGTAGTTGTATTCGAAGGCTACGGCTCCTCCATACACGTGTTCGTTATTCTCGATAAGTTCACGTGGTATGGTGTACATGTATTGCGGTTGGTCGAGGTGGGCGACCACTTTCCAGGCAGCCTTGTCGACGGCAGCTTCCACAGAGTTGAATCCCCTGTTTATTTTCGATATGGTATGCTCAATGGCATTTTGCGCCACGATGGTAGCTGTCTCACGGGCATTTTTCCTTGCCATGATGACAAAGAGGACGAATGCTCCAGTGAAGCTGAGAGACACAATAGTTATTGCTAAGGTCATCATCTGGCGCAAAGTCATCTTCGAAAAGAACAGATGCACTTGGTTTATCATTTCTTCTTTATTTTGACAAAGTCATTGTATGGTGTTTGTTTCTCTATGTAGCCATATCTGTAGAGCAAGTTGGACACCCACTCATAGTTTTCTTTCTTTAGCATGTAGGAAGGATCCTTGCCTTCTTCGTCTTCCTGTAGTCTTAGGATTTCCTCAAGCATGAACTTCTGCAGATAGCGGCTGGTGGTGACATTATTGGCTTTGACATATTTCATCACTATTTCGAGAGCTTTGGCTCTGTTCTTTCTCACCCACTCCCATCCTCTGCGTGAGGCTTCGGCAAAGGCTTGACAAATCTTGGGATTTTGCTTGTAGTATTCGGCCGTGGTGTACAGTCCGTCTTCTGGCATGTCGTAGCCACGGTCGCGGAAATAGACGGTGCTTCCATATTTTGCGCCAGACATGTCCATCTGTATCTTCTCGTTGTACGACTTGAGAAGTATGGCATCGACGACTCCGCTGACATAGATGTTGACAGCATTGACATAGTAAACCCACTCCACATTTGAGCTCTCGATGTAGTCGATCATGAATGGCAGTTCGCAAAATCCTGCTTTCCATGCTCCGATGCGTTTTCCTTTCAGTTCTTGCAATGACTTGATGTTTTCATCTTTTGCCAAAAGGACGAGCGAGTTGTGCTGAATTGTCTGAAGTATGTTGACGAGTTCGGGACAGAGCACTCCTGAGTTGAGGACAGCTGTTATGGCTTCTGCTGTGAAGAAGTCGCACTCGCCCTCTCTCACATATTCCATGACTGGGCACGATTTTGCCGGGTGCTTGATGACGACATCCAGTCCTGCTTCCTTATAATAACCCTGTTCCAGGGCAGCATAATACCCTGCAAACTGTGCCTGCGCTGAAAACTGAGGCATGAAGATGACCTTCTTTGCCACTGCGGGACATGAGACTGTCAGTACAGCCAACCATAGTAGGGCGTGCCATGCTCGTAGTGTACAAAATAGAGATGTCCTATTTTTCATTTTGTCTGTTTTCTTAATTTTAATAGCCATGATGGCATCTTTGTGATGGAAATTGTATGATTTTTATTATGAGATAGCAAATACATTTGTTGTATGCATGTCCTTTTAGGGAGGAAAAGTCTTATTTGCCAGACAACATGCATTGCGCCGCTTGAGCGCGCTATGTCACGCTGTCAACAAGACGAGGCAAAGATACATCATTTTTTCCACATATATATTATAATGTGAAGTTTTTTTTCATTTACACGCTCTATTGTGGTTCAAGATGTCAATGTATCAGACATCTATATTGCACTTATGCTGTCCGATAAACATTTTACATCTTGCAGGGCACATTGTATTGTACCCCACATGAAGCTGAATCAAGCAGACAACAATAATTTTGTGATTCGCCTCAAATCTTTTTGCAGCGGATAATGACATTCCCTTCTCCCTTTACGCTTGCGCCGAAGAGAAAAATGTCTCCACCGTCTTTTATGCCTGTCTTCTTGCGGAGTTGGTCGGCAGTCAAGACAAAGTTTCGTGTGGAGATATTGGCTTTGGGGATGAGACGTGGCAGACGCTTGACAACGTGAGAGGAGAACGGGATAACTTCTTCTACCTCAAAACGACGTCCCGGGAAGTTCGGACACGGTGAAGCAGAGGTCATGAGATGCGTCTGCACATCGAGCTGGACAACGTCGAAGTCGTGGCAGAGAGATCCAAAGGCCTGTGCTTTCATCAGAGTGACATCGGGCTCGAAAAGATAACGCATGACACCCTCACCGGTCACTCTCACTGGCTTTGAGTCAGAGAGGACGAAGGCATGTGATATGGTCGTTGTCGGCATGAAGTCCACACAATGTATGACAACATCTCTTCCTCCGCCTTCAGCGGCACTCTCAAGAGATTCTCCTTTTCCCTCGCTTTTATCTTTCTCGCAAAGTTTTGAACTTTCAGCCTGCATCTTGACAAGCATCTCTTTACACTCGTTTCTCACAGCCACGATGTACACATCTGTAACGTGGCTCATCTTTGAAAGCATATCAGACAAATCTATCATTGGCGATAGCTTGACAAGGACAGTGGAAGCATGGGAGAGCAACAGGTCTTGCCAGTCAAGGACATTGGGTTCGCAGTCTTCGATGGCATACACTCTGCCGCCATCTGATGAGCGGCGAGCAGGGTCGAGGTATATAACGTCAACGTCAGGTATGGGGAGCAATCTGCCGTCGCCATGGCGGATAAGGAATATTGTAGAGCCAGCAGAAGGATTTCTGCTGGCAGAGAGGGCAGCCATATTGTGTTCAGCACACTCACACAACCAAGCGTCTCGCTCAGTGTAGATGGCCGTGTCCATTCCCTCAGACATGTACCAGAAGTCTACCCCCATTCCGCCAGTCAGGTCACATAGACTACGTCCCTGGATGATGGAGCGCTTGAACCGTGCCGTCTGTTCAGAACTACACTGTTCGGCAGGAATCTTGCCACCCATGACGATGTCGTCATTGTCGTACCATTCGGGTAATTTGTCCCTCAGCTTTCGTCGGGCTTCAATCTGATGAGCTGCAAACTGCATGTCAATGTCGCCATAGCGCGACGCGGAGAGCAACAGTTCGCAGGTGTCGTCATTGATATGCTGCTTGATGAAAGCTCGCATATTCTCTGACCAATGTGTGCCTATCTGCTCGAAAGCGTGAGTGGTTGGATGTGTGTTCATATTAATAATATGTGGAAGATGTAAGGGTCAACGATCTTTTACTGGCTGCAAAGATAAGCATTCTATTTGACATAGAAGTCAACATTGAGGGCAAAGTTGCAAGATTCCGCATTAGGCACGTTACAGATAGCGGGAATGCAATGGGCATATAGGCGCTTAAGAAATGAAGATAATACCACTCCATAGCTTTCGAACATCCACACTTGAACTATCTGCAACACCTTCAGGACGCATGCACACAATCTCTCGTATATGTGCATAAAACTACCCCGTGTGATTTGGGGAACTACTCCAATGGAAATGGCAATGGTAAGGTGTGATTTTGTACTGCTTCTCCCGTAATGTGCATTATCATTCGTTTTCGTGCATTATCGTGCATTATCGTGCATTATAGAACACAGCGTTTGGAAGTGACGGAAAAACGGGAGGAGGAGGAAGACGAAGTCAAGCTTACGAATAGAGATGCCGAAGAGAGGACAAAAGACCGCAAAGGTAATTCAAAAAAGAATTGTAATTAAATCGAACCTACCTTATCTCCTTTTGTCTGGAATGTATGACAGGTAAGTGAAACACTTTTTTGTCTTAATATTTGTACACGTCAGAAAAAAGGAGTACTTTTGCACAAACATAAATTATCAACAACAATACAGCACAACTACTTAAAGAAACAGATGGTATTCAACTATGACGTAATTGTAGTAGGCGCGGGGCATGCAGGATGTGAAGCTGCCGCTGCCGCTGCCAACCTTGGTGCCAAGACATGCCTGATAACAATGGACATGAACAAGATTGCACAGATGTCTTGCAACCCTGCCATAGGCGGTATAGCCAAGGGACAGATAGTGCGAGAAATCGATGCGCTTGGTGGATATACCGGCATCGTCACAGACAGGTGCAGCCTACAGTTCAGGATGCTCAACATGTCAAAAGGACCTGCTGTCTGGAGTCCAAGAGCACAATGCGACAGAGCCAAGTTCATATGGACATGGAGAGAGATACTCGAGAACACTCCAAACCTCAACATCTGGCAAGACCAAGTCAGAGGACTTATCGTGGAGAACGGTGAGGCTACTGGAGTGACAACATACTACGGTGCTGAGTTTAAAGCGAAGTGTGTCATCATAACAGCGGGCACTTTCCTGAATGGGCTCATGCATATAGGTCGAGTGAAGATACCAGGGGGCCGATGCGCTGAAGCGGCAGCTCTTGAATTGACTGAGTCAATAACCGCCCACGGAGTGAAATCAGGAAGAATGAAAACTGGAACTCCAGTCAGAATAGATAAGAGAAGCGTGGATTTTTCCCTTATGGAGAGACAGGACGGTGATCATGACTTCCACAAGTTCTCATATATGCCAATAGAGCATACTGCTGTCAGCCAGCGCAACAACTTGCCGTGCTGGATAACGTACACCAACAAGGACGTACACACGACTCTAAAGTCAGGACTTGCCGACTCGCCTCTTTACAACGGGCAGATACAGAGCATAGGACCCCGATACTGCCCAAGCATCGAGACAAAGCTTCACACCTTTCCCGACAAGGACGAGCACATGCTCTTCCTCGAACCAGAAGGTGAGACCACCAATGAGATGTACCTTAACGGATTCTCTTCTTCCCTTCCTCTCGACATCCAACTCTCAGCCTTGAGACAGATTCCGGCTTTCCGCAATCTTCAGATATACCGTCCAGGATATGCCATTGAGTACGACTTCTTCGACCCTACCCTCCTGACTCACTCTCTCGAATCGAAGGTAGTAAAAAATCTCTTCTTTGCAGGGCAGGTAAACGGAACAACAGGATATGAGGAGGCTGCAGGACAAGGTATCGTGGCTGGCATCAATGCCGCCATAAATGCTTCCGCAGGCGACACCCAACCCTCACGGTTCACTCTCGGACGCAACGAAGCGTACATCGGCGTACTTATCGACGATCTGGTGACAAAAGGAGTGGACGAGCCATACCGCATGTTCACGTCCAGAGCTGAATACCGCATTCTTCTTCGCCAAGACGATGCCGACATGCGACTGACAGAGCGCAGTTTCAACATTGGCCTCGCAACAGCTGATAGATACCAGCTCATGAAGGATAAGAAAAGCAAGGTAAAAGAACTGATTGACTTCATCTCTGACTTCTCGCTTAAGCCTACCCTCATCAATCCTGCCCTCGACTCCCTTGGCACCACCCCTCTGAGACATGGCTGCAAGTTGCAGGAGCTACTTGGCAGGCCTCAAGTTTCGATTAGCAATATCATGCCTCACATCGAACCGTTCCGCAAACGAGCTGAGGAGATAATAGGGACAGACACGAGAAGGGACGAAATCATAGAGGCTGCAGAGATACAGGTCAAGTACAAAGGGTACATTGTCCGCGAGCAACAGATGGCAGACAAAATGCTCCGACTGGAAAGCATAAAGATAAAAGGGAAGTTTGACTATCCAAATATGACTCAGATTTCCATCGAGGCAAGGCAGAAGCTTAATGCCATCCAGCCAGAGACCCTCGCCCAGGCTTCACGCATACCTGGAGTCTCTCCTTCCGACATCAACACCATGCTTATCCTCATGGGCAGATAACGCCAATCGATGTTCCACGTGAAACAATCATGCCATACCTAAGCAGAAATCAATAAGATACTGCCG
>JAEDNQ010000131.1 GCA_016302435.1 Bacteroidaceae bacterium
AGCATGATGAACGTCACCGAAACTCTGCTGCGCTACTGGGAAAAGGAATTTCCCAACATCAAGCCCAACAAGATAGGCAGAGGCATACGCCAATACACAAAGGCCGACATCGAACAGGTCAAGAAGGTATACCATCTGGTCAAAGAAAGGGGCATGACACTCCAAGGAGCGCGCGACATGCTCAAGCGCAACAAGGGCGGCGAGATAGACCGCAACGTGGATGTCATCGAGCGTCTGAAAGACATACGTGCTGAACTGCAAGACATAAGCCGACACCTCAGCACTCTGGTATAAGGAGAACAGGAGAAGAAGGTGGAAACTCTCCCCACCAAAACTTTCCGTTCGGACAGAATGGGGAAACGCTGACTTTCAGGTTTTCCTGTGCTGATAGAAAAGAAGATGCGCACAAGCCTAACATGGCATGCACGCATCTTTTTTACCTCTTAGTTCTTTTCTTACTTCTTCTTATTTCCTTTGGTCTTCTGACCGCCGTCTTTCTTTCCCTTCTGGTCACCGTCTTTCTTTCCCTTCTGGTCGCCGTCTTTCTTTCGCTTCTGACCGCACTTGGAGTTCTTGCCTACCGCAGGACAATTCTTTTGAGCGCGCAGCATTACCTCCGCATAGCGTTTGCCAAGTTCGCGATAGCCAGCAGCCGTGAAATGCAGTTTGTCGACATTTCCAGGACAACCAAGCGATGGAACCACATAAGCTGTAGGGATGACGAGAGGCACCGTAGCTATCACGCTGTTATGCAGCCAGCATGTACCGTTATCCTGCTGAGAAACAAGTTCACCGACAAGCAGCGGACACTGTTCGGCCTCAAGGCCAAGGTCAGCAAGCAGGCGGTCATAGACAAGCTTGACTCTCTCCGGCCAATCGCGCTGACCATTGTTCGTACATCCCTGATGGAGCAGTATGCCCTTTATGACACCTGCTTTCTGAGCCTCCTTAGCCATAGCTACAAGTCTCTGGTAAGGATGATTGCCGTATGCCTTGCAGAAATTCTGCAGCCAGTCGGCCGAGTGAGCTATATAATCCTGAGCCTTGTCTTCATCAAAGAGGTCGATGGAGCACCCTCCTATAGAAACATTGATGACACCGATGGAGACATTAGCAGGTGAACGCTCCACCATAGTGCGGCCAAAGTAGTCTGCAGGAGTGAGTCCTGTATACTCGCGGCAAAGAGGTGGAACAGCCACATACCACTTGCCCATCTTGCGTCCCGTGTTGCTGAAATCAACGGCGGCCATCATCTTGAAGCGCGAATTGATGCCCTCCAAATCTTGAGGTTCGATACGCGCATTGCCCTCCATGTTCGACTGTCCGAAACAGAGGTAGATATGGAAGTTAGGGTCAAACTTCGTAGGCTGCTCTATCTCGCCTGCAGGATTATTTCCTTCATTGTAGTTAAGCACAGTGTTCTTCTCATAGAAACTGCTAACGTCCCCCTTCTTCTCCTGCGCTACAGCAGCACCAGCGATAAGGGAAAAAGCGATTGTGAAAATAAGTGACTTCATGTCTTTTGTAGTTAGGTTATAAAAAATGACTGATTGGATAGTTATATTCCGCCAAGCATGTATGCCTTTGCGGTTTTGAGATGTAAAGTTATGACAAATCTTGCAAACAAGAGACAAAAGAAGAACCAATAATGGTGTTTGACGGCAAAAATAACTGAATGTTGGCTTTATTTCAATAACTTTGCACTTGTAAATGGCAACAAGCCATATCATCTTCACTCAACTATCCAAGCGCACATTATCTAAACACACAAAACATCAAGCACACATTATTTATATATATATTCACAAATAAAAACATGAAGACAATATGCTACATCGTGGCGATGGTGGCTGAAGCCAAGCCCTTCATCGACCGCTACGGAATAAAGAAAGTTGATAATTTCTTCTCTCCCCTCCCCTGTCAGCTCTACGAAGGCGAGGTTGAGGGCACACGCCTCTGTGTCGTGCTCAACGGACAGATGCACGGCAGCGACCTCGTTGGTTGCGAAGCCGCCAGCGTGTCCACCACGGCCGCCATCCAGCGTCTCGACCCCGACCTCATCATCAACTCTGGCACCTGCGGAGCCTTTCGCAAACATGGAGCTGAGATAGCTGAGGTATACATAGGCAACAAGGCTATGTTTCACGACCGCCGCGTGCCAGGTGACGACAACTGGCAGACCCAGAGCATAGGCAACTACAACGTATGGCCAGGCAGCGAAACTCTCGCACACTCACTCGGCATGAAGATGGGAAAGGTTACCACCGGCTCATCGCTCGACATGCAGCCCTGCGACCTTGAGGTCATCGAAACCAACGGAGGTCAACTGAAAGATATGGAAGGCGCTGCCGTAGCCTTTGTATGCTCACTCTTTTCCAAGCCAATCCTCCTTGTCAAGTCCGTCACCGACCTATGCGACAGCGGTGCCGAAACATACGAGGAGTTCTCACGCAACCTCAGCCGTGCATGCGAGACTCTCAAAGCTGCCAACGAAAGAATCATAGACTATCTCACAAAAAGCTTATGAGAAAGTACTTTTCTACGATATAGAAGAGGACTCTCCACTAATAACACAGAAGAGAGCTCCCCACTAAAAAAACACAGCAGAGAGCTCTCATCAAAAAGTGTATGAAGAGTACACTCATTCGAGAGTGCAAGGAATGAGTCTCACATCGCTATTGAGACCTGAAGGCACTGTCTCCCACTGGTCATACAGTCCCTTCTTGTAGTTCAAGTCCACAACATTGATTTCCTTAAACTTGCGCCACTTCACGCCATCACGATCCATTTGGGCTATGCGGTTGGCAGGAAGATTTGCCACTTCTATCTCCAGCGTATTTGCGCCCTGCTTCACATAATCCGTTATGTCCACACGGAAAGGCACAGCGAAGAGATGAGCAGCCTCCTTGCCATTGACAACCACACGGGCGGTCTCGCGCACATCGCCAAGGTCGAGAATGAAGGCTGCATTTGTAGGAATGGCAGGCATAGTGAACGAAGTAGTGTATACGCCAATGGCCATGGTTGTGTTGAGCACGCTGTCTCCGAGGCTTGTCCACGGCTTCGCTCCGTTACTCATCTTGTATGTCTTGCCAATAGACACAGGAGCAGCCTCCTTGAAAGACAAAGTCCATTGTGACAGGACATTGGCTCTGTACTCCAACGCATTGTAGTAGCGGTAAGGTTTCACATCAGCCAAAGCGGCGTCGTCCTGAACGTATGTTCGCACTATTATACTTTCTCCGCTCTTCAGTTGCAGGCGCACACGTCCCTGACTGTCCACCTTAGCCAGACCAACCGCCCCGTTCATAGGATTATAGAGCACAGCCTTCGATAGTGTCACTCCCATAGGGATGAAAGCATCGATGTCCTTCCCCTGAAGGTTAGAGATGAAATAATGATGCCCCGTGTCATTGCTGCGCCTTATACAGCTGAGCCCATGCTGAAGGCGCATAGGTTCTGGTCGCGCTCCTGTATACTGCAAGCCATCATTGTAGTCGGGTGTGGTGATGATGCCACCCTGTCCCCAGGTGATCATCATAGCCTGTTCGGAGTGGAATGAGACCGTCTTTTGCAGACGCTTGATAAGAGATGAGAACTCCTTCTGTTCCTTATCCTTCTCATATCCAGGCACAGACTGAGGCAACGAACCGACGAAGACCACCTTTCCGCCCTGCTCAGCATACTGCACAAGTCGGCGCAGTGTGGCGAGAGGCATGAATCGGACCTCGGGGATGAGGACTGCTGCATAGCGAGACGTAACGCTGTCTTGCATAAGGAATCGGTCAGACACGTAGTCGACATCATAGCCGCTCTTGATGATAGTCTGCACTGCCTTGATGAACTTGGGTGCACGCTTCTCCATGGAGTGAATGTCGAAGAGAGCCACTGTGCCTGGCTGATCATATATCATGTCATAATATGGGAGATAGACCAGAACATCATTGTCAGCCTTGCCCCACTGAAGGAACGACTGGCACCTTTCTATGTACGAGGAGAAAGCAGGCATGGCAGACCACCAGTTGTTGTTGGGCGAGAAGTCCACACTTGCGTAGAAACGTCGTCCTGGCCACGCCTCACTCTCGGGAGAATAGCATGAGCCATGGAAGACGACATGGTTGACACCCGAGACGAACATCAGGTCGAGATCAGGCTTGCACTGTGAGAGAGACGTGCGGAAGTGCTCGGTGAGCCACGTGAATGTCTCGCTCGATGTGAACCTCTTTCCTGAGATATGAGCTGCCGATGACGCATACTTCAGCATGGAGAGGTCGGAGTCGTTCTTTTTTGTGAAACCCTTGTCCTGCCTCAGTCCCTTAATGCCGAAGTCGCTGAGGCCAAAGCCCTCACACTCAGGGATGTCAACAGCCGCATACACATCCAGCAGATTTGCAGGGCTGCCATGCGCCTGATTGCGCGTGATGCTGCCGTGGGAGTGCGCCCAATCAGTCCACTGAGAGGTGAAATTCTCAAGCAGCAGTTCTCCAAGCGTCTCTCGGTAGTCGCTGATGATGCGCCTTTGACCGTCTGTGCGCAGCGAATCCTTCGTGTTCAGCAGATATGTGAACGGTTCGAGGTCATATCCTCTTCTCTTCTTAAACTCCTCATAGAGTTTCGGTGTCCAGTCAGCACCATACACCTCATAGGAGTCATTGAACATGGCATTTGGGAAAGTCATGCCCTGATTGGCAAAAGCAGTGTCGAAGCGTTCGAAATATCTCGCCACCGCCCCACGGTCGAAGTGGTCAATGACAAAACCTTCGCCTCCAGGAGCAGCCCTCTTCACCTTCTGCTTCGTGCGCCCTACGCTATGGTTATCCTCCTCATCGAAAATCAGTTTGCAAGCAGCATCCTCCTCACTCACGAGCGGCCCTCCGAAAGGCCATCCTGTGCCAGTAGCCATATCCACTTCCATGCCGAGCTGCTCGCCCCGCGTCTCAACATATCGCAGCATGCGCATCCACTTAGGCGAGAGATAAGCTATCTCATTAGCCTCATTATCCACCATGCCATAGATAGGAGTTATCTCCACACCGCCAATGCCGGCCTTGGCATACTGTGTCATGCAGTAGTCTATGCCAGCAGAGTCGACAGCACTTCCGTGCCACCACCATCGTGTGTAGGGTTTAGCCTCACGTCCAGCCTCAGGCCATTGCTGAGCAGAGACCTGTGCCGCAGAACAGAAAGAAAGAGAAATCAAAGCGAGTGTACGCACCACTCCGCCATTCATAAGTCGTAAATGTTTCATCTATTGGTTAAGTAACTATCTTGTTTGTTAATATGTCTTGAGCAACGTATTGCTATCAGCAGTGATGCCGTACAAACCTATCAGTTCATACACAAGGACTATTCTGACAACACACGATTGAATCATGCACCATCCGAACATATACATCATTTATACAACGCACGCATACATGCCACTGACAGGATACAAAAAACATACGGCCAACGACCGTTTCAGAAGACAAAAGTACAAATAAATAATGTCATAACACAAGTTTTCAAAGATTTTCACCCTCCTTTCATGCAAATTCAACATCTTTTGACTACCTTTGCAACATCTAATCGTATAAATTAATCCAGACACACACGTCAACATTCCCCCAATAATGCCAACAGACACTCCATCCGAATTATCCCCGAAACACAAACACCCCAACGACATTCCCCAGTGGTTTGTGATGAAGGTGAGCCGCAAAGAGCAGCTTGCCGTAGACGTCATGACCAAAGCAGGCCTCCGCTTCTTTTTCCCCACAGTGCAGAGCGACTCCACCCTGAACGGCAAGAAAGTCATCACAGAACGTCCCCTCATTCCCAACACCATCTTTGTCTATTCTTCCTTCACCGTCATCAATACCATAAAAAAACTCAACAGCTTCATCACCTACAGCTACACCAAGGATGGCAACTCCTACAAGATACTCCATGTCCCAGAACAGGAGATGGAACGCTTCATAGATGCAGCCACAAAGATGAAGACCGACATCCACTATTTCCGTCCCGACGAGGTAGAGCTGAAGAAAGGAGACAGAGTGCTCATCGTGGGCGGCATCTTTGACGGCCAAGAAGGCATCCTCCTCAAGGCCAAAGGCAGAGCCAAGCGCATGTTCCTTATCAACTTCGAGATGCTCGGAGCCCTTGGCACACATATCGCACCCGAGTTTGTGCGTATCATAAA
>JAEDNQ010000132.1 GCA_016302435.1 Bacteroidaceae bacterium
AGTGTGCCACGCCTATTTTGACAAGGACGGCGACCTCGGCAAGGGGGCGCGCATCATCAACAATGCCAAGACACGCCGTGTCAGTGTGTGCAACGCACTCGACTGCGCTCTCGTTCATGCTGACCGCCTCGCAGACCTCCCCGAACTCTGTCGTCCGCTGATGGAGAGCAATGTGGTCATCTATGCTGACGAACCAGCCATGGCTGCTCTCAGCGGCAACTATCCAGAGCAGCTGCTTTGCCCATCCACAGAAGAAAGCTACGGCACGGAGTTTCAGTCGTATACCATGGCCATAAAGACTGTCGTCGATGCTGACGAGGCTATTCGCCACATACGTCGCCACGGTTCGGGACACTCTGAGTGCATCATCACAGAGAACCGTGAGACGGCTGACCGCTTCCTGGCTCAGGTTGACGCTGCCTGCGTCTACCACAACGCTCCTACGTCTTTCACCGACGGAGCTCAGTTTGGACTCGGAGCCGAGATAGGCATATCAACACAGAAGCTTCATGCGCGCGGACCTATGGCTCTCGAGGAGATAACGACATACAAGTGGATCATTGAGGGCAACGGACAGGTGAGAAGCAAGTAGGTAGGGAAAACTCAATATAGACCCCGACAACACATCGCTTTGGAATCATGACAGACTATAGACTGATGTACGATGACATGGTGAAGGAATATACCCGTACTGTGTCTGACCAATTTGCGCAGGAAGAACTGCAGAAGTACAATGAGGTGCTATTCTCGTGCCATAGTTGCGGCATTGAGGGCAACTCGTTCACTGTAGATGACACGCGAGCTCTGAAGGAGAAGGGCTTGGGCATGACTCTGCATGGCAAAACTCTGGTGGAAGCTTTTGAGATGCTTGATCATTTCGCTGCCTATGAGGAGATGATACGGACTGTAGACATGCCGCTCACGGAGGATTATGTCAAACATCTGCATTTCTTGCTGACGGAACATACAATATCTTATAGGCATGAGGGAGGTCGTCCCGGTGAATACACCGACTGTGACATGGCAGCAGGAGACACTATCTTTGGCGACCATACTCAGTTAGTGGCTCAGGTGCCTCGACTGCTTGAATCGACGCAGCGTGCAATAGACGAAGGGCAATTGCATCTGGTAGAACTGTGTGCGCGCTTTCATGCTTATTTTGAATATCTGCATCCCTTCAGAGATGGCAACGGGCGAACAGGGCGTCTGTTGGTCAATAAAATATTGCTCAGCAAAGGGCATCCCATCATTGTCATACCTAAGGATGCGCATGCTGAATACATCAACTGTCTGCGCCTTTTCAGGACGGATTCTCCCGAACATCTGATAGACTTCTTCTTCAAGACTGCTGTAAAGCGCATGAGGCATGAGATGGATGAAAAAAAACGCATGACGTCGGAGTTTACTGGTGAGTTTGATTTTTGACACCTCACGATTGTGCTGATATAGGCCTTGGCTGTCCTGTCCATGCTCATCCTTCTGCACTTTTTTATATGCTTACACCCCGGATGGAAAGACTTTATGCTTGCCATCTGGGGTGTTTTATGATAGCCGTCGGGCTATGTGCCAGTATTGTTGGTGTTCATCTGCTGTGATGTTACTGGTATACCGCCGAAGCCAGTCACGTGCTGATACTTCACCCTGCTGTCTATTGTGATGCTGGCATTGCGCTCGGCAGCCTGCACGAAATGTCTTTATCTATTCACTACCTTTTTTGCATTTCCGCCGTCCGACTTTATGATGCTTATGCCAGGGACGGCTTTATTTGTGCGTATACCAGTGAGGCTGTAGCAGCGAAGCGAGGAGTATGCAGAGGCTGATGGCTTATCAACACTGACAGGATCTCCCTTGTCTGCTGCATCAAAGACTACAAGGGCAGCTTCCAACTCTGCCGTAGCCTTGCTGTATGCTGTGGGCGATGTGGAGGCGAAGTCTTGGTAGAGGTTGATGACGGTCATAAGGTCGGCAGTGGCATCATTTGTTCGCATGTTACATAAACTGTTTTTGTGTCTTTTCACTTCGAATATGTTACCATTATTGAGGTATTTATTCAAATACTGCAGGTGTGGGCGCATTTATTTAGCAGTGTCTCGTAAATGTAAAAAATGAGAACGTTCTTCTTCGCTAAACTTTTCTATGGCATATCGAAGCATGGTACGTGGCATGGTGGCAGCGCGGGGCATGAGCCATTGGCGTAGGCGATTGAGATCTCGCTTGCCAGCCTCGCGCAGCAACCAACCCACTGCCTTCTGGAGCAGATCGTGGAGGGGAAGTGAGTCCTCGAGAAAGATCTGGGCGATTGCGTATGTGTCGTCTGTCTGCCCATGGCGGATGAATTGCATAGTGGTGACGATGCCGATGCGTCGCTCCCATATTGTCTTGCCGTCTGAAGCGAGTCTGTAGAGCAGGCTGCGGTCTTTGTCAAGAAGCCATGTGCCGAGCAGGTTGTAGCAACTGAGGTCGACAAGGTCCCAATTGTTGATATGGGCAGTGTGGCTGAGGTAGAAGTCGATGCAGCGTTGGCGGAGCGGCATGTCTTTCTTGGCGTGGGCGAATATCTCTACGAGAGTGAGGAGGGCAGCAAGGCGCGCCTCATGGTAGGGACTGGAGATGCACTCTTCAAGTTCATCGAAGCTGGTGGTGCGCCAGCATTCTTTGACCACACTTCGCGTCACAGGCACCTTGATGCCAAGAAATTGGTCGCCTTCGCCATATTGTCCTTTGCCGCACTTAAAGAAGCGCGACAGACCTGCCACTTGGCTTTTGTCAGCGTGGGATAGCATGGATGAGTATAGTGTCATGGTGGTATGTAAGTAAAAAGGGTGCGTTACAGCTTGTATCTGTGTGACGCACCTTGATAAATTGTCTTATGTTGATTGTTTATATGAATGCAGACTATGTGATAGTTCTGCTGTACAACTCTACTCCTCTTCGTTTGATATGGTCACGCAGACAGTCATTCCTTAAAAGATGGTATATGTTGATGTCTACTTCAAAAGGAAGCATGAGATCGTCTATGATTGTATGAAGATGAATCAAGTCGCCAACAGTCAAATTGTCGCCTATGAGGGATATGTCGATGTCCGAATACGGCTTAAAGTTTCCCATGGCTCGCGACCCGTACAAGATAGCTTTTTCTACACCTGCCACGGAGGCTATTGCGTGTCTGATTGATTCTATGTCTTTTGATTCTAAACCAAACTTGTTCATGGCAGATTGTTTCTGATAGCTAACAAGGTGTTGCACAAATCACGGAAAAGAGGGACGAACACGGAGGTTATCTTTTCGTATGTCATCACAAACTCTTCCTCGTCATAGCAGTGCGACATCAAATTGCGTGCAGCAATAGTGTCCATCCAAGCCCTGTCTGATATTATGCCGATTGATAGCGCGAGTCGAATGGCATCTCGTGAGCCTTGGATATTGGAATAGCCTTGATATTCTTCATAGTCTTTCATGACCTTCCATGCCAGCTCCTGAGTGTATTCGTATCGTTGTACGAGACCTTCTTTCATCAGCTCATCTTCTTCGCCACAATGCGACCTTCCGTCTTCCATCAGGGCAACCGCCGTTTCTAACCTTGCAAGGGCTTTCTCGTAGTTGGCGAGCCGTTGTATCCATCGTATGTCGTGATTGTCGTTCATGCAGATGTAGATATTTATATATATATTTTTTTGGGGGGGGCTGATTGTCTATGTTTTGCCATTCACCGCAGCTTCACTTCACCTCCTCAAAGTCGATGTACGTACCTTCGTTTGCGCCAAATATCTTGGTGTTGGTGTGGCTGACATTGTCTGAAGAAGAGGTGGAGTCGCTATCTGATGTGCGTGTTCCCCTTCCTCCTTGGGTATGTCTGGAGGACTGAGAGCCAGAGGTGGAAGATGACTGCTGGCTCTTGCTGCCAAGTCCTAACATGCGCCTGACGAGTCGGACGAGGTTGTCAAACCCACCAAGGATGCGGCTCAGCAGGTAGGATCCGATGCCGAGGATGACGAAGATGATGATGATGAATGCAAAAAAAAGTGATAAGATGAATCCCATATTCGAGGGGTGTTTTAGTTACTACTCAAATGGCGAGGGACACGTCTCCCCCGATGTCATTCCTTACGGGGCAAAAGAGATGCGACAATGGATGTCATGACATAAAGTCCGATACACACTGACAATCCCCTGGCAAGGAGCAGGCCTGCGCAACCATGAGTGTAGCCCACGACACCACTGACCGCCAGCACTATGCCGCTCAAGGCAAGGAACGAGATCTTGAGCTTGCCGTCGCCTCCCTTGAAGCTCTTGAAGGCAAACATAGGCACTTCGCATACCAGCAGCCAGCAGAAGAGCATCATGAAGAGGAAGAGGAAGAAGGCATTGAATCTGGGACCTGTCAGCCATGTGTAGCTGCTGGAGATGAGAGCTCCCCAAAAGATGGCATTGGCAGGTGTGGGCATGCCGATGAATCCTGTGTGCTGACGTTCGTCGATATTGAACTTTGCTAAGCGCAGGGCAGAGAAGGCTGCCACGAGGAAGGCTGTGAAGGGCATCACGGTGAAGAAGAACTCGTTGGCCATGAACTCAGGGTAGGCAACCTTGTTGAAGAGTCCGAAGAGCATAGCAGATGGGGCAACGCCAAATGTGACGCAGTCGGCTAAAGAGTCGAGCTCCACTCCGAGGCGGCCACTGACGCCAAGCGCACGTGCAGTCATGCCGTCGAAGAAATCGAAGAACGCTCCGAGGAGGATGAACAGGAACGCCATCTGGTATCCGCCGTAGAAGGCGCTGTAGGTGGCTATGCAGCCGCAGATGAGATTGCTGCATGTTATGATGTTGGGTATGTGCTTCTTCATTATTTACCTGTTGATAGAGTGTGTCGTTGGTTGGATCCGTGGTGTGTCTATATATATGCGCATCTTAAGGAGACGAGGTTCACTTGAGTCGCGCTATGAGTGTCTCATCGCCCACTGTGGCCTGGCCCATCTTGACAAGCACTTCCGTGCCGAGAGGCAGGTATACGTCTACACGGCTGCCAAACTTGATGAATCCCATGTGGTCGTCGATGAAGCACTCCTCCCCTTCCTTAGCATAAGTGACAATGCGTCGCGCCATAGCTCCTGCTATCTGCCTGGCCATGACTTCCACACCTTGAGGGGTGCGGATGACTACCATCGAGCGCTCGTTTTCTGTGCTGGCCTTTGGCAGGTACGCCTTCATGAAGTTGCCGCTCTGGTGACCTACCTTTACTATCGTGCCTTCGCATGGAATCCAGTTGGCGTGCACGTTGGTAAGGCTCATGAAGATGGACACCATCAGTCGCTTGTCGTGGAAGTATTCTTCTTCTTCCACTTCCTCAATGACCACCACGTGTCCGTCAGCTGGCGCTACGACCGACTTGTGTGTGGGTCCGTTGAACATGCGGATGGGGCAGCGGAAGAAGTTGAGCAAGATGCCGTACATCACAAGCACTACAAATATGATGAAGTATGACCCGTACGAGAGTGTCGGACGAGAGAACCATGCCAGACATATCACCAGCAGCGACAGAGCTCCTACATAGAGAAGCGTGTGAGTACCCTCGTGGTGGAGTCGAATCTTGTTTCTTCGTTTGTTGTGTATCAGTGGTTTTTGTTTTGCCATTATATATATATAAATATGTGTGGTTGTAAATTGTATCTTGTGCAAGAGCCAAAGTCTGTTCGCTCATCATGTTTTGCATGTAAGGACAGACATGCGGACAGACTATCTGCCCGCACTGCTATCATGAGCCCTTAATCTTATGCAAAGATACAACATTATTCGCAAAACAAGGGCAAACAAGTACGATTTTTTCTAAAAACAAGTAAATTTCTCCTTTTTCAGTCATTTTTTTTCAAAAGTATTTGTCAATTCCAAAATAAAGTCGTACCTTTGCACTCGCATTCGGGAAAGGAGAGCCAATCCATCGGAAACTCCCTGCTGAACGCTTAGAGGATTGTGCTATGGTGTAATGGCAGCACTAGAGTTTTTGGTTCTCTCAGTCTAGGTTCGAATCCTGGTAGCACAACACGAGAAAGGGACTCGGGCCACAATAGACACAAAGCGGTCTTCTTTCTCAAACATCGGACTTGTAGCTCAGTCGGTTAGAGCAACAGACTCATAATCTGGAGGTCCCTGGTTCAAGCCCAGGCTGGTCCAC
>JAEDNQ010000133.1 GCA_016302435.1 Bacteroidaceae bacterium
TCCTACAGCCCTCATTGTGTCGAGTCGGAAATAGCAGTGTGCGCTTATCTTGCTCCACACAATGTGGTATGAAGACAAGATGAAACACAAAATACTATACACATATTTAATAATACTGTTCAGCATGCTCCTCTCCTCATGCTCCCAAGGTGAGCATGGCCACCAGTTCTGCATTCAGGGTGCGTGGAAGCTGGAGAGTGTCATTTTCTATCAAGACGACACAGTGCGCTATCCTGTAGACGGGATGACATGGATGCGCGTCTACGACGACAGCTGTTTCTACGAGTGCCGCTTCTCCGAGTCCGACATGGGATTCATGATCATACCCACCGAGGTCGTGGACTACACCCTTGTGAAAAATGGACCAGAGCAGTATCTGTACCTTCAGAATGGGAACACCAACCCTCTGTCCGTGGTGGACGACACGACGATGGTGATACAGCAGACGGGACGCCAGTACAGATGGGTTCAATACGATGACCTCTTGACACGTCGCAGAGATGACATCGTGCGCATTATCAGAGAGGACCTACGCTCAGGCAGCAACACCCACCGCAGCTATGTTGTCTCCGAGGCAGAGAAGCAGCTGACCACCACCAACCATACGCTCATCTATGTCATCATAGGCATAGCCGTAGCCTTCATCCTTTCCGCCAACTACCTCTACCGCCTCCGCAGGGAGAAAAAGAGAGTGGAGCAGGAACTCGAGCGCATCAGGCAGGAACAGCAGCTGATGCCCGCCCCCGTGCGTCAGGCTCTCATCGATGTGGAGGACGAGTTCCATCAGAGCGACTTCTACGTCTCGCTTCACAAGCGCATAGCACACGGCGAACATCTGAAGAAAGAAGACTGGGACAGCATCGAACAGCGTCTGAACAGAGTCTATCCAGGCTTCACCAATAAGCTGCTCTCGCTATACAACATGTCGGACGTGGAGCTGCATGTCTGCCTCCTGCTGAAGCTGAACGCCTCTCCGTCAGAGATAGCAGGAGTGCTCTGCAAGGACACCAGCAGCATCAGCAGCATAAGAAGCCGCCTTTTCTACAAGGTTTTTGACAAGAAAGGGAGCAGCAAGGAGTGGGACGAGTTTATCCACACATTATAAGGAAGTTAAATACAGTTTGCAAACTTTTTGCAAACTGTTTTTTTTCAGTTGGCAGCAGTTGAAAGTCAGTTGCCAACATTTTGCAAACCCTTTTTTTTGGACATGTCAGCCATGTTGACTACCTTTGCCAAAAATTTTCGGACACCAATAACATTTTCCAGTGGGAATAAATAGAACCTACCTAAATTCAGACGTTCACAAGAAAACGCAGGAATGTAAGAAATACGAACCTGCCATTATTAACCTCATCTAAAAATAAAAAAGATTATGAGAAACCTCAAAGCTATCCAGACAATCACAGCCATCCTGTGCATGTTGCTCTCAATGCTTCACCCCACTTCTGCCAAGGCTCAGGCCAAGGTGGCAGACAAGGAAATCATCGGTGTGTGGGTCATGACCTCCATGAAGTATGATGGAGAGAACAAGGAGTATATTAATGGTTCTTACTCCCAAGTCAAGGTATATAGAGCCAATGGCGAATACGCCTGTGCGGAGATATGCAGGGACAGGGGTAAATGCTACGTCCTACCCCACGAGTGGGGCACCTATTCGCTTGTAGGCGGCAAGTACACCGAGATGGGACGCGACGCTGGCACCATAGGGTGGAAAAGCAAGACTCGATTTGAGGGACGCTGGAAAAACCGCAATGACAAGTGGAAGAAAGTCATCGACTTCCCAGAGTCGCTCACTCAGCACATTGTCGACAAGTGCAAGGCTTACCAGTCTTCTCCGGAAAGCATGCAGAAGCTGATGAACAAATACATCTTCGACGACAAATAGTCTTTAGGTAGGTTCTATTAATTACAATTCTCTACTTATGGAATTACCTTAAAAGATAAGACTATAACAGATTAGTAATCAGATAAAACCTTAATAGATTCTTTAAAACAGTTAGCAGTGTACACACCCCGCACCTTTTCTGTGAAGAAATGGTGCGGCCAAAATTTTCTTCATTATCTAACTTCCTAAGACCAACACATTTTCAATTATGACAAGATTACTTCTGCTGGCATTTTTATGTCTGCAAGCCATGCTTATGTCCGCCGACACCTTGAAAGGACGTGTCGTTGACGCAGAAACAGGCGACCACCTACCCAATGTGGAGCTGCAATACTTCATAATACCAATAAATGATTATTATGCGTTTAGCTACAAGACTCAGACCGACAGCTTGGGCGTGTTCCATATCACGGTCAAGTCCATGTCGAAGGTGCAATACGAACTGCAATACTTTGGCTACGAGCCGTTTAAGCAGACACTCAATGTGGCAGGCGGCAAGGACACCATCGACCTTGGCGACATAAAACTGAAGATGGTGCCTGAGCTCCTCAAGGAGGTTGTGGTGAAGGGCAAGGCCAAACGCTTCGTCATGAAGGGCGACACCGTGGTCTTCAACCCAGAGGCGTTCAACCTCGACGATGGCGACCGCATAGCCACTCTGCTGAAGCAGCTCCCCGGAGTCAGCATCAAGGAAGGCAAGATATACTTCAATGAGAAGGAAGTGCACCTCAAGATCAATGGCCGCAACGTGGCCGACGAAGAACTCACCGCCCTCCTGCCTGCCGAGGCGGTGGATAAAATCAAGGCATACGAGAAGAAGAGCGAGCTGGCTGAAGTCACGGGCATGAACGACGGACAGGAGCAGCAGGTGCTCGACATCACCATCAAACCAGGGTTTATGGACAAATGGTACGGGCGGACACGCCTCAGCGCATACGCCTCCGACAACTATCTTGCCTCTGCCAACATGCACTACCTCTCCGACACCGACCCCATAGGTATCTATGCCCGCGCCTCCGACTGCGGCTCGAAGACTCAGGGCGTGTGGGGAGAATACGAATCCTCATGGGAAAATGCCGTGCCGCAACGGCAGCAATATGGCAAGCTCTCCTACAAGCACGGCTGGAAGCCCGACTCCGTGGCGTCGTCATACGACCAGGACTCCTGGAGCGTGAACACCTCGCCCAATCATCTCGACACCCATCAGAACTTCTGGCAAAACTCAGAGACATACATCGATGGACAGCCTTCATCGTTCAAGAGCGGTCACTTATACCAATATGCCCACTCGCTCATCGTGCCCCTGGAATTTGAGACAGAACTGCACTTCAGCCCCAAGACATGGATCTACGCTTCTGTGGATGGAGGATGTAGCCGAGTTGAAGACCGCTCCACAGCCGACAACGTGACCTACCAGGCCTATCAATATGAGGAGAACCCTCAGAATCTCGTCAACAGGTCGAGAAGCGAGAATCTCAGCAAGAAGGAAGGAGTATATGCCGATGCGAACATGAGGTTGACGCATGTGTTCAAAAACGGCGACTTATCCATAGGATGGATGCCACGATGGAACAGGTACAAGGGTCGCGCGGACAGTCACACCGACTACGAATACCATGACCTCGGCACACAGGAGACTCTCGTTCAGACATCCAACAACAGCAGCCACCACTTCCAGTCGCTCATCGACGCCAAGGGAAGCTACCAGGTGGTGAAGGAGAAGCTGAAGATAGGTTTCGGCTACTGGATGGACTATTGGCGCACACACGACACCGACGCCATCATCCGCAATGGCGACTACGACATCGCCAACAGCTTCGACCGCATGAAGAGCTACTTCGTCAACGAACCGCGCATAGAGGTAGAAGCTGACCTGGGCAAGGTATGGATGCACACGGTGGTGAAGTTTCACAACACTGACGAGCGCTTTGACTATCAGCGAGGCCATCTCGACACGCTCGTGCAACGCTACTCGTTCTTCCTCCGCCCATTTTACGAACTGACATGGCGCACGTCGAAAGCGTCAGAGATGAAAGCCTCCGTCAACTGGGACCGTAGGGTGGCTGACCTGCTCGACGGCACTAACTATGTGGATGATACCGACCCCCTCAACATACGCAAGGGTAATCCAGGACTCAAGCCATCCAGCACACTGAGCACCAACATGTCATACACCATGATGTTCACCAAGGGACAGCAGATGCTCTCGCTCAAAGCTGGCTATAGACGCACGTCCGACCCTGCCACCACCGTCATGGCCTACAACTCCGCCACAGGAGGCTACATCTCCATGGCCACCAACGCAGACTACAGCGAGTCGATGGAAGCAGGACTGAACTACGACCGCGCGCTTGGCAAGTACTTCCGCCTGACCACCGCTATGGGCGTGAACAGCTCCACCAGTTTCGGAGCGCAGACGCTCTCCTCGCTCGACGAGCCATGGCAATTCGTAAAACAGACCAACACAGGCTTCCATGACTATTTGTGTGTCCAGTTCCAAGATGCAGGGTGGGAGTCACGCGCCTATGCTGACGTGACCTACAGTGAGGTCAAACGCGAGCAGAATACCGTCCCCAACCAGTACCTGTGGGACTACAGGATAGGTCTCCACGGCCAATACAAGCTCACCCACTGGACCTTCAGCCTTGACCCCCGTCTTGTGGGCAACACGGGCTACCTGTCAGACATAATGAACCGCAACCGCTTCGTCCTCGATGCAGAAGTGACGTGGAAGACGCTTGCCGGCAAGGTGCAGTTCACTCTCTCTGCCCGGGACATCCTGAACCAGATGGACCAAGTCTATTCCTACGTCACAGCCGCCATGCGCAGCGAGACGCGCAACGAGACCTTCCACCGCTACCTCTGCCTCACCTTCACCTACCAGATAGACGCAAAGGCAAAGAAGGACAAGCACTGAACAATCAGCTGACTGCTCACCGGTCTGTCGGCTTCGCCAAGTCTCTATACCGTTTTGCCACCACATCCCAGTCGACAATTGTCCAGAGAGCGTTGACATAGTCAGGGCGGCGGTTCTGATAGTCGAGATAGTAGGCGTGCTCCCAAAGGTCGAAGGTGAGAAGCGGTGTGTTGCCATGCTGCACAGGGTTGGCAGCATTGGCCTCAAGGCTTATCTCCAAATGTCCCTTGGCATTGGCTGAGAGCCATATCCAGCCGGAACCAAAGTACTTGTTCGCCTGCAGGGTGAAGTAGTCGCGGAACCGCTGGATGGACTGGAAGTCACGTATGATGGCAGCAGCGAGTTCGCCTATGGGGCGAGGCAGCTCTTCTGCCTGAGTGTCCGCCTCGCCTGCTCTCTTGCAGCACACGTATCGTGGACGTGTGAACTGGCTGAAGAAGAGATTGTGATTGAGTATCTGGCCAGCATTGTTAAATATCTGGCCTGTGCTGCGAGTCACAATCTCTTCGAGGCTCATGCCCTCGTATGGAGATCCGGGCAAGAGGGCATTGAGATTGTTAACGTATGCCTGCAGGTGCTTGCCATGATGGAAGCTGATAGTCTGCTGGCTGATGGCTGGCTCAAGAGCGTCAGCTGGATAGGGCAGTTCGATGAGCTGGAACTTGCCGTCGATGGGGAGTGTCTGTTTCATAGTCGGAGAAAATTTTAATTAGTGAATTTGAGTTGTTGTCACTGATACTGACGTGTGCCAATATCGCTTTTCTGGCGACAAAGATAAGTCATAAACAGGTGTACTCGTTCCTTTGGTTAAGTCTTTTTGTCTCTTTATGCTAAGTGTTTATTGTTTGTTAACCAGATAGTTCACATTCGTTATGAATATGGTTGACAAATAGTGATGTACTTGGTTTTTATTCATCGGGGAAGGGTGAGGCAACGTCCCATATCTGTGCACGAATTATATTCCCATGCGTACATTAAACATAACCCTCACCATCAGCCTCCTGCTCATCGTCGGCGGGTTCATCACTCCTCCCATCGGTCAGATAGACGGCAGCGTGCTGACAGCAGTGGGCATGCTGGTTCTCTTCGCCACGGTGGAGAAGATACCCGAGGCCATCAGAGCCGAGCTTGCTCGAACTATGCCATGGCGAAAAAACGTCTGTCGAAGACGAACGTTTTTGTCAAGCCAGATGGGCAGGGCCGAGCTTGCTCGCGCTATGCCATGGCGAAAAAACGTCTGTCGAAGACAAACCTATTCTTCCCATTGGGGGCAAAAGACGGCGAAGAAAGCCCTTTTTGCCCCCATATATTTATCATTC
>JAEDNQ010000134.1 GCA_016302435.1 Bacteroidaceae bacterium
ACTATTTTTTCACTTCATTGAGTAGACAATGTCCATGATTGCTTTACCAATCTCGTCAGCGGCTTCCATTGTTGAGGCTTCTGAATAGACGCGGATGATTGGCTCGGTGTTAGACTTTCGCAGGTGAACCCACTTGTCTGGAAAGTCTATCTTCACACCGTCGATGTCATTGACTTCTGTATCTGGTTTAGATGAATACATTTCCTTGACCTTGGCGAGGATGGCATCAACATCTGTTGATGGGTCGAGGTCTATGCGATTCTTTGCTATAGCGTATTCGGGGTATGTGGCACGTAGTTGGCTGACCGTGAGATTAGGGTTTGCTTCTCGCTCGTGGGCAAGATGGCTGAGGAAGAGTGCTATGCCTACGAGGGCATCGCGTCCATAGTGGGCAGCAGGGTAGATAACTCCGCCGTTGCCTTCTCCGCCGATGACAGTGTTCGTCTCCTTCATCTTTGTCACCACATTCACCTCCCCCACTGCAGCCGCATTGTACTCCATGCCATACTTTCTTGTCACGTCGCGTAGAGCGCGAGTAGAAGACAGGTTGCTTACTGTGTTGCCTGGAGTATGCTTTAGAATATAGTCTGCTACGGTGACGAGAGTGTATTCTTCACCGTACATGGTGCCGTCTTCGCAGATGAAAGCCAATCGGTCAACGTCTGGGTCTACAACGAATCCAACGTCCTTGCCTCCTTTGGCCATGAGTGACATTATGTCTGACAGATTCTTCTCCAAAGGCTCAGGGTTGTGCTGGAAGTCGCCTGTGGGATTGTCATACAGTGGGGTGATGTCTTCCACTCCAAGGGCAAGGAGGAGCTTAGGCAGTATGATGCCGCCTACTGAGTTGATGCTGTCGAATGCCACCTTGAAGTTTTGCTTGCGTATGGCTTCAACATCTACAAGGTCGAGGCCGAGCACCATGTCCACATGCTTCTGGTCATAGGTGTTGTCCTCTGCGTAAGAGCCGATATGGTCGACATCTGCATAGTCGAAGTCCTCAGCTTCAGCTATGCTGAGTACCTCGTTGCCTTCAGCTGCGTTGAGAAACTCTCCCTTTTCATTGAGGAGCTTGAGCGCATTCCAATGGCGTGGGTTATGACTGGCAGTGATGATGATGCCGCCGCATGCCCCCTCCATGGTTACTGCTATCTCTGTTGTGGGAGTGGATGCGAGGCCTATGTTGACTACATCGAATCCCATGCCCATGAGGGTGCCGCAGACGATGTTCTTGACCATGTCGCCAGATATGCGTGCGTCTCTGCCCACGACAATCTTGTTGGATGTGACATTGGTGGTGCGGCGGATAAGGGTGGCGTATGCGCTGGTGAACTTGACGATGTCAAGCGGGTTGAGACCTTCGCCTGCACGTCCGCCTATGGTGCCGCGGATTCCTGATATTGATTTTATGAGACTCATGCTTGTTCTTGTTGTTTTGCTAATAGTTTGGTGGTAATTGATATGTTATCTCATAGTAGAAAGGCTGCACGTAGCCAGATGCATTGTTAGTACCAGAGGTGTGAGGCACTATGAGACGCACCTTTGCTCCGTTGCCTGCTACTTTTGTTAGACGGATGAATGATAGCGGCTTGAGCCATCCTTTCGGTACAGACGAGCCGTATGCTTTGTACATGATACCTTCGGTAAATGATGCTGTGAAGCTGCGGCCGTAGTGGGAATAGGTGCAGAGCATCTTGTCTACGATGCTGGGCATGAAGATGTTGCTGTAGGTTGTGTCCGCATTGAGGATGTCATATTCAATGAAGTCACAAAGGAAGGGGCGTGTGACGGTGGAGTCTTTACGCTCCATAGCCAGCTCTACCATGGTTGGACCCTCGCCCTTGCGGATTATTTGCATGTAGATGCCATCTTCGTTAAATTTCACATATTCGTTGCGAGCAGTGTCTGTGATGCTGTCCTGAGCATAGAACTGACTTTCGGAGATGACATTGATTTTGCCGCAGAAGGGGTTGTCTTCCAGAAATCGGCTGATGGCATTCTTCTCTTTCTCCTTCTGGTCTGCGTAGGTCTCGTCGTCATTGCATCCTGTCAAACACAGGGAAATGCCCGCGGTG
Source organism: Bacteroidaceae bacterium (assembly GCA_016302435.1). Taxonomy (GTDB): domain Bacteria; phylum Bacteroidota; class Bacteroidia; order Bacteroidales; family Bacteroidaceae; genus Minthosoma. Next base: position 2,076 of record JAEDNQ010000134.1, read on the forward strand.
ATGACCGCGAGCATTACGTAGATTATTTTCTTCACTTTATTGTCGTTGGTTGATTTTTTCAATTGGGGCTATAGAGTCTATATTAGCTGTTATTTTACAGTTCTTCTACTGTAGTTGCTGTCTCTTCCTCCGCTTTTTTCTTTGCGAGGTATTCGGGCAGTGCGAGTCCTGCTTGGTCGAAGAGTTCGTGGAGTGGGGGAACGCTCTTCATCAGTCCGCTGAGGAAATTGGCTGTGCTGCCTTTTCCGTCGGCTGAGTTGCCTGAATCCCAGACAGTGACGTGGTCGATATTGATGCCCTTGACGGCTTCCACCTGAGTCTTGACGAGTTCTGGAAGTTTCTCAAGGAGCAGGAGCATATAAGCCTTGTTGGCATCGCCGCCGGCAGCCTGTACCATCTTGTCGTAACCCTGTGCCTGGCGGTTGAGGATTTCGTAGAGACCTCTCGCCTCTGCCTCCATCTTAGCGTAGGCGGCATCAGCTTCACCTTTTGCGTTGACGCGTATTCTTTCGGCTTCTGCCTCAGCCTCGATGATCTTACGTTTCTTTTCGATTTCCTGGCTGACGAGGACGTTGGCGCTCTGAGTGGCGCGCTCACGGTTGGCGCGTGCTTCCTCGGCCTTCTCCTCTGCTGAGTATGCCTCTTCGAGGGCCTTTGCTGCTGCCACCTTTTCTGCTGCAATGGCTTTGCGCTGTGCTTCCGCCTCTCGTTCGCGACGTTCTGCGTCTGAGTTGGCTATCTGCACCTTGGCTTCGTTCTCTCCCTTCACAGCCTGAGCGTTGGCTTCAGCTGTACGGATACGTGTTTCACGGTTGGCGTCAGCCTTACCGATTTCACCAATCTTCTCCTGTTCGGCTACTCTTACCTTTGCCTCGTTGACAGCCTTTGCTGCTGCCTCCTGTCCGAGAGCCTCGATATATCCGCTCTCGTCGTTGATGTCTGTCACGTTGACGTTGATGAGTCGGAGACCAATCTTCTTGAGTTCGACTTCCACATTGCTTGAGATGGCCTCAAGGAATTTGTCACGGTCAGAGTTGAGTTCCTCGATGCTCATTGTGGCGATGACGAGACGGAGCTGTCCGAAGAGGATGTCTCGTGCCAGTTCTTGTATCTGAGTAGCAGTAAGACCGAGCAGGCGTTCTGCAGCCGCGGTCATGCTTTCTGTGTCTGTTGAAATACCTACGGTGAATCGGCATGGCACGTCCACGCGGATGTTTTGGCGTGAGAGTGCGTTGGTGAGGTTGGCGTCGATGCTGATAGGTGTCAGGCTGAGGTATGCATAGTCCTGAATGATAGGCCATACGAAGGTGCCTCCTCCGTGCACGCACTTAGCTGAGCCCTTGTTGCCAGTGGTTCCGTATACAACGAGAATCTTGTCCGAAGGACAACGGCGATAACGGTTAATGATGGAGATGAGCAGTACAACTGCCACAACTGCTGAAACGATGATTAAAATCAGTGGTGAATCCATGTGTGTTGTGGTTTTATGAGGTTAAGAAATAAGTTTTTTCAGTTCCTTGATATCAGATCGATACAAGAACGGTGCTTGGGTCTATGATGGATTCGACCTTCACCTTGCTGCCGCTCGATATGTTGTCACCGTCAGTCATTGCGTCTATCTCTTGTATAGAACCATTGATGCTGACTTGTATCTTGCCCTTGCCTTGACGCTGTCCGGGTATGCGCAGATACACATCTGTCGTCTTGCCTATGCAGTCTTCAATCTTAAAGGCTCCGTTGTGCTGCAACTTATTGGTTTGTTTCTTGATGTAGAAGAACATCAGCACAAAGCCAATGCCTACCAAGATAGCAACGAGGAGCAGTAGAATACGATTGGGTATGGTGCTGTTCAGGCATACTCCGGCCCATCCGAATCCGCAGAAGAAGTTGATGAGGTTACGGATGCTGAAGAGTGAAATGCTTCCGCCGAGGTCCATCGTGTCAGGGCCGTCGAAGTCTACGTCCACATCCGTGCTGTCCATGCCGATGAGTGTGAGCACCATCTGTATTACGAAGATGCTACCGGCAATGAGGGCGCATCCCCAGTACACTTTCATCCAAGGGTCAAGGGATGAATACATGTCGAAATATTCTTGCATAGTAAATTTGTTATTTAAGACTTAAATCGGCACAAATGTACACCTTTTTTATAATACCGCCAAGAGTTTTTCAAATAAATTTCGGTTTATGATGCTATTTCATGGAATTTTACTAATTTTGCCGACGTTTTCAATAGATGAAGTAGTCAAATCATGCATGTGGCATGGTTTTACGATATAGACCCATATATTTCAATCGACATTTGAAAAACAAACAACGGAAGTAAAGAAAACATAGAACTAATAGAATTATATGAAAATTGGATTTGACAACGACAAGTATCTGAAGATACAGTCAGAGCATATCAAGACTCGTATTGCCCAGTTTGACGGAAAGCTCTACCTCGAACTCGGCGGAAAACTATTCGATGACCATCATGCCTCTCGCGTGCTTCCTGGCTTTCAGCCCGACAGCAAGCTTCGCATGTTTCAGCAGTTGAGCGAAAGCATAGAGATAGTGCTGGCCATCAGTGCTGAGGATATAGAGAAAAATAAAGTGAGGGCTGACTTGGGCATCACATACGATGAAGATTTGCTCCGTCTGCGTGATGAGTTTATGAACAGAGGGTTTATGGTAGGCTCTGTTGTTGTCACCTGCTATAATGGTCAGCGTTCTGCCGATGCCTTCAGACAACGTCTGGAGCGACTCGGCATCAAGTCCTACTGCCATTACCTCATTGATGGCTATCCGCACAATGTCGACCTCATCGCATCTGACGAAGGTTTCGGACGCAATGATTACGTTGAGACCTCTCGCCCATTGGTTATAGTAACAGCCCCTGGCCCAGGCAGTGGCAAGATGGCAGTGTGTCTTAGTCAGCTGTACAATGAGAACCGCAGGGGAGTGAGAGCAGGTTATGCCAAGTTCGAGACATTCCCCGTATGGAATCTTCCTCTCAAGCATCCGGTAAACATCGCTTATGAGGCAGCCACAGCCGACCTCAACGATGTGAACATGATTGACCCCTTCCACTTTGACGCATACGGCAAAGTCGCCATCAACTATAACCGCGACATAGAGATATTCCCTGTCCTTAACGCTCTCTTTGAGAGTATCTATGGTGAGAATCCTTACAAGTCGCCAACCGACATGGGTGTCAACATGGTGGGCTTCTGCATCTCCGATGATGAGGTGTGCTGCAATGCCTCAAAGGATGAGATTATCCGCCGATACTACACTGCCATGAATAAGTTGGCTGACGGCGCTTGCAATGACAGTGAGGTAAACAAGATAAAACTGCTCTTCAATCAGGCCAAGATAACGACAGCTACTCGCCGCACTACCGTTGCTGCCAACGACTTCAAGCGTGAGTGTGGTCATACGGCTTCAGCCATTGAACTGGAGGATGGCACTATCATCACAGCAAAGTCAAGTCCGCTTCTTGGTTGCAGTGCAGCCCTCATACTCAATGTGACAAAGCATCTTGCAGGCATTGACCACGATGTGAAACTCATCCCTCAGAGTATGATAGAGCCTATACAAAAGACAAAGATAGACTATCTCGGAGCACGCAATCCAAGACTGCACACCGATGAGGTGCTTGTGGCTATCTCTGTCCTCTCACAGCACGATGAGAACTGCCGGCTTGCTCTTGCGCAGTTGCCCAAGCTCAGAGGTTGCCAGGTACATAGCACTGTGATGCTGGGTGAGGTGGACAGAAAGATCTTCCAGAAGCTCGGCTGTGGATTGACTTGCGACCCTGTGAAGAAGAAGAAATGATATATAAATCATAATCATAATTTTGCATACCTGCTTATCGGTGATCCTTTAACAGAAAGCCCCGCATTGAAATTTCAACGCGGGGCTTTCTGTTTGTGTCAGTTTATGCCTTTCTGTTTATTAGGGTGTCCAGTTTGATGTGAAAAATCAGGTACAAAGGGGCCATCAGGTGCAA
>JAEDNQ010000135.1 GCA_016302435.1 Bacteroidaceae bacterium
GGTTCTTCTTCAACTTGTTTGGAGCAGAGCCTACCGAAAGGATTTTCTCAATAAGAATAACATAATTATCAAGCCACGCTATAATCGATATAGCGTGGCTTTTTTTTCTTATAGCGTGGATGTGTATTTTTTCTTATAGCGTGGATATGTATTTTTTCTGATAGCGTGGCTTTTTTTCTTATAGCGTGGATATGTTCTTTCTTATAGGGTGGATATGTTCTTTTCTGACTATCGCACAAAAAGAAAGGGCTACCCCGTTTCTCACGAAAAAGAATAGCCACAACACAAACACAAAATAAAACACGACAAACGAAACTGGTTATGAAAACCAGAACGTTTTGTTTTATATCTTTTTGCACGGGCAGGATGTGTGTTTGAGCATCTGCCCGATTGCAATTGTCAATAGTTGAATCCTACTGGAGTCCGTCCTCACGCAGCTTCAGCTGCCACTTCCATGCGGAAGAGAGGATGTCGTCGAGAGGAGTGTCGGCGCTCCAGCCAAGAACCTTGTTTGCCTTGTCCACATTGCCCCAGATGGCCTCGATGTCGCCTTCACGACGTGGAGCGTACTCCCATGGGAGCTTAACGCCAGTGGCACGCTCAAAGCCTTCTACAATCTCGAGAGTAGAGTAGCCGTGGCCTGTACCGATGTTGAATACTTCCACAGGGTCTGTCTCCTTCTCCAACACACGCTCCATGGCCTTGACGTGGGCCTTGGCAAGGTCGACGACATAGATGTAGTCGCGGATGCAAGTCTTGTCGGGAGTGTTGTAGTCGTTGCCGAAAATCTTCAGCTGCTTGCGGATGCCGATGGCTGTCTGAGTGACAAATGGGATGAGGTTCATTGGCACACCGTTTGGCAGTTCGCCGATGAGAGCTGATGGGTGAGCTCCGATAGGGTTGAAGTAGCGCAAGATGATAGACTTGAGAGGAGCTCCAGAGTGGATGTAGTCCTGGATGATTTCCTCGTTCACCTGCTTTGTGTTGCCATAAGGTGAGAGAGCCTTCTGTATGGGTGCTTCCTCGGTGACGGGTAGATTCTCCGGTGTAGGCTGGCCGTAGACAGTGCATGAAGAAGAGAAGATGATGCCCTTGCTGCCGTACTTTGCCATGAGCTCAAGCACGTTCATGAGAGAGTTGAGGTTGTTGCGGTAGTAGAGGAGAGGCTTTTGCACAGACTCGCCCACTGCCTTAGAAGCGGCGAAGTGGATGCAGCCGTCAATCTTGTACTTCTTGAATACAGCCTCGGTGGCATCGAAGTCGTTGAGGTCAACCTGCTCGAAAGCAGGGCGTATGCCAGTAATCTTTTCTATGCCGTCCACGACAGCTGCGCTTGAATTGGAGAGGTTGTCGATGATGACAACGTCATAGCCTGCCTGCTGGAGTTCTACGGTGGTGTGAGAGCCGATGAAGCCTGTACCACCTGTCACGAGAATTGTTGCTTTCATGTATTTATAATTAAGTAGTTAGTGTTGAAAAGTCGAATGCTGAAGAACAAAGATTGTGCGTTTGCCTTCATTGTGTTTGCAAATATAGCACAATTTCTTTATTCATCAGCATTCTAACTGAAGGAATTTTCGTTTATGTCGAAAAATTGTGGTCAATAGACCTCTTTTTGCCTACTTGAAGTTAACTTTTACGCGTTTTTCGTCGTTGTCAGCCGTTATGACTCTGATGATGTATATACCCTTTGGCATGCTCGCCACGTTGGCTGTGGCAAATTTGCTGCCTGGGCGCATCATGACATTGAGCTGAGCTTTCATGCCGTTGGCTGTGAAAAGGTCGACTCTGCTGATGGCTGCCTCGTCAGACTTGACGTTGATGACACCGCCTGTGTAGGCTATGCTGATGCCTCCGTCTTTGGTGTGTGAGGCGATGGCGTCTGGTATCTCAGGCTCTGTTGGCTCAACAGGAGTTATGTAGAGAGTGTCAACAGACGTGAGGAGGTTGGCCTTGCCGATGGTAGGATGGTTCATGAAGTATGTGTCCTTAGCTCCGTCGGGGTAGCGTCCGTAAGACTGAGTGCCTATGTGAGCGTCGTAGCGCAGCGTGTCGCTGTAGGAGTCGGTCTTTATCATCACCTTGCCTCCCTCGGCTGCCAACTTGAAGTTGGCGTGGATGTCGCCGCCCTTGTTGTCGAGCTTGTCACACCATACTACCTTGTAGCCGTAGGCTGGGATGATGGTGTTGAGAGTCACGTCGTCGGCTGGCACCTGGTATTTCTCTGGCTTGTCGGTGTTGTCCGTGATGTACATGCCAGCGAGGTCTATGTCGGTGTCGGTAGTGTTGTAGAGCTCTATCCAGTCGTTCTTCTTGAAGTAGTCGTTGACATACATGCTGTTGGCAGCACTGATTTCATTTATTCTGATAGGAGTGATGCCTTCGGCTATCATCTCTTCTTCGCTTACAGGTTCGAAGACGGCGGTGAGTGTCTGAGTGCCTGTTGCAGGAAGGGTGTATTCAGCGTCGGTGGAGACGTAGTCGCCGTCAGAAGTAGAAGTGGTGGCGAGGCTGAGAGAAGCGTCCCAAAGGATGTCGCTCGAAGATGTCTGGTTGTTGTGCACCTCCACTGCTATGACGTTCGTTCCCTTCTTGAAGAGAGAGGCGCTGAGGGTCATGCTGCCTGTGTCGGGGTTGCCTGGAGCATAGCTTGTGGCGAGAGTGCTGTAGCTGACAGAGCCCGAAGGCATGTTGTAACGTCCTGCCTCCTTGCCGTTGACGTAGACGATGGCACCGTCGTCGACAGTGAAGTCGAGGGTGAAGACATCGTCAGCCTGTGGAGCAGAGGAGAGGGTGAACTGCTTGCGGAAGTAATAGCATGAGAGGTTGGAGGCTGTTGTGGTCGCTTCGTTCTTGCCGTAGCCGATAGGCGCATAGCCTGTGTTCCATTGAGATACAGAGTAGGTGGAGTTAGTCCATGCTGCATCGTCGAGCGAACCTTGGTCGTAGAAGCTCCATTCTGTGCCAGCCTCGAAGATGGTCTTCTGCTGTGTCGTTGTCTGGCTCGCCCATCCTGCGAAGCGGTAACCTGCAGGAGCTGAGGCCTTGAGAGTCACAGGCGAGAGGAGGTAGCCGTTGAACTCGGTGTAGGGGAGCTCAATGTCGTTGTATGTTATCTTGGCTCCTGCCGTGTTGGCTGATATGCTGACCTGCTGACGTTTCTTGCCTGAGAGCTGCATGTGTGAGCAGCTGAGGAGCTGGTTGACGAGCGTGCCGTTGTAGCTTGAGCTAAACTGGTTGACGATGCTGTTCGACGACCAGTATGGGTCGACATATCCTCCCTGCGCGAGCTTATCTGCAGCCGCGTTGACGATGCTGCTCACATACTTTGGCTGGAAGACGGAACCGCCGACGATGCAGTAGGTGTCGATGAACTTCTTGCGGAAGTCATCGTTCTGGAGCAGGTTCTTGAAGAGAGTGACAAAGGCTATGTTGCGGTATCTGCGTGTGCCCTCCACGCTTGTCTCTATGGAGTAGTCGTAGCCGCGGAGCATGTCGAAGGTGTAGTTTTCCTTTCCGAAGAAGGTGTCGAACGGTGAGCTGGTGTTGCCGGCGAAGTCGAGGTCGAAGAGGACGAAGCGGAATTTGCCGTTGTTTCTGTCGCGGAAGCCCTTCACATTGTTCTGTGGCCAGTCTGTGCCTCCGATGTAGAGTTCTATGGCCATGTAGTTGATGTACTCATCGAGGTCGAGCAGCTGGCCTATCTCGGCGTATGCCTCTTCGTCGGCAGCGTTGGCACTGAGTTCCACGAGACGGTTGAAGGCCTCGTCCGTGCCCTCCATCTGCACATAGCCAGAGTCGGGCGACATCTCAAACTGGTCCATCTCGTCGGTGTCGATGCCGTAGTTGGCATAGGCGAAGTGCTTATTGTTAGGCTCGCGCATGTTGAGCACGGCATAGTGGCTTCCGTTGATGAAGACATGCACGGGCTGCCACTCCTGGTAGTCGACGTTGATGCCACTCGCTGCCACAACCATCTGGATGGCTGGGTCCTTTATGCGGCAGCTGGTGTCGTTGCCTCCATTGCGGATCTGCAGAGTCTTGTTCTTGATGTATGGCTTCTTGTCGAAGAGCTGAGCGTCGAAGAAGTTCTTGAGGTCATAGACCTTATTGGCCTTGAGCTTGAAAGAGTGGGGAGTCCAGCTGCGGCTCCATCCTCCGCACATGGCGAAGTTGCACTCCTGCGAAACGATGCACTCTCCCTCGGCATTGATGTATTCGAAGGAGACAGGGCGGTCCCAGTCCATGTTCCAGTTGTGCTTAGTGAAGTTGTCCGAAGGTCCATAGCCGAGTCGTCCGTTAGGTCCTGACTCAAAGAGTCCATACTCTGTTGAATACAGATTATTGAGATCTGTCACGACAGAGATGATAGGGAAGGGGTAGTTGTCCGTATTATATATATATGTACGCGTGATGACCGTGGAGGGCAGGTAGCCATCCTGGAAGAGGCGGAAGCGGTATACGCTGGAGTTGGAGACGGTGAAGAGGCCTGTCTCAGACACCTCACCGTTGGTGAGCGTAGGAGTTGTGCCGTCAGTAGTGTACTTCAGTGTGGCTCCCTCTGGTATGTTGACACACACCTGCATGGTGCCTGTGAAGAGCTGTGCGTCCTTGTCCACTACGGGGGCTGCCAGCTGTGTGGTGGCGAATCCACCGTTTGCCTCATTGCTGCTGCCGGGAGATGGGTTGCCTGTCACGCCCCATGTGTCGCCGCCGTCGGTGGTGCGGGCGTATGATGTACGCGAGATGGCCTGCGGATAGTCTTGCTGAGCAAGGATGTTCTCACCGTCGGAGATGATGATGGTGCCACCGTCGCAGTCGAGGTCATCGTCTATCTGGCGGTAGGAAGGGAGGGTCCAGACCTCATAGTGGTCGAAGTTGAGCAGGGCGTAGCCATGAGCAGGCAGAGCGCCGTAGCTGTCGATGAGGCGGTGCTTCTTGAGGTTGGCAGGGTCGTCGGAGATGTAGAGACCGCCCAGCACCACACCTGTGGACGTGGGGTTGTATAGCTCCACCCAACTGCCATAGTTGAACGATGGGTCCATGTACACGTCGACATTGGCTGCCATAATCTCATTGATGACGATATGCTCTGCCGTAGCCGCATTCTCCACTACCGTCACCTTGCACTGCGCTTTCTTGCTGCTGTTGCGGCGAGAAGTGGCAGTGATGTAGCATGTGCCCTTGCCCACAGCAGTCACAGCTCCTTTCTCGTCTACTGTCGCCACGCTTGTGTCAGAAGAAGTCCAGTCCACCTGACGGTAGGTAGCGTTGGAGGGGAGCACAGTGGCGACGAGGTCGAAGACCTCTGAGCGGTTGAGGGTGACAGCTGTCTCGGAGAGAGACACGGAAGTCACATCGACGACCTTGCCGTAGTACTCGAGCTTCCAGTTGTCGAGACATGTCCAGTCGGCGCCGAGGACCGTTTCTTTATATATTCCTATCTCGAGCACACCGTCTGAGCCCACCTCACACTCTACGCTGTTGTCGTAGTAGCCGGCTTCAAACCAATAGTGGGCAGCCTCCATGTTGTTGGGTATGTAGAGAGCGTTTCCCCCCCACCATCCTCCGCCGCCTACATTGGAGACACCGCCTCCGAGCGAACTGTTAAGGGCTGCAGAAGAGGCAGGCACGATGCTGACCTCAAAATTGCCGAATTCTGGTGAATATGCGTAGAGCTTGGCGTGCTGGTTGTTAACGTAGTCGCCCGAAGTGAAGAGCGCATAGTCGTTGGATGCAGAGCCTATGCGGTAGAAGGCATCGAGGCTGAGGCGGTATTTGCCGGGTGTCAAGCCAAAAATCTGCTGATAGGTGTTGTAGTACTTCTCGTAGAATTCTGCATTCTCCATCGGATTGACAGCACCATACTGTGTGCCCATCCATCCTGTGGTGCGGTCGTTGTTGTCAAAGCGAGGATTGATGACGTATGCGTCAGTGACATCTATCCATTCCTGTGCGTGGCCTGCCAGTGAGGACAGAGCCAGCAACATGAGTGTTGTACATTTCTTCATTGTCTTGTAAGGCATATAGTTAGAATTATTGTTGTTTTACGAAGATTGGTTTAT
>JAEDNQ010000136.1 GCA_016302435.1 Bacteroidaceae bacterium
GGTATGGTTTGTGGCGGCAGATGTGTGAGGAAGAGTGGTGAGGCATGTGGGGGAAAAGTAAAGAGCCGGACGATGTCTGGGTGGCATGTCCGACTCTGTGTGGGAAGGGGTGCTTTTGTGGGAAATGTGAGGGTTGGAAGAAGTGGGGTGCTATCTGCTGATAGTGACTTTCTTGCCCTTGATGGTGTAGATGCCAGGCTGTAGACGGTTGAGGTCGGAGATGGTGGCATCGGTGGCTACTGGCACGCCTGAGATGTTGTAAACGGTGACGCGCTCGCCTGGGGTGAGGAGGTCGGCTACGTTGGTAGAACCGTCGTCGGCGCCAATGTGGTTGGTGGTGAGGAGGGCTGTGTTGCCGCCAGAGAGCTTGATGTAGCAACGGGTGGCGTAGAAGCCAGTGGTGATGTCGTCAACGTTGACGAAGGCTGCTTCAGCGTTGTCGCGTGCGAGGATGCCGTATACGCCTTGGGAGTCACGCTTGAAGGGTGTGCCAGACATGGTGACGCGCTCGCCTGTGCCCTGGACTGTGAAGGTGAGGTCGGTGGGGGTGTCGACGATGGTGGCATCGGGGGCTGTGAAGCTGACGGTACGGTTTTCGCCTGTGACGTAGAGGATGTAGGGCTGTCCTGCTTTGATGCCCTGGGCTTTGCAGTCGCGGAAGTTGAGACGGACGTTCTGACCGTCATTTTCTACTCCTGCGAGCTGTTCGAGGCGGCAGTCGGAGCCGAAGGTTTCGTTGAGGAGGGTGGCGTCGAGGTCGAAGGGCAGGGAGATGGTGTTCCAGCCGGCGAAGACGTAGCGGTTGACTTTGACGTTGTAGTTTTTGCCTGCGTACCTGGTGAGGTCGGTGCCTGAATAGGTGCTGAGGTTGAGGATGCCTTGCGCGTTGGATGCGAGGGTGCCGCATGTGAGGGCGGCGAGGAGGAGTAGTCTTTTCATGATTGTGGGGGAGATTTGAGGGTTGATAATTGAGAGGGGAGGATGGTGATGGGGAGGATGCGCACCTTGGGAAGGTGCGAAGCCGAACGGAGCAGCAGGAAAAGAAGCTATAGGGTCTATAGAGCCTTTTTCACTGGCAGCCATGGATTTTTTGCTATAGAGCTATAGAGGCTATAGGGTCTATAGAGACTATAGAGCTATAGAGGCTATTTGAGCTCTTTTATGAAGCCGTTGCGGTAGGCGTAGAGGAGGCGCTTGAGGTCTTCTACTTTGGCGAGGAGCACTTTTCCTTTGTCGGTGTCTTTGACGTACATGCGTTCGGAGCTGAGTTCGACGATTTGTGTGGAGCTCTTGATGTCGCTTCCGTTTTGGATGGCGTCTTCGGCTGAGCGGAAGGGTTCGTGCTGGACGAGGTCGAGTCCGCGGCTGTGGAAGGTGAGGGTGTAGCCAGCTATGCCTGTCTCGGGCTGGTAGGCTCGGGAGAAGCCGCCGTCGATGACGAGGAGTTTGCCGCCGGCCTTGATGGGGGTCTCGCCTTTGAGGACTTTGACGGGTGTGTGGCCGTTGATGATGTGGCGGTGGCGTCCGCTGACTCCGAAGTTGTCGAGGATCATGTCTACGGTCTTCTCGTCGTCGTTGTATTGGTAGTAGTAGCCTTTCTTTTCGGTGTAGGTGGTCTTGTCCTTGATGAAGTAGCGTTCGAAGGTGGCCATCTTGTCTTTGTCGAAGAGGGGTGAGTCTTTGCCGCACCAGAGGTACCAGATGTAGTCGCGTGCGTAGTCTTTGCGTTCGCGTGGGGTGTCGTTGTTGAAGGCTTCGCGGACGAGGTGTCCTGTCTTCTTCATGAGGTCGATGCCTTTGTAGGTGTGGCCGTCGATGTTGACTTCTTTGAGTGTGCCGTCGGCGTTGAGAGGTACGGTGGCATGGTACATGAGGTTGGAGTTGGCTATGGAGTACATGCAGCCGTGGGCGAGCAGGCACTGTACGTGGCGCTGGAGTTTGTCGCTGGTGAGGAAGGAGTGTTCGAGTTTTGCCATGAGTGTTTCTTCCTCTTCTGTGAGTGCGCTTGGGTTGTCGCCTTGGACGGTGGGGAGGAAGGTGTCGAGCATGTCGTATTCGGTGCCGTCGATGAGGCATGTGCCTCGGTCGAAGATGATGCCTTCGAGTAGCTTGCGGTTGTCCATGCCGAACTCTGGGTGGCGGTTGATGATTTTGGCTTCTTCCTTGAACTGTATGATGGTGATGGCCTTGTGCATCTGGGCTATGAGGCGGTTGGTCTTCTTGTCGTGCTGTGACTCTTTGGTGAGTTCTCTGACTCCGAAGAGTTTGCAGGGGTCGTCTTTGTAGGTCTCCATGGCGAAGGTGGCGAGGGGCAGGAGGTTGATGCCGTAGCCGTCTTCGAGTGTGGCGAGGTTGCCGTAGCGGAGGGAGAGTCGGAGGACGTTGGCTATGGAGGCTCTGTTGCCTGCTGCTGCTCCGAACCAGTTGATGTCATGGTTTCCCCAGACGATGTCGAAGTTGTGGTAGTGCATGAGGGTCTCCATGATGAGGTGTGCGCCCGGGCCTCGGTCGAAGATGTCGCCGAGGAGGTGTAGGCGGTCGATGGCGAGCCTCTGTATGAGGTTGCAGATGGAGACGATGAAGTGGTCGGCGCGCTGGGTGTCGATGATGGTCTGGACAATCATGTTGTAGTACTGATGGCGCTTGTCTCCTACGCCTGAGTGGCTTTCGTGGAGGAGTTCTTCGATGATGTCTCCTATCTCTTCTGGTAGTTCTTGGCGTATCTTGGTTCGTGTGTATTTGGAGCTGACTTCACGTAGCACGCGTATGAGCTGGTTGAGCGTGATGATGTAGAAGTCGGTCATGTTGGTCTCTGTGGGCTTTATGCGCTGGAGTTTGGCCTCGGGGTAGTAGATGAGGGTGCAGAGCTCTTGCTTTTCGGTCATGCGTAGTGTGGGGCCGAATATCTCGTCGACTTTGCGCTTGACGTAGCCGGAGGCGTTGCGCAGGACGTGGTTGAAGGCTTCGCTCTCGCCGTGTGGGTCGCTGATGAAGTGTTCTGTGGGTTTGGGCAGATTGAGCACGGCTTCGAGATTGATGATCTCGTAGCTGGCCTCGGCGACGTTGGGGTAGCTCTGTGCGAGCAGCTGGAGGTATCGGAGGTCTTCTTTTATTTTTTCTTCGGTCAGGTTGTTTTCTGTATTGATGTCCATGGTTGGTTTGTTGATGTGCTGTTTGGTATATGTTAGGGGGCTGCTGATGATGGTGGGCTGCTCCCGTCGGGTTGGATTTAGTCCTTTGTTTTGTGTCGCAAAAATAGTGATTATTTTTTGAATATGAGCTATAGTGGTGCCATTTATTATGTGTTTTTCTTCATTATTTAATGTTTTATGTGGAAAAGCATGGAAATAATGGGGGTGAAGTGATTGTTGTTTTTTCAAAATGCTGTAACTTTGTACTCTCAAAACGTGCTGCATCGGGGCGTGGCATGTCGGCTGCAATCGATTGTTTTTTGTTTACGCCTTTGCTATGATGCTGTTTGCGGAAAGTTTTTTTTTACACACACACACTATTTTTATTTATGTATATCGCTTGCGCATGGTCGGGTGGTTGCATTTATCGTATATGTTTTTTTTATAATGAATATTTATGGCTGCAGGACTTAGATTTCAAGTTGTGAACGAGGCGTTCAAGCGTGGGCCTGTCTTTGTTGACATGCCCAAGGAGCGTCCGAGTGAGTATTTTGCCAAGTATGTCTTCGACCGTCAGAAGATGTACAGGTATCTTTCGCCGACGGTATATGAGCAGATGTGTGACGTCATTGACAATGGTGCGCCTTTTGACCGCTCGATAGCTGATGCTGTGGCTTCGGGCATAAAGAAGTGGGCTATTGAGAATGGTGTGACGCACTATACTCACTGGTTTCAGCCTCTGACAGAGGGTACGGCTCAGAAGCATGACGGCTTTGTGGAGCACGACGGCAAGGGGGGCATGGTGGAGGAGTTTGAGGGCAAGCTGCTGGTGCAGCAGGAGCCCGACGCGAGCTCTTTCCCTTCTGGTGGCATAAGGTCGACGTTTGAGGCCAGGGGCTACTCTGCTTGGGACCCCACGTCGCCTGTCTTCATCATTGGCGACACGTTGCTCATCCCTACTATCTTCATCTCTTACACGGGTGAGGCTCTTGACTACAAGGTGCCGCTGAAGAGGTCGCTTCATGCTTTGGACAAGGCTGCCACGGCTGTGGCTCGGCTGTTTTATCCTGACGTGAGGAGGGTAGTGACGAATCTGGGTTGGGAGCAGGAGTATTTTCTCGTTGACGAGGCTCTGTATGCTGCTCGTCCTGACCTTGTGATGACTGGTCGCACGCTCATGGGGCATGACTCGGCTAAGAACCAGCAGATGGACGACCACTATTTCGGCTCTATACCGGCTCGTGTGGAGGAGTTCATGAAGGACATAGAGATTCACGCTCTCGAACTTGGCATTCCCTGCAAGACGCGCCATAATGAGGTGGCTCCAAATCAGTTTGAGCTGGCTCCTATATATGAGGAGGCTAATCTTGCTGTTGACCACAACATGCTGATGATGTCTATCATGAAGAGGGTGGCTCGCAAGCATGGTTTCCGCTGCCTGCTGCACGAGAAGCCTTTCAAGGGTGTGAACGGTTCGGGCAAGCATGAGAACTGGTCGCTGGCTACGGACACGGGCATCTTGCTTCATGCGCCTGGCAAGACTCCGATGGACAATCTGCGCTTCACCACCTTCATTGTGGAGACGCTGAAGGCTGTGTATGACCACAACGGGCTCATTAAGGCTTCGATAATGAGTGCGACGAATGCTCACCGTCTGGGTGCGAATGAGGCTCCTCCTGCTATCATCTCTTCGTTTCTGGGCAAGACGTTGTCTGACTTGCTGCTTCACGTGGAGAAGGCTGACGACGATGCGCTCTCGATGGAGGGCAAGAAGGCCTTCAAGCTTGACTTGCCGTCGCTGCCTGAGCTGCTTATAGACAATACTGACCGCAACCGCACATCGCCTTTTGCCTTTACGGGCAACAGGTTTGAGTTCCGTGCCGTAGGCAGCGAGGCTAACTGTGCTTCGGCCATGCTGACGCTCAATGCTGCTGTGGCTGAGGCTCTGCTGGACTTCAGGGAGAGGGTTGACAGGCTCATGGGCGAGGGCGAGAGCAAGGATGCTGCCATCATGAGGGTGGTGCGCGAGGACATAAAGTATATCAAGCCCATCATCTTCAATGGCAATGGCTACAGCGACGAATGGAAGGAGGAGGCTGCTCGCAGGGGGCTTGACTGTGAGGTGTCGGCTCCGCTTGTCTTTGACAACTACTTGAAGGAGGAGACTGTGCGCATGTTTGCCAGGACGAACGTGATGACGCGTCTGGAGCTGGAGGCTCGCAATGAGATAAAGTGGGAGACGTACACGAAGAAGATTCAGATAGAGTCGCGCATCTTTGGTGACCTCTGTCTCAACCATATCATTCCGGTCGTGACGAAGTATCAGTCCACGTTGATTGACAATGTGCACAAGGTGCAGGGCATCTTTGAGGGTGAGAAGGCTCGCAAGATAGCGAGGGAGAATCTGATCATCATTGAGAAGATGGCAGACCATGAGTCGTTTATCATTGAGAATGTGGACAAGATGGTGGAGGCTCGCAAGGTGGCTAACCGCATTGAGTCGGAGAGGGAGAAGGCTATAGCGTATCACGATACGGTGGCTCCTCTCATGGAGGCTATCCGCTATCATGTGGATAAGCTTGAGACTATCGTGGACGATGAGTTGTGGCCTCTGCCTAAGTATAGGGAGCTGCTGTTCATCAGATAGTTGGACTGTGTGAGACTCTGAGAGCCAAGGTGGCTCGGGTGGCTGCACGGATGTGGTCCTTGGGTGTCACACACATATATAATAATACATGCACACGCGCATATACGAACCAAGGGGAAGCAGAGCCTTAAGATGCTGTTGCTTCCCCTTGGTGTATGTGTGGGATGGGTGATATATAAGAGAGAGTATGTGTGGGGGTATATAAGAGGGAGTATGTGCGTGGGGGTATAAAAGGGAGAGAGAGTGCGTGTGTG
>JAEDNQ010000137.1 GCA_016302435.1 Bacteroidaceae bacterium
ATAACGCATATCCATTAAACATATCTATAACAAACAGGTAAATCCACCAGGCTCAAACGGTGGCTCACCATATCCCTTTCTGCAATAGGGAAAATCCCCCTGCTAATAGGAATAAACTATTGGCGGGGGATTATTATTTGTCGTAACTTTGCATCACAAAACAAAAAACAGAACAACATGCACGTCGCAACGCAAGCAACTGCCACTCACACAAGCAGACGCAAACAGCGCACAGCGACACATACATAACCCGATTATTAATCTTAAAACCCCATACAACTATGAAGACTCTAAAAACATTACTCGCAGCCCTTTTCCTCATGGCAGGAACAATAGCAATGAACGCACAGAGCATGAGTCCTATAGCAGTTCGCAACAATGCCCGTTTCCTCACCGACCGCATGGCATATACCCTCGGCATCACTGACCCATTCCTCATCGATGAGATATACCGCATCAACTATGACTACATCTGGGGAGTCAACGACTACCTTGACGATGTCGCCTACGGACGTTTCTACAACGACTACCTCACTGTATGCTCAGCGCGCGACATGGCTCTCCGCACACTCCTCGGCAACATTCTCTGGGACCGCATTGTAGGCTACAGCTACTTCCATCGCCCCATAGTCTTCGTCAATAGATGCTGGCACTTCAGCATTTACGACTACGACCGCCACGGACGCGACCACTTCTTCTGCGTCGCACCCCGCCCATACCACAATCACTATGCCGGCGGACACTTCTTCAAAGGTATGCCTCCACGCAAGCACATCTCACCTGCTCGCCCACCTATGAACAACCGCTTCGACCGCGACGGACACAGAGACAACGGCCGTCCACAAAGATATGACATACCATCCAATCCACGCAATGATAATCCGCGCTATGACCATAGCAACAGCCGTAGCGAAGGACGCAACCCTGGAGGCAATAACTCAGGAAGCGTGCGAGGCGACCGAGGCAACAGCACACCCTCCACAGTGCAAGGCGACCGAGGCAACAGCCGTTCCAACAGCAACATGCGCAGTTCCTCACGCACATCCTCAAGAGGAGCCTCAGTCACTCGAGTAAGCAATGACAACCCCTCAGGCGGCGCAGTACGCGGGGGAAGGAGATGACATGCTGTTCGTCTCTTCCAGTTGCAATTTACAACATGATATTTATATAGATTCATCTCCGTAAGGCAGCGTAAACACCACGCTGCCTTATTTCTTTTGACCATTTTCTTCTTCCGTACAGCAAAAATTCGTACCTTTGCAATCAAAACAGTGATTATTATGACAATAGAAGAAAGAATCATAGCAGGCGTGCAGGCCGCAGTAAAGGCACTGTACGAAATGGATGCCTCTGCCCAGCAGGTACAGCTCCAGAAGACAAAGGCAGAGTTTGAAGGACACCTCACCGTAGTGGTATTCCCCTTCGTCAAGGCAGCTCGCAAGTCGCCCGAACAAGTAGGCAATGAGATTGGACAGTATCTCCTCGACCATACGGAGGCCGTCATCACCAAGTTCAATGTGGTCAAGGGATTCCTCAACCTCGTCATCAGTGACGCTCCTTGGATTACCCTACTCAACACCATCAACGCTGAGGAGAAATTCGGCTTTGTCCCCGTGACAGAGCAGAGCCCGCTCGTCATGATAGAATACTCATCACCCAACACCAACAAGCCTCTCCACCTTGGACACGTGCGCAACAACCTCCTCGGCTCCGCTCTCGCACGCATCATCGAAGCTAACGGCAACAAAGTCGTCAAGACAAACATCGTCAACGACCGAGGCATACACATCTGCAAGAGCATGCTCGCATGGATCAAGTGGGGCAATGGCGAGACACCAGAGACATCAGGCAAGAAAGGCGACCACCTCATCGGCGACTACTACGTGGCCTTCGATAGGCACTACAGAGAAGAGTGCAAGGGTCTGGCCGAGAAGTACATGGCAGAAGGCATGGATGCAGAGGCAGCCAAAGAGCGCGCTAAGCAAGAAGCTCCGCTCATCAAGGAAGCCCACGAGATGCTCGTCAAGTGGGAACAGAACGACCCTGAGGTGCGCGCCCTTTGGAAGAAGATGAACGAATGGGTATATGCCGGATTCGATGAGACATACAAGATGATGGGTGTTACTTTCGACAAGATATACTATGAGTCTGACACCTACCTTGAAGGCAAGGAGAAAGTCATGGAAGGTCTTGAGAAAGGCTTCTTCTATCGCCGCGAAGACGGTTCAGTGTGGGCCAACCTCAACGCTGAGGGACTCGACGAAAAACTCCTCCTGCGCAGCGATGGCACATCTGTCTACATGACACAAGACATCGGCACAGCCAAGCTCCGCTTCCGCGACTACCCCATCGACAAGATGATATACGTTGTGGGCAATGAACAGAACTACCACTTCCAAGTCCTCTCCATTCTCCTCGACAAACTCGGATTCAAGTGGGGCAAAGACCTCGTCCACTTCTCCTACGGCATGGTCGAACTCCCCAACGGCAAGATGAAGAGCCGCGAAGGCACAGTCGTGGATGCCGACGACCTCATGGCTGAGATGATAACCGATGCCTACGAAGCCAGCAAAGAGCGCGCCAAGCAGACTGACATGCCTGAAGACGAAGCACGAGAAGTGGCTCGAATCGTCGGACTCGGCGCACTCAAGTACTTCATCCTCAAAGTCGACGCACGCAAAAACATGCTCTTCAACCCAGACGAGAGCATCGACTTCAACGGCAACACAGGCCCATTCATCCAGTACACCTACGCCCGCATAGCCAGCATCCTCCGCAAGGCCAAAGACCAGGGCATCACCATCCCCGACGAACTCCCTACCTCCATCTCCATCTCTACCAAGGAGACAGAACTCATACAGAAGCTCAACCAGTTCGGCGCAGCTCTCCGCCAGTCGGGCACTGACTACAACCCCTCAGGCATCTGCAACTACTGCTATGAGCTCACCAAGGAGTTCAACCAGTTCTATCATGACTTCACCATCCTCGGCGAACAAGACGAGACACTCAAACTCTTCCGCCTCTCACTCGCCAAGGCCGTAGCCAAAGTCGTAAGCCTCGGCATGGGACTCCTCGGCATCGAAATGCCCGAACGCATGTAAATACAGCATAAAGCCGGAGTGACCGGGGACCATAGTGTCCGGTTATTCCGGTTGTATCCGACTTTCCCAGTCTTTTCAGCCCCTCCTATCCACTTTCCCCACATAAAAACCATCAAAACCACCTAACCAATGAAAAGATTCCTATCAATCATTGCATTGACCCTCACCGTCAATGCCAGCGTCACCGCTCAGACCCACCCCTATCAAAACACCAGCCTCACAGCGCGCGAGAGAGCCACAGACCTCTGCTCACGCCTCACGCTCGACGAGAAAGCCATGCTCATGCTCGACGAGAGCCCTGCCATACCGCGCATGGGCATCAAGAAGTTCTTCTGGTGGAGCGAAGCCCTCCACGGCGCTGCCAATATGGGCAACGTCACCGTCTTCCCCGAGCCCGTGGGCATGGCAGCATCCTTCAATCCCGACCTCCTCTACCGCGTCTTCGACGCCACCAGCACCGAGTTCCGCGCCCAATACAATCAGCGCATGCTCAATGGAGGCGAAGACCAGAAGTTCCACAGCCTCTCCGTCTGGACACCCAATGTCAATATCTTCCGCGACCCACGCTGGGGACGCGGACAGGAGACGTATGGCGAGGACCCATACCTGACCAGCGTCATGGGAACACAAGTCGTCAAGGGACTCCAGGGACCCGAAGACACCAAATACCGCAAGCTCTGGGCCTGCGCCAAACACTACGCCGTACATAGCGGCCCCGAATACACACGCCACACAGCCAACCTCACCGATGTCAGCCCGCGCGACATGTGGGAGACCTACATGCCAGCCTTCAAGACCCTCGTGCAGGATGCCAAGGTGCGTGAGGTCATGTGCGCCTACCAGCGTCTCGACGACGACCCATGCTGCGGCAGCACACGCCTGCTCCAGCAGATACTCCGTGAGGAGTGGGGATTCGACTACCTCGTCGTCAGCGACTGTGGTGCCATCTCCGACTTCTACACCTCCCACAAGTCTTCGTCCGATGCCACCCACGCCTCAGCCAAAGCTACACTTGCAGGCACCGACGTGGAGTGCGGTTACGGCTATGCATACAAGAGCATACCAGAGGCCGTGCGCCGCGGCTTCATCACTGAGGCAGAAGTAGACAAACATGTCATTCGCCTGCTCGAAGGTCGCTTCGACCTCGGAGAGATGGACGACCCCTCACTCGTAGAGTGGTCAAAGATACCATACTCAGCCATGGACAGCAAGGAACACCGCCAGATAGCCCTCGACATGGCTCGCCAGTGCATCGTCCTTCTCCACAACAAGGACGGAGTGCTCCCGCTCACCAAGGATCGCGAGAAGATAGCCGTCATCGGACCCAACGCCGACGATGAACCCCTCATGTGGGGCAACTACAACGGCACGCCCAACCGCACCATCACCATCCTCGACGGCATAAAGACAAAGAAAAAGAACATCTTCCATCAGCCAGGATGCGACCTCACCTACGACAAGGTCATGGACTGCCTCATGAACACATGCTGCGCCCAGGACGGCAAGAAAGGACTCAAGGGAACTTTCTGGAACAATGTAAACATGGAGGGCAAACCCGTCACCACACAGTACTACACCACACCTCTCGCCGTCACCACAGCCGGCATGCACAACTTTGCCCCCGGAGTCAACATCGAAGACTTCTCCGCCAAGTATGAGACCGTCTTCACCCCCAAGGAAGCAGGCGAATACGTAGTCAACGTAGAGGGATGCGGCGACTTCTCACTCTACATCGACGGAGAGCGCAAGACCAAACACCACACATGGCGCACCACACCTACACGCACCGTCATACAGGCAGAAGCAGGCAAGTCCTATCAGATAGAAGTGCGCTTCGCCTTCGTCAAGACATGGGGCGCCAACATGAAAATCAACATCGCCAAAGAGCAGCCCATCGACTATGCCTCCTTCATCAGCCAGCTGGACGGCATAAATAAAGTCATCTTCGTCGGCGGCATAGCAGCCTCACTCGAAGGCGAGGAGATGCCTGTCAACATCGACGGCTTCAAAGGCGGTGACCGCACCCACATAGAGCTGCCCAAAGTCCAGCGCGACTTCCTCCAAGCCCTCAAGCAGGCAGGCAAGACAGTCATCTTCGTCAACTGCTCTGGCTCAGCCATAGCCCTCACACCAGAGATGGACAACTGCGATGCCATCCTTCAGGTATGGTATCCAGGCCAAGAAGGCGGACAGGCAGTAGCTGATGTGATCTTCGGCGACTACAACCCCTGCGGCAAACTCCCCATCACCTTCTACAAGAACTCCAACCAGCTGCCCGACTACGAAGACTACTCCATGAAGGGACGCACCTACCGCTACTTCGACGACCCACTCTTCGCCTTCGGCTACGGTCTCAGCTACACCACCTTCACCATCGGCGAGGGCAAGATAAAGAAAGACGGCAAAGACCATATCCTCACCCTGCCCGTCTCCAACACAGGCAGCCGCGACGGAGCAGAAGTAGTGCAGGTATACATCCGTGACCTCTCCGACCCCGACGGACCACTCAAGTCCCTCCGAGCCTTCCAGCGCGTGCCGCTCAAGGCTGGCGAGTCAAAGACCATCTCCCTCACCCTCACACCAGCATCCTTCGAGTTCTTTGACCCTAATACCAACACCGTGCACACCAAGCAGGGAAAGTTTGAGATTCTCTACGGCAACAGTTCGCGCAACCAAGATCTCAAGAGTCTCCAGCTGACCATAAAATAAAGGAGGATATTCACAATCCACCAAGATAATATCTGAAGCTGGCTCACATCACGTGTAGACGACACATATCCCATCCCCACAATCTAGGCAGGACTGATGCACCCATCCCGTGCTTCAGTCCTGCCTTTAGATTGGAAATCAATAGCAATATAGGTGGGTTCTATTAAGGTGGGTTCTATTAATTCGCTTTGTCAGATTTTTGATTTATCTCTGAGTGCAG
>JAEDNQ010000138.1 GCA_016302435.1 Bacteroidaceae bacterium
GTGCAAATGTCGAGGAGCATCGATTTAACATTTAACATTTTAACATCGGGAGCGAGATGCGTAACGTACTGACAATCTGTTGTATAACCTCTATTCGAGTTTCCTTTTACCCTCTGCTTTTTTCGACGCTTTTTTTTCGAAAATTTTATACCCTCCCCTTTAAGGATGGTATAAATGTCTAAAGGTCAGTGAGTTCCGCTGAAAAGTTAGTTGATATGGAAATCCTGCATTTTTGATGCGTTTTTACTGAAACAAGATAGGGCGATGTTGCGCTCCACATTACTGTTTGCCATGTTGCAGCATGAGGTCTATCCATCCGCGGCTCTTGCCTTGCATGGCAATGCTGTACACGCCGTATTTAGCTCCAATCCATCTGCCTTCACGCGCCTGGAAGACTGATGGCACGGTGGAAAAGGGTTTGTCGTCAACGCTGTAGGATAGGGTGCATGCGCCGCCTTTGGCACAGCTGAGGACGAAGCGGACAGAGGCAGCATAGCAGGTTTTAGCCCCTGCACTGATTTTCTTTGCTTTCGCTTCTCCGAGTGTGGCTACAGTCTCGGGTGTTCCGTTGTCTGCATTGTGGCAAGTGATGTACTTGATGACAAATCGCTCGCCTGTCAGCTCGAGGGCGATGCGGGCATAATCGCGCCCCATGACGATGAAGCCTGACTGCTGGCCTTCGGCATTTGCCATGATTTTGCAGTGGAGGGTGTCGCTGAAGACTTCACCCTCGAACTTTTTAAGGTAGAGGTTGGGCACTGACCAGAAGTTTGTGAAGGATGGGTCTGTGAGATGTCCGTAGATGCGGCATCCGTCTGTGCGTGAGAATCCGAAGTGCTCGTTGTAGTTGGCGTGCCACTGGTAGGCGAGTGCGGGGGAGGAGTAGTGCAGAGGTGATGGTGTGTTGTGCTTGTTTAGCTGCATCATGGGCCATCCGTCTTTCATGTTGACATCGAGCAGATGAAGTATGCGGCCGTAGAGGTTGCGCTCCTGGAAGCACACAAAATTGTCTTTGACCCACGCTCCCTGATGTATGCCATCTTTGTTGAAGACTATTTTGCTTTCGTAGGGTCCGTAGACAGACTTGCTCCTCAAGGCGAGCTGATGGCCTGTGGCTACTCCCCCTGCTGGTGCGAGTATGTAGAAATAGCCGTCGCGGTGGTAGAATTTGGGACCTTCGATGGTGTGGTTGCCTTCGGTGAGTCCGTCGTAGACTATCACGGGCTGTGTCAGGGCTGATGTGCCGTCGGGCGTGAGCTCGCGCACGGTAAGGATGCTGTTGAAGCCGCATCGGCTGTTGGCCCAGCCGTTGACGAGGTAGGCACGGCCGTCGACCCATAGGGGGCATGGGTCGATGAGTCCTTTGCCTTCAACGACGAGGACTGGGTCGTCCCATTTGCCTGCGGGATTGTGGGTCTTGGTCATGAAGATGCCGTAGTCGGGGTCGCCCCAATAGATGTAGTAGGTGTCGTCGTGTTTGCGGATGGATGGTGCCCACACGCCGCATCCGTGTTGCACGTTGGCATAGTGGTCGAGGGGCACGAGGGATTGTAAGGCATAGTTGACCAGTGTCCAGTGGGTCATGTCGTCGGAGCGGAGGATGGGCAGGCCTGGAGTGCACTGGAAGCTGCTTGCCGTGAGCCAGTATTGGCCGCTGTCGCCTTCGCATGCGTCGGGGTCGCTGAAGTCGGCATGGATGATTTGGGATTGTCCTGTGAGGGAACTGAGGGTCAGTCCGATGAGAAACAGCAGTTTTTTCATGTTTGTCAATTGTTCTTAGGTTGGTGTTTTCCAGATGAAAAAATCCACCGTCAGTAGGCTTGTTTCAATAGGCGCTTGACGGTGGATTTTTATGTGGGATGTTGATTGTTGGAATCTGTCTTTTAGGAATGAGTGTATAGGACCTACCTTATGAAGACCTTCTTCCCGCCAACGATGTACATGCCGGCAGGGAGGGTGGAGAGGTCGGTGCCGTCGGCATAGCGTTTGCCTTGGATGTCGTAGATGACGGGGTTAGCCTCTGTGGTGGCTGACTCTGCCTCCTCGATGTCCTTGATGTCGTTTGGTATGCCGCCGAAGCCGCGGACCCATCCTGCGTAGACGTGCTTGCGGTAGTAGTTGATGTCCCAGATGCCGACGGGTGTGTCAGCTCTCCAGCCGCTGTTGGTGGGGGAGTCGGTTGGGCACCACTGGCAGATGCCCCACTGCTGCTGGGCAGGGATGATGGTGAGGTACTGCTTGATGATCCACTCGTAGTAGTTTGCCATGCGCTTGTGCATGGCTTCTGTCATCTTGCTTGTGCTGACGGGGTTGCCGTTGACATCGTCCATGCCCATGTCGAGTTCGCTGACGCGCACGAGCTTGCCTGTGGCTGCCATGAGCTTGAACATCTGGGTGATGTGTTTCTTGCGGTCGTTGAGGGCGTTGTCGTTCATGCTGCAGGAGATGTGCATCTGTGTGCCGATGCCGTCAATCTTTGTGACACCGTCTGCCTCCCACTTCTTTATCCAGTTGATGAGTGAGCGGAGCTTCTTGTTGTTGTCCCAGAAGCTCTCGAGGTTGTAGTCGTTGATGAAGAGCTTGACGTCTTCGGGACCATACTTGCGTGCGAGGCGGCATGCCTGGCGCACATACTCGAGGTCGCCCATGTAGTCTTGCCAATAGAAGGCGTCGCCGCCCACGTCCCATGTGCCGCTGTGGTAGCCTTCGGAGTGCTGAAGGGTGTAGTTGCCTGAACCGTCGTCGCCTCCTCCTGAGATGGGTTCATTGACGAGGTCCCAGCCTTTGACTTTGCCTCCGCATGCTGTCATCATGCCTTTTATCCACTTGTCCATGGCGTAGACGAGGGTGTCGTGGCGCTCTTGGGCTGTGAGGGGTATGCTGGTGGGGAGGTAGACGAAGCGCAGGCCTTGGCTTATTGCGGGTTCTGAGGATGAACCTCCGCTGGTCTTGACCCTGAAGGATGAGACGTCGGTGTCCTCGAAGTCTCCGTTCTTTATTCGCTCAACGCCGTTGACCTTGAGGCTGACGTTGTCGAAGTAGTAGTTGTTGGCGTCGGCGAATTCGCTGAGGTTGAGGGCTATGCTCTGGCCTGCCTTGCTGAAGGTGCCGGAGAGGGTGACGGTCTTCCACTCGGTGGTGAAGGGTATGTTGCCCAGTGCCTCGTGGTGGACGTAGGAGCCTGGGGCGTTGTGTATCTGTGTGGATGCGTTGGCTGCCTTGTCGGCTCTCACGTCGGCTGAGAACTCATATTTGGCGCCTGCGTTGAAGCTGCCGAGGAGGAACCAGGCCTGATTGTCCCAGACTTCGCTGGTGCGTGCGGTGGCTTCTGCCTTGAGGTAGCGTCGGTCTGGCTCGTCGATGATCTGTGCCTTCTTGGGAATCTCGAACTTTATGTCCTTGATGTATATGTCGCCCACGAAGTCTCCGCACTGGAGGAGGTAGAAGCAGTTGGAGAGGGTGGCCTTGTAGTTGAAGCTCACTTCCTTCCACTCGGTGGTGAAGGCCACGTCGCCTCCTGGGCCTCCGCTCCAGTCGCCGAGTTTGGTGTGGAGCTTGCCTGCCTTGGAACCCTTGACGGTCATGGTCATGCGGTAGGTCTTGCCTGCTTCGGTGAGGATGTCGGTGCAGGCGAGGAACTGCACTTCCCAGGAGTTGACCTTCTTGGTGCAGTGGATGTTGAGTCCGTTGGTGGCGTCGAATGAGAGGCTGTAGCCGTATTGTGACTCGTCGCTCTTCCAGCCTACGCTCTGGCTGGTGCGGAAGTCTTTGGTGTATATGGGGCTGTAGACGGTGGTGTCGCCCTCGGTGAGTTCGGGTGCTGGCTTGTCCTGGAGGAGCTTGAGGAGCCATCCCTTGGGCTGCTGTGAGTGCCATGCGAGGGTGTGGCCGTAGACTTCGATGCCTGAGGCTGTGGCTTTGTTGACGAAGTTCTTGACGTTGGTGAAGTTCATGTTGCCGTTGCCGTCGACGCAGCTTCCCATCTTCATGGCGTTGCCTGCCACTGTCTCGTTGGCGTTGCGGTTGACGAGGTTGTACATGGTGGTGTTGTTGAGGTAGTCGGACACGATGGTGGCGATACCCATGCGGAAGTTGGGGTACTTGTCCCTGTTGATATATTCCTTCAGGTCTTCGTATTCGTCGAGGTAACGGTAGTTGTCGTCGCCTGGCTTGCCTAACTCGAATTTCTGCTGTGCCACAGCCGGAAGGGCGAGGCCTAAGCTGATGATGATAGCGTGAATCTTCTTCATTGGTGAATGATGTTTTGGATTAGGGAAATGATGGATAATATTGTTTTTTCGGTTGCAAAGGTACGTATTTATTTTTGAATAGACGTTCTGTTTGCATTTTAGTGGCAATATTTTTTGCGTAACTCGCCGTTTTTTTCTTACTTTGTACAAAAATATCAGTTGCCGGAAGGGTCTGAGATGAAAAAAGAAGGGTGGACATGTGACCAAAACGGGCTCGAAGACGTAATATAGATATGGAAAAAGAATTAAGAGACAAAATCATTGCTCTTGTCAAGAGCGAGGTGGTGCCAGCTGTCGGTTGTACAGAGCCGATAGCCGTGGCACTGTGTGTGTGCAAGGCGGTCGAACTGCTCGGCTCTGTGCCGGAACGCATTGATGTGCTGCTCTCGGCCAATATCCTGAAGAACGCCATGGGCGTGGGCATTCCCGGCACGGGGATGATAGGTCTGCCCATAGCGGTGGCCCTGGGTGCTCTGATAGGAAAGTCGGAGTATGAGCTGGAGGTGCTGAAGGATGTGGACGACGAGGCAGTGGCTAAGGGCAAGGCTTTCATTGACGAGGGCCGCATACGCATAGGCCTGAAGAAGGGCATAGAAGAGAAACTGTATATCGAGGCTCTCGTGAGCAAGGGCGGCGAGACTGCTACGGCTGTCATCAGCGGCTGCCACACGTCGTTCGTCCTGCTCAAGAGGGGCGGCGAGACAGTCTTCGAGCAGGCGGCGGCTGCCAACTGTGAGGAAGGCGAGGAAGAGGGATGGCTGACGCTGGAGAAGGTGTATGAGTTTGCCACGACGGCTCCTCTGAGCGAGATGGAGTTCATCAGGAAGGCGAAGGAGCTGAATGAGAGTGCTGCCCAGGCTTCGCTTGCCGGCAACTATGGCCACACGTTAGGCAAGACGCTCTCGCGGCCTTTAGGCAAGGGCATCTTTGGCGACACCATCTTCTCGCACATCATCTCGTCGACGGCATGTGCCTGTGACGCGAGGATGGCTGGCGCACCCATACCCGTGATGTCCAACTCGGGCAGCGGCAACCAGGGCATCTGTGCCACTCTGCCCGTGGTGAAGTTTGCGGAGGAGAACCACAACACCGACGAGGAGCTCATCCGCGCCCTCATGCTGAGCCACCTGACGGCAATATATATAAAGCAGTCGCTCGGCAAGCTGTCGGCGCTGTGCGGATGTGTCGTGGCGTCGACCGGTTCGGCGTGCGGCTTGACCTATCTCATGGGCGGCGACTATGTGCAGGTGACCTACGCTGTGAAGAACATGGTGGCAAACCTCACGGGCATGATATGTGACGGAGCCAAGCCGTCGTGCGCCCTGAAGCTCGCCTCGGGAGTGAGTACCGCTGTGCTCTCGGCGATGCTCGCCGTGCAGCACAACTGTGTGAGCTCGGTGGAGGGCATCATAGAGGACGATGTGGACAAGTCGATACATAATCTGACGAAGATAGGCAAGGACGCAATGGACGAGACTGACCGTTGTGTGCTTGACATTATGACATCAAAAGAAAAAAAATGAGCAATATGTTTTGCTGATTGAAAAATATGTCGTATCTTTGCAAAGTCGATTCTGAAACGTGGGGGCGAAAACGCTCGCGCGGACGGCTGGAGCAAGGACACGGCTGACTGAGGAATCAGCATATT
>JAEDNQ010000139.1 GCA_016302435.1 Bacteroidaceae bacterium
GTCGCGGAGCGGTATCTTCTGTCCTTTGCCTCGGGTGAAGCGACCGAACTCTATGGCGCGGTTGGGACATTGGTGGTAGCAGCGCAGACATCCTATGCAGTTGGCATGTTGCCAGCTTACATGATCGGTCACTCGGATGTTGTGTGTTGGGCATGAGGCTGCACAGCGGTTGCAGAGGGTGCAGGAGAGGGTGGTGTGGAAGTAGCGGTCGGTGACGAGGAAGCGGTTGAACAGGGGGCGGAGGATGTAGGTCTTGAGCCATGGGGCTGCTCCTCTTACCACTTCTGTTGTTTGCTGGCGAGCAGTTATGGTCTGAGCTATGTGAGGTATGGTCTGACGAGTTGTGTCGACTTTGTGTTGGGCTACTGAGGGACTGTCGATGTCGAAGCCTGGGAGGCACACGTAGGTGTTGGGCATGGGGAGGGAGAAGATGGCGTCAGGCTTGCGGCTGAGCAGGCGGGTGAGGGTGTGGTCGGCATAGCCGATGTCATCGCCACAGGTCATGACAACGTAGAGGTATGAAGTTGTGGCGAGGGCTTGACGGTTTCGCTCGATGAAGCTGCTGATGATGGTGGGCATGCCCCAAGCGTAGACGGGGAAGAGAATGCCTATGGGAGAGGGGGTGTTGACTACGGTGTCGGGGGTGATACGGGTGAGGGGCTGACTGGTGGCATGGGAGAGGAGGAGGGCTACGTGGCGTGTGTTGCCTGTGCCAGAGAAATAATATATCATGGGAGGATGGGGTTGGAGGGTTGAGGATGGATGGTTGGGTTGAGAACCCCGAGTGACCGAATGGGGTAGCTGGGGAGGGGACG
Organism: Bacteroidaceae bacterium; assembly: GCA_016302435.1. Classification (GTDB taxonomy): domain Bacteria; phylum Bacteroidota; class Bacteroidia; order Bacteroidales; family Bacteroidaceae; genus Minthosoma. Next base: position 816 of record JAEDNQ010000139.1, read on the forward strand.
AACGGGGTTGAGAACCCCGAGTGACCGAACGGAGTAGCGAGGGAGGGGCTGGGCGTTATGGGTGTGTTTGTCCGTTTATCCTTAGCACTCTGATGCCAGTGTGCTTTTTTTGGCGGAGCTCATAGTCATAGAAGGTGTCGGGGCTGATGAGCACTCGCTTGTAGAGGCTGGAGGCATGGAGAAGGTGGAGCTTGCCGTTGAGCCAAAGGGCGAAGCCGACATGGCGTGTGTCGAGGCCGTCGCTGTCGGTGAGCATGGCTACGATGTCGCCAGAGCGGACTGTGGAGAGGGGGCTGCTGGGGGAGCCGTTGAGTTGGCTCTTGGGTATGTAGCGGTAGCGCTCTCCTTTGGTGGCTGCTTCGAGGTTGCGGATGATGTGGGTGAAGTCTGGGTGCAGGCGGAGCTGGCGGTAGGAAGTAGGGTGGGTTGACATGTAGTCGATGTTGACTGTCTGGACAGCAGTGAAGGGTGACCATGGGGGTGAGGACGGAGCTATGTCTCTGACGAGGCCGAGGGCGGCATTGTCCGTGGCCCACCATGTGAAGTAGTGGAGACGGGAGGTGTAGTCTTTCAGTTGGCCTTGGCGGTAGCGGAGAAGACGGAGAAGGTGGCAGTAGTCGTTGAAGGTGCGCTGCTGTCGGTAGTGGCAGAGGGTGAGGGCTGTCACTGTCTCGACGTAGGTGGAGCAGTCGAGTTGGCGTAGGTTGACGATGAGGTGTTCGTGGTCTCCTTTCTCCAAGGTGTGGCCCACGTAGGGTGTGCCGACAAACTGGAGGGCGAAGTGGATGACTGCATTGCTGTCAGCGGGGAGGGATGATGCGTCGGTCAGCATCTTGACTATGCGTGAGCTGTCCTCTGGCGTGTAGCTTATCTCTTGAGCCGTGAGGCGGAGGGGAAGGAGCGTGAGGAGCAGGATGAATATGGTGGGGCGTAGCATGTGGATTCAATATGGATGTGTAAGCGTGTAAGTAGGCGGTGCAAGGATTATATAGATCATGCTGCACGCCATATATATATAATGTATATGTGTAAATACGGTGCAAAGTTACGCTTTTTTATTCAATCGGCTTTGATAAGGGGGTGTTTTTGTGTGCAAAAATGATGATTTAGGGGAATGAAGGATGGAAGCGAGATGTTTTTTTTGTAACTTTGCAGCCTGTTGGGAACATAACGGGTCTCCAACGTGAAATCGATAAATCGATATATGTAAGAAAGAAAAACAAAGGTGTTACAATGAAAATCAAGGAATTTTTGCCTGTAGTGGCTTTTGCTCTTGCTACAGGTGCTGGTGCTCAGTCTGCTGGCATCAAACTGGAGAATATGAATCAGAATGTGAAGCCTGGCGAGGACTTCTATGAGTTTGCTTGTGGCGGATGGATGAAGAACAATCCTCTGACGCCTGAGTATGCTCGTTATGGCAGTTTTGACGCTCTGAGTGAACTCAACAATAAGCGTGTGCGTGAGATCATCGAGACTATGGCTGCTCAGAAGAATGAGAAGGGCACAGTGGCTCAGAAGGTCGGCGACCTTTATAATATGTACATGGACTCTGTCAGGCAGAATGCTGACGGTGTGAAGCCTGTGTTGAAGGATCTGGGGCGTGTGGCTAAGGTGAAGAACACAAAGCAGCTTTTGGGTCTCATCAATGAGTTTAAAAAGGAAGGTGTGACTTTTGCCGAACTTTGGGGCTCTTATCTTGGAGCTGACATGATGAACTCTACTGCCAATCTGCTTGAGGTGTACCAGGGTGGTTTCTCTCAGGAGCGTGAGTACTACGTGGAGCAGGACGAGGCCAACAAGCAGACTTTGGAGGCATATAAGAAGCATGTTGTACGTATGTTTGTGCTCATGGGCGAAAGCGAGAAGTCGGCTCAGAAGAAGATGGAGAATGTGCTGAAGATAGAGATGCGCATGGCCAAGGCTGGCAAGAACAACACTGACTTGCGCGACGCAGGAGCCAACTACCACAAGATGGCGTTCGCTGACTTCCAGAAGGAGTATGACTTAGTTGACTGGACATCATATTACGCTGTTCAGGGCATCACCGATATTGACTCACTTTCTGTAGGTCAGCCTGAATCGCTCAAGGAGGCTATGGCTGTGCTGAAGGATGAGAAGGTTGAGGTGTTGAAGGACTGGCTCCAGTGGAACATCATTGATGGTGCTGGAAGCCTCCTCGGCGACGAGGTTTATGAAGAAAACTTCGACTACTACAGCCGCATACTGACTGGAGCTACGGAGAAGAAGCCTCGCTGGAAGCGTAGTGTCTCTGCTGTCAATGGTGTGCTCGGCGAGGCTGTGGGCCAGCTCTATGTAGAGAAGTATTTCCCTGCTGCCAACAAGGAGCGCATGGAGAAGCTTGTCAGAAACTTGCAGGTGGCTCTCGGCGAACGTATAGACGCTCAGGAGTGGATGAGTCCTGAGACGAAGAAAGCTGCTCACGAGAAATTGGATGCGTTCTATGTCAAGGTAGGCTATCCTGACAAGTGGCGCGACTACAGCAGTCTGACTATCGACCCTGAGAAATCGCTCTATGAGAACAAGAAGGAAATCAGCAAGTGGGCTGTGGCTGACATGGTAGCGCGCAAATGGAAGAAGCCTGTGGATCCTACTGAGTGGTTCATGACACCTCAGACTGTCAATGCCTACTACAATCCGACAACTAACGAGATCTGTTTCCCTGCAGGAATACTTCAGTATCCATTTTTTGACATGGAGGCAGACGATGCGTTCAACTATGGTGCCATCGGTGTGGTCATCGGTCATGAGATGTCTCACGGATTTGACGACAACGGCCGAAAGTTCGACAAGAATGGCAACTACACAGACTGGTGGGCGCCGGGCGACGGTGAGAAGTATAACGAGAGGGCTCAGGTCATCAAGGACTTCTTCTCAGCCATCAAGGTGCTGCCAGACCTGAATGCCAATGGTGACCTCAGCTGTGGTGAAAACCTTGGCGACCATGGCGGTCTGAAGTTTGCATACACAGCCTTTAAGAATGCCACAAAGGATAATCCGCTTCCTGTGAAGGATGGCTTCACTCCCGAACAGCGCTTTTTCATAGCCTACGCAGGTGTGTGGGCTTCTAACATCACTGAGCAGGAGATACGTCGTCTGACTCTGAGCGACCCTCACTCGCTGACAAGATGGAGAGTTAACGGTGCGCTCCCTCTTGTTGACGCGTGGTATGAGGCCTTTGGCATCACTGAGCAGGATAAGCTCTATGTGCCCGAGGATAAGAGAGTGAAGATATGGTAAAGGTAGATAGCTTGCAGCCGATATTCATGGCTGCAAGGTATTGATAAAGAAGTTAACAAGCCCCTTTCACAAGAGAGTTGTGAAAGGGGCTTGTGTAATAGATAGCTTCTATAGTTTGTATGGCTTCTGTAGCTTCTATAGCCTCTATAGTTTCTAATGTCCTCTATAGCCTCTAAGCTTTGACAACACTTGTGCCGAGGGCAAATGCTTTCTCGAGGTGGCCTGTGGAGTTGAAGACATCGGCTTTGGCTGAGATGTTGTCCACGAAGTTGACGAGCTGGGCCTCTGGTATGCATGGGACCACAGGACTTCCATATTCGAGTTCGCCATGGTGGGCGAGGATGGTGTGGACTATGAGGTTTATTTCTCGCTTGTCGATGCCGAGTTCTCGGAGGAGGTTGTTGACGTAGTTGGCTGACATGTAGATGTGGCCGAGGAGGTAGGCATTTTCGAGTCTCTCGCCTTCGACGTTGTATTCGCAGAGTTTGCCCCAGTCGTGGAAGAGGATGCCGATGATGCAGCGCTCTATCTTTATGTCTTCAGGGTAGGGGTAGACAGGATAGAGGCCTTCAAGGAGATGGAGCATCTGGTAGGTGTGGTTGAGCAGGCCGCCAGGGAAGGCGTGGTGGACGCTGGTGGCTGCTGGATATTTGCTGTATAGTGGATATAGTTCGGAGGCTTGTTTAGAGATGAAGTCTATGAGGGTAGCATCGGTGCAATGGGCTATGAGGGCCTTGATGCTGCTGTCCCATAGCTCACGCTTTATGGGTCGTGGGACGAGCGAGTAGAGTGGGTGCTTCTCTGTGGGGAAAGTGCCGACTATCATGTCCATGCTGGAGGCTGACTTCTTGCCTTGGCTCTCACGTATGTTGAGGAAGGAAACGAGCTGACCCACTTTTGGACCGCTGGTCTTGGGTATGTCGAAGACGCAGAGTGTCTCATTGCCTTCGAGGTTGGCTATCTTGAGGTTGATGTAGGGAGAGTTGTTGCGCGCTACAGCATCTTGGCGGCTTAGGACTATGTATTCTTTGCTCATGGTCGGGATGGAGGATTATAATTTTGTGTTAATAAAATCAGTGATTTTTGGGTGGGGCTGATAGCATGGCTTGTTGTTATGTAACAATGCATCAGCATGCAAAGGTAACACTTTTCTTTCAAGCAGTAGTCATAAACGTTGAGTTTTTTGCAAATATTCGTGTTTGCGGCTTTATTTGATGGACTATGGCTTATAAGTAGGTGTGCTTTTGCCAGCCTTTTTTGCTATCCACGATGCAACGCCAATCACCACAGCTCCTGTAACAATGAAGAACAAAACTGCCCAAGCTGAGCATACAGCATAATGACGAGATGCTGGTATGCGTCAAGACGCTTCGTATACCTGTTTGCCTTCATTTTGTCAGCCAAAGTGTTAATTCTTTGCTTGTCGAGTAACTTTATTATCTCACCGAATACGGGAAGTCCAGAATTTGTTGTACCTTTGTCCATGGGTTTGCAATTTGTAGTTTGGTCACACAAAGTTACAAACCTTTTGGGAAAGGGCAAATGTTCTTTCCCCTTTTTTTTCATACGTGAACGCTCGAGGAGTTAAGTTTTATCGGACAGCAATAATTTTGAACACAAAAATGCTTTGTATTTGGGAAAATAACACTCTTTTTGACAGATTTATGTGGTTTTATTCTTTTTACTCGTATATAAGCAGTAACTTTGCGGCAAACACAACAAATAATTGAAGTATGGCAGATTTGAATCGTATCAAGACTGTATTGGCAGAAAGAGGTATTATGAGTAAATGGTTAGCTAAGACATTGCATAAGGACC
>JAEDNQ010000005.1 GCA_016302435.1 Bacteroidaceae bacterium
GGATGATGTCTTTGACTGTGATGTTTGTGGCATCTTTGAGTTCGACATCGAGTCCAGCCAACTCTTTGCCGTGAATCATGATCTGTAGTTCGGTATTTTGCATGCCTGCCCACCAGCATGTGGGGTGGACATGGTCTATCTCAACTTTGTTGGCGGCATTGAGTCCGAGAAGATTTAGGACACTGACGATGATGGTCAATAAGGTTTTTCTCATGATGGTCGATTTTATTTATTTCTTTGTTGGTAGTCGTTAGTAAATATTGTTTTGAGAACAATCTCAATCACGGAAGTCGGACATGGAAATCTTGGGTTGTCATTAGAGAATCATAGTTTGAGGTGATGTGCCTCGAAGAAATTTTTCGAATGCAAATTTACATAAAAATCCCGAATTATAAGCCAGTCGAGATAAAGAAATCACTTTTCTTTAGAGGAAAGAGGAGCACAAGCAGTTTTATGACGAGTTTGACAAGGCTTTTCTCGATATCCACCCAAACTTTGTGAACGACTTCAACTCGCTTCTGCAGCCAGAGGCTCGCATTCAGCCCAAGAAAGGTGAACTCCTCGCTCCCGAACTGCGCATCTTCGCCCTTATTCGATTAGGAATCAAGGATACAGCCCAAATAGCCCATTTCCTCGACTACTCCTTGCCAACCATCTACAACTACCGCAGCCGAATACACTCCCTCTCTGTATATCCCAAGGAGGAATTTGACAAGCTCGTCATGCAGCTTCCGTAAGTTTTTCTTCTTTCCTGAGAAAAAAATAGCCCAGACTTCGTTATGTCCGTTTTTTACAAGACGACGTATCGTATTATATCTACCTTTGCATGTCGAAAGACAATTTTTTGGTAGTTTGTATAATGCTCACGCCACCGTTCTCCCTATCCTCTTTTCACCTACTTATACAATAATTTTGCACACCTACTCAATAAAACAGATTGATATGAAAACTCTCTCGTGCGTCATCTTCACCCTGCTCCTTGGCACGCTCATCAGTTGCAAGAATCCTCAGAAGCCAGCAGAGACACTGTCTGAACTTCCTTCTTCTTATGTGACACTCAACGACAGTCTCGTTATCCACTATAAGGTACATGAGTCGGATGAACCAACAGCTAATCGGGTGACACTCTGCTTTGTCCATGGTTTTGGCTGCGACCTCAACACATGGAAGGAGCAGTTTGCCGACCTTCGTCTTGACCCATCCCTTCGCCTTGTCTTCATCGACCTGCCAGGCCACGGACAGAGCAGCAAGCCGCATGTGGACTACACACTCGACTACTATGCCAAGGCCGTAGAGGCTGTGCTCCAGCAGTTGTCCACGTCACCTACAGTACTCATCGGCCACAGTCTCGGAACACCAGTCTGCCGTCAGCTTGTCTTCAATAGCCCGCAATATGCTGGGTTTGTCGATGTTAATTGGGTATACTGTTTCTACGATAACACCACTACTCCAGAATATGTGGCAGCCGTGCAGGCCTTTGGAAGCATGTTTGACGGTCCCGACTGCAAAGAAGTCATCGAAGGCTTCGTTCAGTCGCTCTCAGGTCCGTCAACACCGGAGGATGTAGTCAGCTACGCTATGTCTACCATGCCTCACACTCCACAATATGTGGCATCAAGCACTATGCACAACCTCATTGACACCTGTTGGTGGACTGGCGAGTCAATTTCTCTGCCGTCCTTGGTCATTTGTACACAAAACAGCGGAATAGACCCCGATAATATGCAGAAGATGATGCTTCTGTATGCTGATCTCAGCTATAAAGAACTCAATACGTGCGGACACTTTATCCACATGGAGCAACCAGCTTTCTTCAATCAATGCCTTCGTGACTTCGTCGGCTCTCTTTATCTTGGGGACTAATGGTTGGGATGGGGAGTGGCGAGCCTCCCTGATGGTAAGTCCCTCGATGACCCTTCTCCTATATGGCAAACTCACCGGATGGCAAGCCTTGACACTGCTCTCTTTTTGTATGAGCAGCGCCATGACTTGCCATCCGTGTCATTCGCAATGTTCCTCGCTTGATGAACAGTTTGCCGGACACCAATATATCAAAATGTGACATCAAGGATGTACATTGCCCCGATGTGTTTAATCAATAGTTCATGAGAATTTTGCCTCCACCCCTGCACCCTACACAACCCCACATTATTCAGCTGTCACCACCTTCCAGTCGCTCAGCGTGCGGCGTTCAGGGTCGAAGTTGATGCCGACCTTCACCACTGGCAGTCCTGAGAGGGCAAACTTGGAGGAATAGTCCTTGAGGTCTATCTGCTTCATGGCAGCCTGTGCGGACATGTTCAGCTTCAACTCGAAGAGATAGAGTGCCTTGGCAGTCTTCATCACTATGTCCACACGCCCCGTGGGAGTGTGAACCTCCACCTCCACGTATCGTCCGAAGAGCGAGAAGATGACATAGAGCAGCTGCTGATAGTGACCTTCGGAGTTGGCATTGTCGCAGTATGGCACGGTGAGGAGATATGCCTGAAGGAGACGGAACATCTCGTCGAGGTCGTCATTGTGTAAGGCAAGGTACATCTTTCCTATCGTAGTGCCAGCTTCATCGGCATACTCATGCACATAATTTGGCAAAAGGCTCTCCATCAGTCCCACGCGTATCTCGCCATTGGGAATGTCGAGGGTGTAAAGAAGCGAAGCACTGTCGTAGTCCTTTATGGTAACATAACCGCTCTGATAAAGTAGGGGAATTATGTTCTTCATCTTCTCTGTGGGTGCATCAAAGGCAGAAGCCAACACCATTGATCCACCTATCTTCGATGGCATCACATTAAACTTCCTCAGCATCTCAATGAGATATGTGGGAGTGCCCGACGAGAACCAATAGTCATTTATGCGATTTCTTGCAAAGGCATTGACCAGGCTATAGGGATTGAAGATGTGGGGTGAAGGCCAGGTGAAGTGGTAGCCGTCATACCTCTTGGCCAAGCGTTCCACAGTATCATCAAACGTCCATTTGTTAACCGTTGCCATTCTCTCCACATAGTCATGAGCTTGCGTCAGAATTTCTTCCTGCGTTATGCCGCAAACAGCTGCATACTCCTCGTCCATGCTGATATTAGACAAGTTGTTCAGTTCGCTGAAGATGCTGAGTTGGGAGAATTTAGTTATGCCGGTGAGGAAGACAAACTGCAGGTATGGGTCTGAGGCTTTCAGAGGCGAATAGAAGTTGCGCATGACATTACGGAGAACAGGCAAGCTCTTCTCCTCGTGCACCACATCAAGCAGCGGGGCATCATACTCGTCAATAAGGACGACCACCTTCTTGCCTGTCTTCTGGTATGCAGCCTGTATCAATGCCGTTAAACGGTCGTTGTTGTCAGTGGCGGGATTGGTGATTCCGTATTTCACTTCATACTCGACAAGACGCATGGAAAGATAGCGTTCAAGCTGTTCCTTCTCCATGTGCTTGCCCGAAGACATATCGAATCTCAGCACAGGATATTCCGTCCACTCCTTCTCCACAGTCTCGATGAAGAGTCCCTTGAACAAGTCCTTCCTTCCCTCGAAATAGGCCTGAAGAGTAGATACAAGCAGCGACTTGCCGAACCGCCTCGGACGGCTCAGAAAGATATACTTGCTGAGATGTATCATGTTCCATATATACTCAGTCTTGTCGATATAAAGACAGTCACGGTCTACTACCTCAGAGAATGTCTGTATGCCCACGGGCAGTCGTTTCAGTTGCTTGGTTTCCATATCCGTAAATGTTGAGTGTCACAATGTCAGTAATTCGGCGGCAAAGTTATAAGTTTTATTTCACATCTCCAAATAAATCGGTCGTTTTCTAATATTGTTGTCCGATAAACTTTTTGTTGTTATGATTAATTTGCAGATTCTCAATTGATTCATAGACTTCTCTGCCTCCCCCTGATAATGACCTATAGGGTGGAAGGGCTTTAAGTGCACTCCGAACGGTAAGCCCTGAAAGGGCAAAAGCTCTTAGCCCAGGGTGTCGCTTCAAATAATGTCTGCGGTTTTCCGTCGCTCTGCCGTGGGCTAAGTGTTTGTTGCCCTTCCAGAGAGTCCCAGCTCACACGGTTAGGGCATCGCTCTCCATAGGGTTTGTTGGTTGTGCCCAAAATTCGATAAACTAATGCCTGTGTCACTTTTGGTCAAGGCATTCTGTAAGGCAATGAAAAGTCTCATTGAAGATGACGTTGTAGTAAACGACATGGAAAGTCAACTGTAAGCGGAATTGGTGGGTGTGAGTGGTGAAACCCCAAGAATCATTTTCCTGAAAGGTAAGGAAGAGCTGTCTTCATTACTATATCTACACGACCTGTGGGGGTGTGAAACTCTACCTCAACATAGCGTCCCAAAAGCTGGAAGATGGCATAGAGAAGCTGTTGGTAGTGACCTTAGGAGTTGGCATTGTCGCAATAAGGAGCTTGTTGTATTTTATGCAATAAGTTATCGTCGGGAATGGGATAAGTTATCGTCGGAAATGGGATAAGTTATCTTGCCATCTTGAGATCGGGTGAATGAATAGCTCTTTAGAATTGAGGGTTATTGAGGGGGAAATATATGGATTGAAAAGGAGAAAAGTGTGGCTTGTTGAGACCTGTTTTTCGGGAAAAAAACAATTTTAGAAAAAACTATAAGAAATAAGGCTGCATTAGTTTGAGACGTATCTTATTGATATATAGGTATAAACAAAATTGACCGATGTTAAATTGTTAAATGTTAAATCGATGCGACTTGCAATTGCACATATATCTACCCCTTCCATAGCCTTTTTCTTATATCACTTCTTCTCAGCCCTCTTCTCTATCTTCTTCAATTTTATATCTCTTCTTATTAATCGATATAAATACATATATCGCGCGCGCGTATTATATAAATGTATATAAATTAATTAAACTAATGATAGAGAGAGTAATAGATTAGTATGCGCATGTGCAATTGTCAAGGAGCATCGATTTAACATTTAACAATTTAACATCGGAGTTGAGCATATCATATTGATAATCCGCTTATTACAGATATTTGCAGCCGTTGTTTCACGACGGTTTTTTCGATGCACTTTGATGCTAATTTTCATTTCTGTGCCAATTTGGGAGGAATCTTTTGTTTATTATCAGTGTCCGATATACTTAAATTATTAAGTGTAATTTGCAGATTCTCAATTAATTCATAGATTCTTTCAAAAGCAAGTCCCCCATATAATGACCTATAGGGTGGAAGTGCTCAGAGTTCACTCCGAACGGTAAGCCCTGACAGTTCGTGCAAGCGAAAGCTGTGCATCAAGCTTTGCCCCCGATGCTATGTCGAGCGTAGCCGAACTTGTCGGAACGAAAAGGGCGGCTTTTAGGGTGTATGTAACGCTTTTGCCCTTACAGGGCGAACACGTAACCCGGGGTGCTCAACGAAACCCAGGGTGCCGCTTCGCTCTGCCCTGGGCTATGGGCTTTTGCCCTTACAGGGCGTACACGAATAAATGGTCCCAACCCCTGTGGCCACTCAATTTTGAACGCCTATTTGGACACCCTAACAAGTTGTTAATTAGGTCTGTATCACCTATGACAGAGGTCTGTCATAGGTGATACAGAATTTATATGTCTCCTAAGGTTTTGCTGCTTATAAGAGACGTTCCGGAAAAGTGTGAAGACAACTACCTCACCCATTGTTCGGGGTTGAGTTCGTTGCTGCCATTGCGAAGCTGGAAGTGCAGGACGTAGCGTCCGTCGGCATTTCTGCCGACTGTGCCGAGGGTGGTTCGTGTCTTCACGCTTTGACCTTTGGAGACAGCAACAGAGGCGAGGCCGGAATAGACGGATATGTAAGAGCCGTGACGCACCATGACGATGTAGAAACCGCCGTACTGGAAGACGGAGCTTACTGTGCCGTCGAAGATGGCACGTGCGGCACATCCTTGCTGACCACGTATGTCCATGCCACGGTTGTTGAGAGTGACATTGTTGAGACCTGCCACGTTGTAGCGTCCGAAGTGACCTGTGACATTGTAGCTGCCAGTGATAGGCATCGGGAGTCGTCCTTTGTTGCGCGCGAAGTCGTTGGAGAGCCTTGTGTCGACGGTGCTTTCAGCCTTCCATGTTTCCACTTTGCGACGTTCGTCCTTCTCCTCTTTAGCCGCCACCTTCACGTTGTCCTCTGCCGTCTTGAGGTCAGCCTTTGCCTTGTCGGCTTCAGCTTTTGCCTTGTTGCGCTCAGCATCAGTCTTAGCCTTGCGTCGAGCCGCCTCAGCAGCTTCAGCAGCCTTGCGCGCTCTTTCGGCTGCGGCCTTGGCCTCCGCCAGTTTGCGCGCTTTAGCCTTTGCTTCTTCTTCCGCCTTACGCCTTGCTTCCGCTTCGCGTCGCTTGCGTTCAGCTTCAGCGCGTCTCTGAGCCTCAATTTCTTCCCTGATGATTCGTTCTATCTCGGCGTTGAGAGCTTGTTCTTTTTTCTGATAGTCTTGAATCTGACGCCTTACCGTAGATATGTTTTTGTTGAGGAAGGTGACCTGCTTCTGGCAGTCTGTTTTCATGTCTTGCAGTGCACGCTTCTTCTGTTCGAGAGAGAGTCTGCTTTGTTCCTTCAGAGCTTTGGCGTTGAGAAGTTCGTTCTGTTTTGTTCTCACCTCCTTCTGTTTCTCCTTGAGCAGTTCGCCTTGTGCGCGCTGGAACTTGGAGTATTCCTGCATGTATCTTAGTCGACGCAGCATCTGGGTGAAGTTGTCGGCAGAGAAGATGAACATGAGCTTGTTTTGTACCGACTTGTTTTTGCGCATGTATACGAGAGCCTTGGCGTAGCGTTGTTTTTTCAGGTCGAGTTCTCTCTGCAGATGAGTGAGTTCGACAGAGAGAGTGTCGATGGTACGTCCGAGAGCCGCTATGTCCTTGTTCAGAGTGTCGATGGAGAGTTGTTCGCGTCCTATCTGGTGGTCGAGTACGAGCACGCTGTCGAGGCTGGCCTTGACGTCCTTGTTGAGTTGGGCCAGTCGTGCCTGCGACTGTTTTCGTGCTTTGGCAGTGGCTGCCTGTTGGTTGCGCAGTTCGGTTTTCTTGTCCACCTTCTTTTGAGGCGGCTTGCTTGACTGGGTTGAGGTTGTCCTTGTCGTTGTTGTCCGTCGTGTGCTGGTGTTTTTCTTCCTTGTCTGCGCCGTCAGAGGCAGGGCGAGGAGTATAGCGGTGAGGAGTATGATAAGTTGTTTCACTGTGCCATCATGCTGCTAAACAGCTTGTTTACGTCAGTTTTTGTATATTTGTTCGACACGCTTGAGTGTGCGTTCCATTTGTTTGAATTGTCTCTTCCCGATATTTGCAGGTCGAGCTTGATGGGTTTGGAAGCTGGTATGGTGTAGGAGAGGTGGTCGGAGGCTTGTGCTTCCTTCCAGAAGATGTCCTGTATGGCATCGAAGTTGACGTTGTTGTCTTTCAGAGCCTTAAACTCTTCGTAGTCGGTGCTGACATAACGTTTGTTGATGCGGTCGATGACGAGGATATTGTCTGGCGCAATCTCCATGCGTCCTACTTCTGCAATGCCGAGGATGGGGTCAAAGAGAGTTATCTGTATCACTTCCCCATATCTCATGCGCAGAGTGCCTGAGGTGGACATGTTGTTGCCCGCCTGTGTCACTTTGATTTTCACGTGAGCCGTGAGGTTGGAGCCTGCAGCTATGTTGAGCTGGCTGACGGAGTCTTCTTGGTCTTTCTTGTCGTCTTTCTTGTTGTCTTTCTTGTTAGCCTTTGCCTCTTTGTCCTCTGCCTTGCCTCCATCGTTGCTGCCTGCTGATTCTGATGGCTGAGTTATGGTGGTGGTAGGAGTAGAGGCGTCATCCTTGCTCGCATGTCGTGACGAACGGCATGCTGTCAGTGTGAGCACTGAGAGGATTAGCGCTGGCAGAAGCGTGCGTCTGTAAGATATGAGATTGTTCATCTGTTTTCGTTATCGTTTTCGTTATCGTTTTTTAGCTTTCTTGTTTATTTTGTCTATATGCATCTGTATCTCGTCGCTTATCTCCTCTTCGTCACGTTTCATTATCTCGACAGCCTTGTCCATATACTGTTTAGCCTCGTCATATCGCTTTAGCTGGAAGAGGACCCAGGCGTATGTGTCGAGGTAGGTGGAGTTGTCAGGTTCGAGCTCGTTGGATTTGCGGCTCATCTCTTCTGCCTTGTCGAGTTGTTTCTTCTTGAGCGAGAGGTAGTAGGCGTAGTTGTTGAGGACGGTGGCATTTGACTGCTGGTACACGAGACATGAGTCGTATGCCTGGAAGGCCTTGTCGTCGTCGCCCAGTTTGTGGTAGATGTCGCCCATGAGGCCATAGGTGTTGGTGAGGAGCTGTGTCTTGCTGGTGCTTTCTGCCTGATGGATGCAAGGCAGGGATGCCTGCAGCACATCGAGAGCTTGCTGGTACTCGTCGCGCTGTAGGTGGGCTATGCCAAGATAGTAGTAGAAGACAGCATCTTTCGACTTAAAGTCGACAGCAGGTTGGCATATAGCGATGATGCCCGTGGTGTCCTCCTCCTCTATGGCGTAGGCAAGCAGCTGCTGGCGTGCTTTGTTGTTTTCGGGGTCTATGCGGAGAATGTGCTGCAGATGGGGGCGGATGTCGCTGGGTGGCATCTTGACAGTGACCATGTAGCTGACCATGAGCTCGAGCAGGGTGGGGTCGGCAGTGGGCAGGTCTTTTATTTTGTCGAAGAGACCTAACACCACAGAAGAGTCGCCTTTCTGCTCAAGATTTTCCCTGACCACGACAGCCATCATTCGCAGACGTGTCATCTCGTCTATGGTAGGGTTGGTGATGAGGCGTGTGAGGTATGACTGGTAGAGAGAGTCGTTACCTTCGTTTTCGTAGTAGTTGGTGAGGGAGAGCAGGAGCGAGGTGTTGGTGGAGTCTTTAGCTTCAACAGCCTTATATATTTCCAGAGCCTCCTCTTTCTTGCCTGCATCGAGGGTGAGGTCGCCTATCATGACCTGATAGCGCAGGTCGTTGGGATATTCGTTGGCGAGGGATGTCATTTCTTCGAAGGCGAGCTTTTCGTCGTTCATGTGGAGGTAGGTGCGGAACTTCTCCATGGAGATTTGTTCGCTTTTGCCTTCCTTGAGCTCAATCTTTTCGAGCACTTTGATGATGTTGGGGTAGTCTTCCTTTTCTTCGTAGAGGGAGAGCAGCATCATCAGTATCTCGTTCTTGTCAGGGAAGAGGGTAGCCATCTCCTCAGCATGTGTCAGAGCCTTGTCGCTCATGTGGTTTTCGAGGTAGAGGAGCACCAGTCGGTTTCTGTACCAGTAGTTATTGGGCGCGAGGCGGCATGCTTCCTCGAGTTTTGCCAGCGAGAGGCTGTCGTTGCCTGTATAGCGGTAGAGGTTGGAGAGTTCGCTGAGAGCCGCTGCCGATTCGGGGTTGAGCTGTCTGCTATAGTCAAAGAGGTCTATGGCCGCATCGTAGTTGTTGGCGAGTTTCTGTCTTACGCCTTCTTCAAAGATGTAGTCGAATTTTGTTGCCTGTGCTGCTGCGGTGAGGACTGTCAGCAGTGTTATGATAAAGATGGAAAGACGTTTCATTGCGTGTGTGATGTTGTTATGAGCAGGTGTGCATATCCGGATTCATCCGAGATGACAGCACAGCCTTACCTTATTTCATTCCGCTATGGCCGAATCCTCCTGCCCCCCTCTCTGTCTCGTCCAGTGTTGTGACTTCGACGAGAGCAGGTTGCTCGTGTTTGGCTATGACCATTTGCGCTATGCGTTCGCCGTCGTTGATGACGAAGGGTTCGGAGGATAGGTTGACGAGTATGACGCATATCTCGCCTCTATAGTCGGCGTCGATGGTGCCGGGCGTGTTGAGCACGGTGATGCCCTTCTTCAGAGCGAGTCCTGAGCGAGGGCGCACTTGTGCCTCGTAGCCGGCAGGGAGTGCCATGTAGAGTCCTGTAGGCACGAGTGTGCGAGCAAGAGGAGCCAGGGTGATGGGGCTATCGATGTTAGCTCTCAGATCCATGCCAGCCGATAGGGGTGTGGCATATTGTGGCAGTGGATGGTGCGATTTATTGATTATTTTGACTTCCATAATAGTATTTTTGATGCAAAGTTACTAAAAAATAGATAAAAGTGTGTGCTGATTGGAGAAATAGCTGTACTTTTGTTGTTAATTAACTATATAATATGTGGTGGTGGTGCCAAAGTAGTCATTTTTCCGCATGCTACTTTACACTGTCTGCTGAAATTAAACAGGACTGGACAATGATGAACTGGAAACAACTGATATCAAATACTCGACTTGGCCAGGAGGGATTCCCCCAGACCAAGAACGATGAGCGAACGGAGTTCAGACGCGACTACGACCGTCTGATTTTCTCCGCACCTTTCCGTCGACTTCAAAATAAGACTCAGATATTTCCCCTGCCAGGCAGTGTGTTTGTGCACAACAGGTTGACCCACTCACTGGAGGTGGCAAGTGTGGGGCGCAGCTTGGGCGATGATGTAGGCCATGCCCTTAGGCAGCTTCGGCCAGAACTGCACGATTGTCAACTTGGAGAGCTCGGCACCATTGTCAGTGCCGCCTGTCTGGCTCACGACATGGGCAATCCTCCTTTCGGCCATTCGGGCGAGAGAGCCATAGCCGCATATTTCCTTGAAGGTCCAGGGCTTAAATATCGCAGTGAGATGACTGAAGCCCAGTGGGCAGACCTTGTCCACTTCGACGGCAATGCCAATGCCTTCCGCCTGTTAGCACATCAGTTTAGGGGACGAAGGCCAGGCGGATTTGTCATGACATACTCCACACTGGCGAGCATTGTCAAGTATCCCTATCCCGCTACGGAGGCTACAATCCAGAAGTTTGGATATTTCGTGCAGGAGCAGAATACCTTTGACAAGATAGCCGAACATTTAGGCCTGATCAGACAGGGCAAGGGGTGGTGTCGCCATCCTTTAGCCTACCTTGTGGAGGCGGCGGATGACATCTGTTATGAGATAATGGATATAGAGGACGCTCACAAGCTCAAGATACTGTCTTTCGAGACCACTCGCGACCTCATGCTCGGATTTGTGACGGACGAGAAGCGCAGTGCCATCCTCGACAGGGCACAGATGGTGAGAGACAAGAATGAGAAGGTGGTATTCTTCCGTTCGAGTGCCATCGGTACGCTCATTGACGAGTGTGTCAAGGTCTTTGTCAACCATGAGGAGGAAATCATGGCAGGGTGTTTCGAGGGCTCGCTCATAGGTGCTGCATGTCCGCGAGTGAAGGAAGCCTACGATATTTGTGTCGACGTGGCTTTCAACAAGATATATCCCAGCCGTGATGTCATTGACACCGAACTGGCAGGCTACAAAATCATCTCCACTCTCATCCATCTCTTCATCGAAGCTGTCATGAATCCCACTCACGCCTACAGCCAGCTGCTTCTCGACCGAGTGTCGAGCCAGTATGAGATAGACGTGCCCGACACGTACGGACGCATCATGGCGATCCTTGACTTTGTCACGGGCATGACTGATGTCTTCGCCCTTGATCTATACCGAAAGATAAATGGCGAGAGCTTGCCTATGATATAGGCGGAAGGAGGAATGTGAAAGAAAAGGTTTGCAATCCGACATGGGGCAAAGAAGCCTCACCTCATATACCTTGCGTCTCTCTCTAAATGGTCTTTTATTCTACGCATGCCATATCGCCATGTCGTGTGGCAGAAGACGAGGAAGAGGATAAGCAGGACGCCTGCAGCCCATTCTGGCAAAGTGGGCAAGGCAAAGAGAAGGCTGTCAAAGATGCCGTGGGCAAGGATGGGCGCGACAAATAGGAGGATGAGATTCTTGCGTGGCGAGCGAGAGTAGAAGGTGGTGAGGGCATAGTAGTAGCCCATGAGCACGCCAAAGCCGAAGTGTCCAGGCACGGAGAAGAGAGCGCGTGTGATGCCAACAGAGACGAGATTGTCCATGTTCTGTATCAGATACATGACATTCTCCACGGCTGCGAAGCCGAGAGAGACAAAGACAGCGTAGACGATGCCGTCGGTATATTCGTCATAGTATTTGTTTTTGCGAAGCAGAAGCCACAGCATGAATAGCTTGGCCAATTCTTCGGGGATGGCAGCACCGAAGAATGAGGTCGACATGGCCTGAGAGACATTGGCTGGATTTTGAAAGACGAGGCCGAAAAGGGAGAGAGGTACCGAGATAAGAAGCGATACGGGTACGGATATGGCTCCGTAGGCAAGGGCTTTGAGCAGTTGGCCTATAGGCTCAGGCGCATATTTGTCTTTCTTGTACATGTAGAAAGCCAAAAGGGCAACTGGAAGGAGGGCGACGAATAGAACTATCATTGTGGTGGTTTTTATGTTTAGGGGTTGGAAATGTTGTTTTCGGATGTTGCTGATGCGGCAGTTGAGAGCTATGTTGGGACAATTTATGACGCCTGCCACATGCAACACGCAAATTTACAGGAAATATGCCAAATGGCAATGAGATAGAAGAAAAAAGTTATAAATAAAGTTGCATTTCCTTTTCATCCGAAAGAATTTTGTATCTTTGCACAATATTTTATACATATATGTACGTGAACAGGCGTTCGTGTGTGGATATTGTCTCTTGTCGACACAGTTCGAGAAAAAAAGGGGGGCTCTCCCATTCCGCGGTGTATACCGGCACGGTCGGTCGAGACGGCAGGTCGACATCTACTTGCTCCACACAGTTAATAACACAGAAAACTAATACTCACAATAACAAAAAATGACAAAAGACTTTGTAGAAGAATTGACCTGGCGCGGTATGATCCACCAGATGATGCCAGGCACAGACGAACTGCTCAAGAAGGAGCAGGTGACAGCATATCTCGGCATTGACCCAACAGCCGACTCACTCCATATCGGCCACCTCTGCGGCGTGATGATGCTCCGCCACTTCCAGCGTTGCGGACACAAGCCCCTCGCTCTCATAGGAGGAGCAACAGGCATGATTGGCGACCCCTCGGGAAAGAGCCAGGAGCGCAACCTCCTCGATGAGGAGACACTCAGACACAATGTGGCATGCATCAAGGCACAGCTCTCTCGCTTCCTCGATTTTGACAGCGACGCGCCCAACAAGGCCGAGCTCGTCAACAACTACGACTGGATGAAGGACTTCCGTTTCCTCGACTTCGTCCGCGACATTGGCAAGCACATCACAGTCAACTACATGATGGCCAAGGAGAGCGTGCAGAAGCGACTCAACGGAGAGGCACGAGACGGACTCAGCTTCACGGAGTTCACCTACCAGCTCCTTCAGGGATATGACTTCTACTATCTCAACGAACACAAGAACTGCAAGCTCCAGCTTGGCGGTGCTGACCAGTGGGGCAACATCACTACAGGCTCCGAACTCATCCGCCGCATGAACGGCAAGGAGTGCTTCGCCCTCACTTGCCCACTCGTGACAAAGAGCGACGGCAAGAAGTTTGGCAAGACGGAGAGCGGCAACATCTGGCTCGACCGCAACTACACTTCTCCTTACGTCTTCTACCAGTTCTGGCTCAATGTGCCCGACGAGGATGCCAAGCGCTACATCAAGATATTCACATCGCTCGAAAAGGAAGAGATAGACTCCATCATAGCTGAGCATGACACCGACCCCGGTCGACGTGTGCTCCAGAAGAAACTGGCTGAGGAAGTAACCATCATGGTGCACTCTAAGGAGGACTACGACATGGCAGTAGAGGCCAGCAATATCCTCTTTGGCAAGTCGACCAAGGAGAGCCTCCTCAAGCTCGATGAGCAGACACTGCTCGATGTCTTTGCTGGTGTGCCACACTTCGAAGTGGAGAAGGCTGTCTTCGAGGCTGGCATCAAGCTGGCGGACCTCACAGTTGACCTCACCAAGGTGTTCCCAAGCAAGGGAGAAGTAAAGACCCTAGTCAAGGGTGGCGGAGTGAGCGTCAACAAGGACAAGGTGGCTCAGCCAGACCAGATGTTGACTGCGGCAGACCTCTTGGACGGCAAGTACCTCCTCGTGCAGCAAGGCAAAAAGAAGTACTACCTCATCATAGCTAAATAACACACTTCCCCTCATAAGAGTGAGAACCCCTGCGCGCCACCAAATGAACATCCCCAGCCGCGCAAGGGGTGCTCACTTTTTTCTGCTATTATTGTTCGCTGGAAGCATATTGACGCCCCGAGAGGACAACTGCGCATAGCACAGGGATGCCCCCCGAGAACAAAGCAGGAGACATACATATCCATCACTATTCACCCATTACACACTTACCATGGAAGAACTTATCCTCATACGCATCACGGGCGAAGACCGCCCAGGACTCACAGCCAGCATCATGGAGATATTGGCACGCTACGATGTTGACATCCAAGACATAGGCCAGGCCGATATCCACTCCACACTCTCCCTCGGCATCCTCATAAGAGTGGATGAGAACAACTCCGGACGTGTGATGAAAGACCTGCTCTTCAAAGCCAGCGAGATGAGCGTCAACATACGCTTTTACCCCATCACCATGGAGGAGTACGAGAACTGGGTCAACCGCCAAGGCAAAAACCGATACATACTCACAGTGCTCGGACGCAAGCTAAAGGCCACACAGATAGAAGCCATCAGCCGCCTCATAGCCGACCAGGAACTCAACATCGACTCCATTGTTCGCCTCTCAGGACGAGCCAGCATACAGAACCCCATGAAGCGCACCAGAGCCTGCATACAGTTCTCTGTCAGAGGCACGCCGAAGGACAAGGAAGTGCTCCACGCCGAACTGATGCGCATGTCGCGCGAGATGGAAATCGACTGTTCCTTCCAGACAGACAACATGTACCGACGCATGCGCCGCCTCATCTGCTTCGACATGGACTCAACCCTCATACAGACAGAGGTCATCGACGAACTGGCTCGCAAGCATGGTGTCTATGAAAAGGTGGCTGCCATAACGGAGAGCGCCATGAGAGGAGAGATAGACTTCAAGGAGAGCTTCACGGAGCGATGCAAGCTGCTCAAGGGACTCGATGTCAGCGTAATGAGAGACATAGCCGAGAATCTCCCCTTCACCGAAGGAGTCGACCGCCTCATGTATGTCTTGAAGAAATATGGTTACAAGATAGCTATCCTGAGCGGAGGATTCACCTTCTTTGGCGAGTATATACAAAAGAAATATGGCATCGACTATGTCTATGCCAACGAACTGGAGATAGACGATACAGGTCACCTCACAGGCAACTATGTGGGAGAAATCGTCGACGGAAAGCGAAAGGCCGAACTCCTCAAGCTGATAGCTCAGGTGGAGAAAGTCGACCTCCAGCAGACGATAGCAGTGGGCGACGGAGCCAACGACCTCCCTATGCTTTCACAGGCAGGATTGGGCATAGCCTTCCATGCCAAGCCAAGGGTTGTGGCCAACGCGCAGCAGAGCATCAACACCATCGGTCTCGACGGCGTGCTGTATTTCCTTGGATTCAAGGACAGCTACCTCGACGAGAAAGCGCAGTGAGAGGCTACAACTTGCTAAGGGTAGGTTCAATTAGCTACAAGCCCTTTTGAACAACCTTAACTCTATCAACAATATAAAAACAACCAATAACATACTGACTATGAGACTATCATACTTGACTACCATTCTGGCTCTTTGTTCTTTGAGTGCCAATGCCCAGACGGGTGCCGACTATATGAAGGCCATGAAAGTGGCTGGAAATGACATCATGTTTGACGTCAATGCCGAAGGAAAAGAATATAAAGTCAACTGGGGCATGGATGCCGCATGGGACTGGGACTACAATGTATATCGCGGCATTGCCCATGTGGGAGTGGGAAATTTCGCCACTGGACGCGTCTCCTTCCAGCCTGTAGACCTGGTCATAGACAATGGCGATGGCACATACAGCCTCACCGAACGTCAGAAGAAGAAACTCAAGTACCGCTGCGACCTCATAAAGATGACAGGAACAACCCAGGTCAACCTTAACTGTGACCATGAGGCACTCTTCTGCCAGGTTGACGAAGATGGCAACTACCCTGTTGTCGACGGAGTGAAACCTACCGACTACACCGGGCGTACCAACTATCAGGGAAAGCCTGAAGCGTGGTACAAACTCATCAAGGCCTCAGCACAATACGTGGAGAGCCTCGGGCTCAAGGTTGTCAGCGTCTCACCATTCAACGAACCCGACTATGTATGGGAACAGGCCCAAAACGAGACTCTTGCTATGCACAACTTCCTGGCCATAGCACAACTCATAAAGGAAGACCCATACTTCAAGGACATCAGAGTATGCGGTGGCAACACCCTCAACTGCGACCGAGCCAAACCTTGGTATGACTTCCTCAAAAACTATCTTGACGAAGGCAACACCCACCAGCTTGCAGGCGAGCTGTCCACCTACAGCGAGTTCTTCTCCACCGTCACCGCCGACGGCAAAGTGGGCACAGCCGATGAGCTGCACAATGTGGGCGAAGCCATCGTCGGTGCCAACTACGGCATGACCAACGGCATCTGGTGGGGCTTTGACTCCAAGGCGCGAGGACAGTTCTGTGTCGACTCCAACGAGGGAGTGAGACTTGGTTACGGAGAGAACGGCAGCACATGGACCAATGCCGCCGTCTACCGCAACGACGTCACAGGCGAAGTGCATGGATACCTCGGTTCAAGCGAGCGACAGGCAAGCAATGATTCCTATGCCTTCGTCAGCACAACAAGAGATGTCTACTTCAATGGCTACGGACCTACACGCATGTATGTCTATGACGTGCCAGGAGGCACAGGCTACCAAAAAGGACAGATCAATGCCGAGCGCCTCTTCGACATCACGTGGGGAGAAGACGTGGCACCCTTTGAGGTCAATGGCAAATATATGATAATGAATGTGGCGAGCAAAAAGATGCTTACCATGGATAGCGGTAATGCCACCTCCGTTTCGCGCAAGTCTACAGGCACCACACAACAGTGGAATGTATACCCAAGCTACACAGATGGCGACATGTCATACTGGTTCATCGACAATGCTGGCAATACGAGCATGCATCTCAACTCTGTCCTCGACTGGGGACAGCTAAAGACAATCTTCACTTCCACAGCCAATATCATTGTATACGGCAACGGAACTAATCATCCTATGGAGGAGCAGTGGTATGTAAAATATGCCAAGGAGGGCTCTTTCTATATTATCAACCGACTGACAAACAAGTATCTGTATTGCTCAAGCACCTCAACGGGCTCTCGCGTCACCTCAAAGACACCGCCTGCTGCCGATGCCACGGCATCCGAACTGAAGAAGTACCTGTGGCGATTCCTCCCGACAGATGCAAAGACACCTGCACTCTCTGTGCTCACACCACCTGCTGCACCAACCGACCTCTATGCAAGAAGACGCCCAGGAAGCGTGCAGCTATTCTGGACAGGACCAGCCACAGAGGAGGCCATCACCTACACCATCCTCCGTGCTGAGAAACCTGCACAGGAAGGTGCAGAGGCTGAGTACAACACCATCGGACGCAACATAGCCACCACATCCTTCGTGGACAACACAGCCATCAGCGGCAAGACATATCTCTATAAGGTGCAGGCCGTAGACGTGAGAGTCAACCGCTCAGAGCCATCAGCCGTGCTCGAGGCAGCACCTCTTGCCGACCGTCAGCTTCTCTGCCAGCTCCAGTTCGACGGCAACCTCGCCGACCTCTCCGCCAACAGCCTAAACGCTTCCCTCTATGGCAATGAGAAATATTCTAACACCGACTTGCTGAAGCAGTCGGGCACACAGAGCCTCAATCTCGACGGCAAGTCATACGCCATGCTGCCATACTCCGTGGCGGACAGAGACGAGATGACCATAGCCACATGGGTGAGATGGAACTCAAGCGGCAGCAACTGGCAGCGCATCTTCGACTTCGGCAACGGTACCGACCAGTACATGTTCCTCTGTCCAAGCAACGGCAGCGAGATGAGGTTCGTCATGAAGAATGGTGGCGACGAGGAGATACTGACCAATGGTGCTAAACTTGCCGCCTCTTCATGGCAGCATGTTGCCGTCACCATCAAGCCTGAAGGCGAGAAGGTGAGCGTCAAGCTCTATCTCAACGGGGAGGTGATAGCAGAGTCAGCAAACTTCACCATCACACCATCTGACATCCGCCCTTCTCTCTGCTACATCGGTCGTTCCATGTTCAAAGCTGACCCACTCTTCAATGGTCGCTTGGACGACTTCCGCATCTACAACTATGCCCTTACAGCAGAAGAGATTGCATCCATGATGACTGACACAGGAGAAAGCTCTGCCGACCTCAAGGACACATACGAGGAGACAGTCAGCACCGCCATCCAGACAGTGCGCCCATCATCCTCAGCCTCTTCCTCAATCATCTACAACCTCAATGGCACACCGTCGTCAGCAGCCACAAAGGGCATCAAGATAGTGCCTGCAGAAAAGAAGAAGGTCGTCAGATAAGGTTGGAGTGCAATAAGGAAAGTAGGTGTGCATAGCAAAACGTCCACCCGCAATTATAAACCCTTTTAACGGTGGGAATTTATAGAGCCCACCTGAACACAAAACATTATGGTTCTGAACTACATTTGGATAGCTTTTTTCCTCTTGGCAGCTGTGTGCGCCATTGTCCAGTGTCTCGGAGGCAATACGGACATCTTTGCCGACATCATTGGCTCCACATTCGACAACTCCAAGACTGCATTTGAAATTTCCCTCGGACTCACAGGTGTCCTCGCTCTATGGATGGGTGTCATGAAAGTAGGCGAGAGGGGTGGTCTGGTCAATGCTCTTTCACGCATGCTCAGTCCCCTTTTCGTGCGCCTCTTTCCCGACATACCCAAGGGACATCCTGCCACGGGACATATCTTCATGAACATAGCAGCCAACATGCTCGGGCTCGACAATGCTGCCACACCTCTTGGCCTCAAGGCTATGGAGAGTATGCAGCAGCTCAACACAGAGCACAACGCTGCCATGCTGCGTGAAGGCAAGATTTCCTGTTCGCAGATGGAAGAACTCAACGCTACCGCCACAAACCCCATGATAATGTTCCTGGTGCTCAACACCTCTGGACTTACCATCATACCTGTGTCCATCATGGTGTATAGAGCGCAGATGGGGGCAGCCCAGCCGACGGATGTCTTTGTGCCCATCCTGCTCGCCACCTTTGCAGCCACCCTCATGGGAGTAGTCATCGTCAGCCTCTTTCAGAAAATCAACCTCCTTCGTCCTGTGCTTTTGCTCACACTTGGAGGACTCTGCACCTTAGTCGCTTCTATCATCTGGGCCTTCAGCCAGATGGATGAAGAGACCATGAACACAGTCAGCACCATGGTAGCAAACATCATCCTCTTTGCCATCATCCTGTCCTTCATCATAGCTGGGGCTGTCAAGAAAGTCAATGTCTATGAAGCCTTCATCGAAGGAGCAAAAGAAGGATTCTCCACAGCCGTGCGTGTCATACCTTATCTCGTGGCCATACTCGTAGCCATCGGTGTGTTCAGAGCCAGTGGAGGCATGGATATTCTCATGTCTGCCATCAACCGATGTGTGGAGGCATGCGGAGGCAACACCGACTTTGTGGCAGCACTGCCCACAGCCATCATGAAGCCACTCTCTGGATCGGGAGCACGAGGCATGATGGTAGATGCCATGACAACCTACGGAGCCGACTCCTTCGCCGGACGCCTTGCCTGCATCTTCCAGGGTTCCACCGACACGACTTTTTATATACTCGCCGTATATTTCGGCTCGGTAGGCATACGCAAGACTCGGCATGCCGTGGCCTGCGGACTCATGGCAGATGTGGCAGGCATACTTGCCGCCATAGCCATAGCTTACATGTTCTTCGGATAGTTTTCCCGCGCCTAAAGGCTGTTTTGCCTCCCAACGCTTTGCCATCTCACAAAAAAGTCGTTACTTTGTAACTTTTTTTGAAGCATCACACCCTACTTGCGACAGAAGCAGCGTGGCATCACGCATGCTGGAAGCACACACACATATCAGCGAGAGCCGTATCATTAATAATATAGAATATATCATTAGCATACAAAGATGTACGATATACAAAGAGTAAGGGACGATTTCCCCATCCTCTCCCGACAGGTTTACAACCGTCCCCTTGTCTATCTCGACAATGGAGCCACGACACAAAAGCCACGGTGTGTCGTAGAAGCCATGGTGGATGAATATTACAATGTCAACGCCAATGTCCACCGCGGAGTGCACTTCCTTTCTCAGCAGGCCACCGACCTCCATGAGGCCAGCCGTGAGAAAGTGAGGACCTTCATCAATGCTCGCTCTGTCAATGAGATTATCTTCACACGTGGCACAACCGAAAGTATCAATCTCCTCGCCTTCTCCTTTGGCGAAGCAATGGTCAAGGAAGGCGATGAGGTCATTGTCAGTGCCATGGAGCATCATAGCAACATTGTCCCATGGCAGATGATGTGCCAGCGCCGAGGTGCACAGCTCAAGGTCATCCCGATGACGGACGAAGGCACCTTGCGAGTCGATGCCCTTGACGAGCTCATAACCGACCGTACCCGCATCGTCTGCTGCACACATGTGAGCAATGTCCTCGGCACAGTCAATCCTGTCAAGGACATCATAGCAAAGGCCCATGCTTGCGGGGTCCCCGTACTCATCGACGGTGCACAGTCGACACCCCATTTTGCTGTAGACGTACAGAATCTCGACTGCGACTTCTTCGCCTTCTCGGGACACAAGGTCTACGGACCCACAGGTATAGGAGTGCTCTACGGAAAAGAACAATGGCTCGACAAGCTTCCTCCTTATCAGGGCGGAGGCGAGATGATAAAGAACGTCAGCTTTGAGCGCACCACTTTCAATGTCCTTCCTTACAAGTTTGAGGCAGGTACTCCCGACTATGTGGCATCCCACGCACTTGCCACAGCTATAGATTATGTCTCCTCGCTCGGCATGGACAATATATATAGACATGAGCAGGAACTCACTTCCTATGCCGTCAGTCGCATGAGAGAGATAGACGGCATGCGCATCTTCGGCCATTGCGGTGGAACTGTACAGCCCCTAAACGATGCGTCCCCTGACTCATCCGCCACAGCTGCCGTTGCTACTGCAGCTGCCACTCATGATGCTGTCATCAGCTTCCTCGTAGGCGACATCCACCATCTCGACATGGGCACACTCCTCGACCGTCTCGGCATAGCAGTTCGAACAGGACACCACTGCGCCGAGCCCCTCATGCGCCGCCTCGGCATCGAAGGCACAGTGCGCGCCTCCTTCGGTCTGTACAATACAAAAGAAGAAGTAGACATCCTCGTAGAAGGCATTAAGCGAGTGTCGAAGATGTTTTAGGCTTCTATAGCCTTGTCGTTTCTGTCGACTTTGTCGTTTCTGTCGTTTCTGTCGTTCTTATCGTTCTTATCGTTCTTATCGTTTCAGCCGTTTCAATATCCCCAACAGCTTCTACTTCCACCAGTAAAAACAATAACTTCAAATAACATACTTCTAACAATGGCACAAAAACCCAGCATACCCAAAGGTACACGCGACTTCTCACCACTTGAGATGGCAAAGCGCAACTATATATTCAACACTATCAAAGATGTATATGCCCTCTACGGATTTCAGCAGATAGAGACTCCTGCCATGGAGAATCTCTCCACTCTGATGGGCAAATATGGAGAGGAAGGCGACAAGCTCCTCTTCAAGATACTCAATTCTGGCGATTTCCTCCACGGCATGACAGCAGATGAGGTTGCCAACACCAGCACATTGAAACTTGCTTCCAAGTTTTGTGAAAAGGGTCTCCGCTATGACCTAACAGTGCCCTTTGCCCGTTTTGTAGTGCAGCACCGCGAAGAGCTCACACTTCCTTTCAAGCGCTATCAGATACAGCCCGTATGGCGTGCTGACCGTCCTCAGAAAGGTCGTTACCGCGAGTTCTACCAGTGCGATGCTGATGTGGTGGGCAGCACCTCACTCCTCAATGAGGTAGAGCTCATGCAGATTGTAGACACCGTCTTCACCAAGTTTGGTGTGCGCATCTGCATAAAGATAAACAACCGCAAGATTCTCACAGGTATAGCAGAGATGATAGGTCAGGCCGACAAGATTGTCGACATCACTGTTGCCATAGACAAACTCGACAAGATTGGTCTTGATGCCGTCAATGCGGAGCTCGCCGAGGACGGCATACCAGCCGATGCCATCGAGCTTCTGCAGCCCATCATCAAGCTCAGCGGTACCAACGCTGAGAAACTACAGACGATGAAGGAAGTGCTCAAAGATTCAGAGACGGGTCTCAAGGGGGTAGAGGAGACAGAATATATCCTCTCCAAGCTTGGTGCTCTCGCTGAGGGAGAGTCAAAGCTCAATAATGCCATCGAACTCGACCTCACTCTCGCTCGCGGATTGAACTACTATACAGGTGCCATCTTTGAGGTGAAAGCCCTCGATGTGCAGATAGGTTCAATCACAGGAGGAGGCCGTTACGACAATCTCACAGGCATCTTTGGCTTGCCAGGACTCAGCGGTGTGGGCATATCCTTCGGTGCCGACCGCATCTTCGACGTTCTCAACCAGCTCGACCTCTACCCCAAAGAGGCTGTCAATGCCACCCAGATACTATTTGTCAACTTCGGAGAGCAGGAAGCCGACTTCTGTCTCGACATCCTCACTAAGGTGCGTGCCGCAGGTTTCCGGGCTGAGATATATCCCGACCAGGCAAAGATGAAGAAGCAGATGAGCTATGCCAATGCCAAGCAG
The DNA here is from genome assembly GCA_016302435.1 of Bacteroidaceae bacterium. Taxonomy (GTDB): domain Bacteria; phylum Bacteroidota; class Bacteroidia; order Bacteroidales; family Bacteroidaceae; genus Minthosoma. Next base: position 22,671 of record JAEDNQ010000005.1, read on the forward strand.
ATACCATTTGTGGCTATCGTGGGCGAGAGCGAATTAGCAGAAGGAAAGGTGAATGTCAAGAATATGGTCACAGGTGAACAGTCTCTCGTGGCTGCTGCCGACCTTGTCTCCTTCCTTTCTGGACAAATCTAAGCAGGTATCATTGCATACATCCAGTTATAGCAACCTTATCCAAAGAAAAACGGGATGCGCTACGACATATACAGTGTAGCGCATCCCTTTGTTTTTTTTGATGTCATTAAGATTCGGTAGTGTAGAGAGCATATAAGCTCACATACGCTTCTCCGTTCTCCTTACTTCATTTTCTTGTTAGCCTCAGCAAGGTTGATCTGAGTAGTCACGCTGCTGAGGAGCTTTTCCATGATGATAGGTTTGTTGATAAAGTCGTTAGCTCCGAGCTGGAAACCCTTGGAGATGTCCTGTTCAGAGTTAAGGGCAGAGAGGATGATGATAGGTATATCCTTTGTGTCGTCAGATGCGCGGAGTCGGCGGATGACTTCAAAACCGTCAATACCTGGCATCATGAGGTCGAGAAGGAGCAGGTCTGGCTTCTTCTGGGCTATGGCGTCGAGGGCAGCCTGTCCGCCATTGGCTGTGCGTATCTCAAAGGTGTACTGTGAGAGCATCTTCTTGATGAGGAGGATGTTTAGAGGGACATCGTCTACGACAAGTACGGAGAGGCTGTCGACATCAATTCCTGGTGCAATGAGATTATTCATATTGTATGTGTTTTTTATGTTGTTGTTTACTCGAATGGTTGGTTTCTGTTTTTATATTGTCATATTGGGACAAGGTGTTCAACTTCGGTTTGTCAGAAGATGTTTTTGTCTATTATGCCGTTTGATGCTTCCTTGTCGTAGAGAGCAACATCATCTGGTGTGACAGCCACATAGTCCATGTCTTTGATGAAGTCGTCGATGGTAGTATGGTTGCCTTGCAACTTCTGGTAAGTGTAGCATACCTTTTCGCCTGGCTTGAGTATTGCCACTGCAGCTCGTATGGTCTCAGCCATCATTACCTGGAAGTTGATGATGCCTTCGTCGGTGTCTCCCGTGTAGTTGCGGATGATGACTCCGATGTATGTCATGTTGTTGGCGGCAGACACCTTGTTGCTTGGGAAGTACATGCAGGCTATCTCTATGGTCTCTGGACGGATAGGCACTGTCTCCTCATTCTCGTTCATTATCCATATCTTGCCTACGAGCAGGTCTCCCTTGATGTTGCCATTGAACTTCTGTTCTGCCAGAAGTCGTATGCGGCTGACGAATCGGTTATACTCGATGTAGTTGTCATAGAACTCTGTGTATACGGCAAATCCGATGCTTGGTGAGATGATTGACTGTCTTCCCTCAGGCGTTATCTCGTATACGTTGATGTCCTGCGGGATGAGTTCTTCCGAGTCGTGAACCTCGTGGCAGCTGGTGCAGATGGTTTTCGTCTTAGGTTCGATGAAGGTGTTGCCACATGTTCCGCACGAGTAGATGATGGCAGGCCTGTCATAGTCGACACCGATGTGCTGCAGTGTCTTGTGGCACTTGGGGCATCGGAGCTGTCCGCCGAAGTTGTATGTATGCTCAGGGCTTACGTTGCCACAGCGGAAGTGGTGTATGACCTCTTCTGTGTGTATGGCCGACTGTCCGCACTTGGGGCACGTCTTGATGTGCAGCATGTGGGAGTGCAGGCAGTTGGGACAGAGGTATACCCTGTTGATAAACTTGGCGGCTCTGAAGATGCCCTTTTCCATCATGGACTGCATGAAAACGAAATATTCGCTCAGCTCATACTTGCCCAGACGGTAGAAGAGGTCAAAGACCGGTATGACGTAACCTGTAGATGCTGACACATCGAGCTTTGGCTCCAGGACGGTCTTATGGCGTGAGATGAGGAATCTTGTCAGTCGGATGAAGAACTGGTTGGATGAGAGTATAGGATCTTCCTGAGACTTAAGTCCCAGCTTATCGTTGTGCTCGATTATCTCCTCCACCTTTGTCAACACGTCCATGCTGTTCCAGTCGTCGGCATATCCGTCTATGATGTCTTCATAGTTGCCCATCTTGTTTTTCAGCGATGCAGACACGAAGAGAGGCTTGTAGCAGCACTTGCCAGATGTCACGGGGTTGATGCTGTTGAGTATTGTCTTTGTTTCTTCTGCGGATCCATTGACAATGAAGACCACGTCGAAGAGATACTCTGGAAAGTCAGGGCTCTCGTCGAGTGGAAAGGGGCTGTCAAGTAGCAATACCCTTCTATCACCGTCGTTGTTTTGGATAGTAATCATAGTTGAGCTTGTTTATTGAGTGTCGAATATTTGAGCGTTCAGTCATCCGTCGTTTACGGCATCTTCTGTTGCTTTGTATATATTTTACATGCAAATTTATAATAAATATTCGAATCTGTGATTAAAATGTTTGAATTTTATTAGAAAAAGATGTAAAATGTACTCTCTAAGCCCCCATTTTGCAACAATCAGTCCAAATAGCCAGCCTTTTTGAGCTCAACAGCAGCTTGGTCGCACTCCTTCCACCATGTCTCGCCGAATCGGCGTATGAGTGGTTCTTTGAGGAACTGGTATACAGGCATATGAAGTTTCTTGCCCAGTTTGAGGGCTGGTCGGCACACATCCCATTTGTGCACGTTGACCGCAACCATGTCGCCTACCTTAGAGAGGCGGACAGGATAGAGGGCGCAAGAGATGGGCTTCTGCCATTGTGTCTTGCCAGCTCTATAAGCCGTGTCGATGGCACAGAAGGCACACTCACATCCGCTGCCCTCGAGTTTGCCTCTCTTGACAAAGACGCAGTCGCGTCCTTCGACTATTTGTGTTACCAGCTCCCCATCGGGGTCAGGGTAGACGACTCCCTCTCGCTCTATCTGTTGCTGAGCCTGAGGCGTGAGCTCGTCCCATACCAGTTCGGAGGCATCCTCCAGAAGGCCTACCTCATCCATCTCCACTGGTGCGCCAGCATCACCTTCCACGCAGCATGCTCCGTGACATTTCTCCAGGTCGCAGCAGAACATCACCTTAAACAGGTCCAACGACACCAGTGTGCCCAATATCTCTATCATGTCTTGTCTTGTTTGTATGTTTTCAAAATTCAGAAACTGTCTCCTTTTGCTTCGCTCGCCGAGACCACCACATCCTTTTCTGTCCGTCCCTCGTCCTCAAGTATGCGTCTGCATCTCGCTTCGTCTTTAGCCAGTTGTTCTTTGAGCTCTTCCACCGTGCCATATTCCCTTTCCTCTCTGAGTCGAGAGATGAAGGCCACAGACAGAAGTTTGTCGTAAAGGTTTCCCGAGTAGTCGAAGATATGCACCTCTATGCTTATACGCTCACCGTTGTGCAGGGTAGGGCGAGTGCCAATGTTTAGCATTCCACCTCTCCGCTTGTCTTCCTCGCCTTCTATCCACACTCTCACGGCATACACTCCCGAGGCTGGCATGACCTTATGGCTTGCCATCTCAATGTTGGCAGTGGGGAAGCCCATCTTACGCCCGTTCTGAAATCCTGCCACAACCTTGCCCGCCAAACTGTATTCATAGCCTAAACGCTCGTTCGCCCCTTCTATGTCTCCCACCGCTATGCAGTGCCTGATGGATGTTGACGACACTCCTCTGCCAGCTTCCCATTCGTCACACCCCACCACTTCTATGCCTAACTCCTTGCCAGCTGTCACACACTCGCCGAAGCACAGGCGGTCATGCCCTATGTGGTTGTCATACCCCATGAGCAATACCTCAGCGTTGAGCCTGTCCCGGAGAAATGTTGACATGAAGGTTCTCGCGTCCATAGCAGCCATTTCCTCTGTGAAGCTGAGAAACACCACTTCGTCTGCTCCTGCCGCCTTCAGCCGCTGCTCCTTCTCTTCCCTGTCTGTGAGTGTCAATAATGGGTCGCCTTGGCGGAGTATCTGCAGCGGATGGTTGGCAAAGGTCACAGCCACAGCTGCCAGCTGACGGCTATGCGCCATGCCAGCCAACTGCCTTATGACATACTGATGGCCTTTGTGCACACCGTCGAAGGAACCAATGGTGACAGCGCAACGGCATGATGCATTATCTTTTAAGTTTATCCTCATGTGAGGGCCTATAGTGTTGTTTGATGTGTTATTAATGATGTTGACAAGTAGAGCGAATGCTATTCAGAGTGCAAAGTTACGATTTATTCTCCAAACATCATGCTCCTGCCAACTACAAATAGCAGTATCTGACCGTTTCAGTGCCCCTGCCAGAGCCATAAGAGCGTTTTTGTACGGTTTCCGTTTGTCAATATGATTATTTTAGCTACCTTTGCACTCGTTATGGTTCCGAACGTGCCTTTTCCTCCGTGAGGCACTGACGATTAAAAGGGAATGGGGTGAGAATCCCCAACAGTCCCGCTGCGGTAAGTTCGCAAAGTCAATCCCGCACTTTTGCCACTGGGCATACACAGCTGTCACTCCTGCGACAGCCATGCCTGGGAAGGTTTTGCGAGAGAGAGAACAAGTCCGAAGACCTGCCATCACACATCACTAAAGCCCTCGAGGAAAGGGACAAGGATAATATATGGACATAAGACACTCAACGCGTCGTACAAACCGACGCACCCTCACTAATACATATATATATATAATACGCGCAATGGCACTCATGTCTGCCCTGTGCCTCTGCTTCATGCCCATGCATGCATCCCCCCTCAGTCACGACAACGGTGACGGTTCCCTCGCCTTCCTTTCTTCAGCCGACTCAACCACCACCTTGAACCGTACAGACACCCTTCAGACCGTACTCGTCACAGCCAACAGCAAGACGCGCGACATCAAGAGTGCAGCCCCGCGCTACACCCTTGAACAAAGTTCCTTTAGCCGCCTTGGCGTGACCGACATAGCCTCAGCCGTCCATCGGCTGCCCGGCATCACACTCCGCGACTACGGAGGTGCCGGCGGCATGAAGACTGTGTCCGTCAGAGGCATGGGCACACAAAACACAGGAGTGAGCTACGATGGCATAGCTCTCAGCGACTGCCAGACAGGACAGATAGACCTGCAGCGCTACACCTTGGGAAGCATGAAGGCCATGCAGCTCAGCGTGGCTGGCAATGACGACATCTTCATCCCTGCACGCAATGCAGCCTCCGCCGCCCTCCTCTCCATCACATCCATCGACAGCCACGACCTCACCGCACCCACCCGTTGCCGAGCGCAGCTTGCCCTCGGCTCATGGGGATATACCAACCCCATGGTGCAGCTCAGCACGTCAAGCCACGAGCGCATCGCCCTTTCTGCCATGGTCGACTATGTCTATGCAGAGAATGACTACCCATTCACCATCTTCAATGCCTCCACCCCCATGCACAAACGCCGCTCCGACAACATGATGAACCAGTGGCACGCCGAGACAAGCCTACTCTGGATGGTCAACGAGCGCAACAGGCTCACAGCAAAACTATACTACTACGACAATGACCGCCAGCTCCCAGGCCCTGTTCACTATTATACCGACGAGACATCCGAGACCCTCCACGACCGCAATGCCTTCGCGCAAGCACGATGGCTCAGCACCCTCAACGACAATCTCCAGCTCATGGTCAACGGAAAGTTCAACTGGACATCCTCCGACTACCATATAGGTCACCCCTCAGGAGGCATCACCAGCAACGAATACTGGCAGCGAGAGGCATACACCTCAGCAGCCGTACTCTACACACCCCTCGACATCCTCTCACTAAACTACTCCGCTGACTATGTCCTGAACAACATGAACAGCAGCCTCCCCACATCCTCGCGACCACAGCGACACTCCCTGCTGCAGTCTGCAACAGCCAAACTGCAGACGACGCACCTTACCGTCATGGCACGAGGCCTCTACTCCGTCTACCTCAACGACAACCGAGGCACCACAGCTGCCAACAGCCCTTCCACCTCCATCGCCACACAGGCAGAGACAGCCCCCGATGAACACAACTTCGCACCCTCTCTCTCCCTCTCTTTCCGCCCCTTCCGTCACGAAGACATATACATCAGAGCATCGTGGAAAAAAATCTTCCGCATGCCCACATTCAACGAACTCTACTATTACCACCTTGGCAACCCCATGCTCTATCCCGAAAAGACCAACCAGTGGAATCTGGGACTGACATGGCAGAGCGACCCCTCAAGGCCTCTCGTTGCTGCCATCACAGCCGACGGTTATATCAACTCCGTCACGGACAAGATAGTCTCTATACCATACAACATGTTCGTCTACCGAACTGTCAACATCGGAAAGGTCAAAATCCTCGGAGCTGACATAACAGCCGACATAAGCCTCTCGCCCTCCAAGCGCCACACCATAGGCCTTACAGCCAACTACAGCTACCAGAGAGCGCGCAATGAGACGTTCCAAGGCAACTTCTACGGCATGCAGATAGCCTACATGCCCAAGCATTCAGGCAGTGCCACCGTCTACTGGACAAATCCTTGGGTCAACATCTCTGCCACACTCAACGGCATGAGCAAACGCTGGGCCACCAACGAACACAATCCGAGCACCGACCTGCCAGGCTTTGCCGAGTGCAGCCTCACAGCCTACCGTAGCCTCACAGCCTACGGACACACTTTCACACTCTCAGCCTCTGTCATCAACCTCACTGACAAGCAGTATGAGATAGTACGCCGCTACCCCATGCCTGGCAGATCGTGGAGGATGAGCCTGACTTTCGAATATTAATATCCCGTTTATAATCACAACAATCAAAAACAAAAAACAATGAACAAATTTATCTTCCGCAGCGCTTTAGCCATCTTCAGCGCACTCTCCCTCTCCCTCGCCTCATGTGGCGATGACGATGATGACCCTCCAT
>JAEDNQ010000140.1 GCA_016302435.1 Bacteroidaceae bacterium
CTTGTCTTTCTTCTCTTCTTTCTTTGGTGATGTGTTCTTATATCTCTTGTTGAGAGCCTTTACCACTTCGTCGGTAACATCGTAGGCTTCGTTGGCATAGAGCACATTGTCTATGCCTGATGACTTGCAGAAGATGAAGTCGTAGCCTTTCTGCTTGGCGTATGACTTGGTGAAGGACTGGATGGTGTCTGTAAGGTTTTGGAACTCCTTCTGATATTCTTCCTGAAGAGAGTTGGACAGACGCACCTGAAGTGCTTCGAGGTCCTGCTGGAGCTTGGACAGGCGAACCTGCTCTGCCTCATACTGCTGCTGTGTGAACTGATTGCTCTGAAGCTTGCGCTGGAACTCCTGAGCCTGGGTGGTGAAGTTCTTGCCCTTGGCGGTGATGGTGGCCTCAGCGTTGGCACGCTTCTTGGCAAATTCTTCCTCAAGGTCCTTGCACTTCTGATACTGGGATGTGAGGGTGTCTATCTGCACAAAGGCTATCTTGTAGCCATTGGCTGATTTTGCTGCTGAGGCAGCAGGAGTTGTTTCGGCGGCTGAGTCGCCACTGCCTGAGCATGACAGGAGGGATAGCGCGCCTGCTACGAAGCATCCGGTGAGGATGGTCTTTGAGATGTTTGTCATATTATGTAAAAGTGTTGTTTGATATTTTTCTCTGTTATTGCATGCGGTGAACGACGTGACTGCAAGCGATGGTCGACGTTTCTGCAAGCGTCGGTCGACGTGACTGCAAGCTATTATTGACGTTTCTGCAAGCGATTCGCTGATGTGTTCGGAGGAAAGGTCATTCCTTGACAGCATAGGGCGACTTATGGCGCATGGCAAAGTCCTGGCTCTGCACACAGCCGATGCCGCGCTCTCTCATGGCCTTGGACTGGCTTACGTGTGTCTTCACGAATCGGCCGTTTCGCTTGAAGAGGATGCGGACACACAAAAATAGCATGGCCACACCAATTATTATCACGCAAAAGATGAATAGTTTCAACATTTTTGTATACCTTTGTATTGGTTTTTGATACAAAGTTAAGGTATAATATCTGATGGGCTTTAATGTCAACAGTATTTTTAACCTTTTTTTTGAGAAAAATCCTATTTTGCAACTCAATAACACGAATATGACTACATCTGAAGAACAATGGTACCCTAAAGGTTACTTCCCTTTGGTGGTGAGAGTGACGGACAGAAAACAAAATGATGAAGCTCCTGACGAGGGCTGCTCGATGGACTATAGCCTATCGGCTGAGGACTGTCTCAACCGCTTTGTCAGAAAAGCACAGGAGAAGTATGACATGAGAATGAAAGATGGTTCGAAGAGGCTCGGAGCTATGGTGGCGGAGGCTGTGGTGGCTGTTCCGTTTCCAGACAGGGAACTTATCAGGATAGAGCTGAACGTCTTCGCAAGTGAGATGGACGACATCTGTGGCGAAGCGGATAGATTTGAGTTCTACATGCAGAGCGACTTCTGAAGAAAACAAGGTCGAAGGATGATTCCCGGCGAGATAAGGACGAAGGATGCGCAAGGTGCTTGGCAGCATGACGCGGCACATGCAAATATACAAAAATGAAAGTAAAGGTGGTCAATTAGCTACGATTGTGCAGTTCAAAGCATGTTCCACATTTATTTTTCTCGTATATGCTTCGTCCTTTGGAAGAAAATGCGTACCTTTGCACCAAAATTAACCTATCATTTTTCTAAACAAGAAGAAAATCATGAGTGAAGCTAAAACATTCAAGGTGTTTTCAGGCACAAAGACAAGGTATCTCGCTGAGCGCATCTGCGAGAGCTTAGGCTGCCCTCTCGGCAATATGATCATCACACATTTCGCTGACGGTGAGTTTGCAGTATCATTTGAAGAGTCTATCCGTGGTAAGGATGTATTCCTCGTGCAGTCAACATTCCCAAACAGCGACAATCTCATGGAGCTCCTTCTGATGATTGATGCCGCCAAGCGTGCGAGCGCTAAGAGCATCATAGCTGTCATCCCCTACTTCGGATGGGCAAGACAGGACAGAAAGGACAAGCCAAGGGTGAGCATCGGTGCCAAACTGATAGCAGACATTCTCAGCGTGGCAGGCATTGACCGCCTCATCACTATGGACCTCCACGCTGACCAGATACAGGGATTCTTCGATGTCCCTGTCGACCACCTCTACGGTTCGCTCGTCGAAGTGCCATACGTCGAATCTCTCCAGCTCGAAGACCTCGTCATTGCCACTCCGGACGTGGGCGGCGCAAAGCGAGCAGGTCTCTTCGCCAAAAAGCTGCATGCGCCTCTTGTGCTCTGCAACAAGACGAGGGCAAGAGCTAATGTGGTGGAGTCTATCCAGATCATCGGTGACGTCAAGGGCAAGAACGTTGTCCTCGTGGACGACATGGTGGACACTGCAGGTACTATAACAAGGGCGGCTGACGAGATGCTAAAGGCTGGAGCCAAGAGCGTAAGAGCTGTGGCAAGCCACTGCGTCATGAGCGACCCTGCGGGAGAAAGAGTGCAGAACTCTGCTCTGTCGGAGATAGTCTTCACCAACTCCATACCATACGACAAAACAAAATGTCCAAAGGTGACACAGCTCTGCATAGCGGACATGTTCGCACGTGCCATCAGAGCCGTGGCCGAGGAAAAGAGCGTGAGCGAGGAGTTCAACTTCTAAGGCTTCCGCTTCTTTCAGATCAGAACAAAGAAACTCTCTTATAAAGAAAACATCTGAGTCTCATAGAAGGTAGAGGAGCATATTTGCCAGGAATAACGACAAGAACTATGTCTCCCCTACCTTTTAGGTAGATTCTATTATATGCAATTCTTTTACGGTAGGTTCTATTAATTACAATTCTTTTACGAATCACCTTTGAGGTCAAAGCAATTTTATAGACCCTACCTTCATCAACTTACTCCGTAAAGGAATAATCTACAAACAACATGAATTTTGCCATATTAGCTGCAGGAGAAGGCTCAAGGCTCGCGCAGGAAGGTGTGCAGCTGCCCAAACCGCTGGTAAGGGTCAACGGGGAGGCTATGATAGACCGTCTGATTCGTGTCTTTGACAAATGCGGAGCAGAGAACATCTACATCATCACCAACAACCTGACTGAGCTCACGCGCGACCACCTCGCCCAACTCCAAGAGAAGGACAAGAGAATACACCTCATCGTGAAGACCACTCCCTCGTCTATGCATAGCTTCTACGAACTGAGGCAGATAATGCCTAAGGAGAAATTTTGCATGACGACGGTTGACACCATCTTCAGAGAAGGCGAGTTTGAAGAGTACATCAGGCTCTGGGCTGAATCGGACGCTGACGGCATGATGGCTGTCACGGACTATGTGGACGACGAGAAGCCGCTCTACATCTCTACCGACAGCGAGATGCGCATCACTGGCTTTCACGACTCAGAGCGTCAGACTTACATCTCGGGCGGCATATATGGACTCGACGAGAAGTCGTTTGAGGTCATTGACAAGTGCATGGCCATGGGGCAGTCGAGGATGCGCAACTTCCAAAGGCAGCTTGTTGCAGAGGGACTCAGGCTCATAGCCTACCCTTTCAGCAAGATTCTCGATGTGGACCACGCGTCGGACATAGAGAAGGCTGAGGAGTTTCTGCGTTAGAGCGGGAAGTCCCAAAGGACAAGGGTTCGAGACGAACAGCAAGCTGAGGGGGCACTTCAAGTAACCTCAGCTGGCGTACTCACCCCGCACAAGGTCGAAACCATTACTTCCTTCACAAAAAGTGAGGTACACATATTATATATAAACATTAACTAACACCCTAAACCTAATCTCATGAACAAAAAGTTTTTATTAGCTTTAGCGCTAACATCTTCTTTTGCCATGCCCATGTTGGCAGAGAAGAAGGACAAGAAACAGGTTGAGCCACAGGATCCGAACGAGATGGTGGCATATCTCTTCACCTATTTCAACAGCAACGCCCCCGAAGACGAGCAGATATGCTATGCCATATCAGACGACGGCTACAACTTCACGCCTCTCAATCATGGCAACCCTGTCATCTCGTCTGACACTATCGCATACACTCAGTGTGTCCGCGACCCTCACATTCTCCGATGCGAGGACGGAAAGACTTTCTACATGGTCGTGACTGACATGAAGTCAAGCCTCGGATGGTCAAGCAACAGAGGCATGGTGCTGCTCAAGTCTACTGACCTCATCAATTGGCAGCACTCCGCCATCAACTTCCCTACGCGATACACTAAGGAATGGAAGAACGTCATCCGCGTGTGGGCTCCCGAAACCATATACGACCACAAGGCCGGCAAATACATGGTCTTCTACTCTCTCCGCACAAGCGACCCACACAGCTTCGACAAGATATACTACCAGTATGCCAACAAGGACTTCACCGACCTTGAAGGTGAACCAAAGTGGCTCTTTGACGCTGGCAATGCCACCATCGACGGCGACATCGTATACAACGAGGAGGACAAGCTATACCACCTCTTCTACAAGCAGGAGTCGGGACGTGGCATCTATCAGGCTACCGCAGCCAACCTTACAGACCGCTGGACAAAGATAGACGGCCACGTGGAGCAGACAAATGAGGCCGTAGAAGGCGTGGGCGTATGCAAGAGCCTTGACGGCAAGTCATGGATCATCATGTATGACTGCTATGCCAATGGCCACTACCAGTTCTGCAAGTCCAACGACCTTAAGACTTTCGAGTTTGTCCAGAACACTGAGACTAAGGGAAAATTCACACCACGCCACGGTACTATCATCCCTATCACACGTGCTGAGAAGGAACGACTCCTGAAGGAGTTTGGCAACCACAACCAGCCTGTTCTCCCAGGATTCCATGCTGACCCAGAGATTCTCTACTCTCAGAAGACAAAGAAATACTACATCTACAGCACTACTGACGGAACTCCAGGATGGGGCGGCTATGACTTCAGCGTCTTCTCTTCAGACGACCTCACCAACTGGAAGGACGAGGGCAAGATGCTCGACGTGAAGAGCGACCAGGTGAAGTGGGCCAATGGCAATGCTTGGGCCCCATGCATCATCGAGCGCAAACAGAAGGATGGCTCTTTCAAGTACTACTTCTACTATTCAGCCCATGACACACGTCCAGGGTTCAACCGCAAGTCTATCGGATGTGCCATAAGCGACTCTCCTACAGGACCATTCGTCGACAGCGGAAAGCCTGTGGTGGACCAGCTGCCTGAAGGACAGAAACACGGACAGCAGATTGACGTCGATGTGTTCCAAGACCCGAAGAGCGGCAAGTTCTACCTCTACTGGGGCAACGGCTACATGGCAGGCGCAGAACTTAACGACGACATGGTGAGCATAAAGAAGGAGACAGAGAAAATCATGACTCCTAAGGGTGGCACTCTGCAAACATGGGCCTACCGCGAAGCTCCATACGTCTTCTACCGCAAGGGCACTTACTACTTCATGTGGTCGGTTGACGACACAGGCTCGCCAAACTACCACGTGTGCTACGGCACAAGCAAGTCTCCTTTAGGCGACATCACTATCGATGAGAACAACTACAGAGTCATAGAGCAGGTGCCAGAGGACAAAATCTACGGCACAGCACACAACTCTGTGGTGCAGGGACCTGGCAAGGACGAATGGTACATCTGCTACCACCGCATCAACAAGAACTTCGTGGATAAGAAGTACGGAGGCGGCGTCCCTGGCACACACCGAGAGGTCTGCATCGACAAGATGACGTTCGACAAGAAGGGCAACATCATCCCTGTCAAGCCTTCTCTCCACTTCATGAAATAATATTCAAACAGGTAGTGGAAGCACTATTACTGCTGAACCTACCCCTTTCAAACATAGAGGCTATAGAAACCATGGCGACACATCATCTGACTCTCTTCTACCGCTCATGACGACGCAAAAAAA
>JAEDNQ010000006.1 GCA_016302435.1 Bacteroidaceae bacterium
ACGAGGGGCGTTGAGCTTGGTGCACAAATAGGTTGACCAATGTCCCTTGAATTTGTTCCTCAATTCAACGGCAAAATTATAAAAAATTACTACCCTCCCATTTGCAAAAACAAGTATAAATTTGCTGTTGACATTTAACTCCAGTTAACATCAAGAGGATATAAATGCAATCTCCTCTTAGCAAAACTCATCCCGAGCGTTATAGCGTTCTATGGACGTACGTTCAAAGCTTCTATGGACGTACGTCCTAAGGGTGTATAGACGTACGTCCATAGGTTGCTTGGACGTACGTCCATAGAACCTTTGAACGATGGTGAACGGGAGTGAACGGAGAGGGTGTCAAAAAGGGCAGATAATGAACGGTTTTTGAACGGCAATGAACGGGAGAGACAGGATTGAGGGGGAGCGCATGGGGGAAAGGCACAGAAGATACAATCCATGTGTTTTTGTGGATTATGTTTGGCATTCACAAAAAAAGGTCGTACCTTTGCATCAGATTCCACAATATAAGTACATAATTACAAGGTGAGATCTATACATTTCCACATAGAAGCTCTATTAGTACGTATTTACAAGGTGAGATCCATACATTTCAACATAGAAACACTAACGACACCACATGAACAAACATTACTCAACACTATTCTTCGACCTTGACGGCACACTGGTCAACAGCGGCGAGGGCATCACTCGCTGCGCTCAACATGCTCTGCGACATTTCGGCATTGAGGTGGATGACCTCAATGAACTGCGTCCCTTTGTGGGTCCTCCTTTAGAAGACTCCTTCAAGGACTTTTACGGACTGAGCACTGAACAGGCGCACGAGGCAGTGGAGGTCTACCGCCAACGCTATTTCAGTAAGGGTGTGTATGAGCAGTCTCCCTATCCTGGTGTATTTGAGTTTCTGGCTGAGGTGAAGAGGAGGGGATATACGGTGGCGATAGCCACAAGCAAGATAGAGAAGATGGCTAACTTCGTAGTGGAGCGCCTCTTCCCTGAGTTCAGCCAGCTCATAGACCATGTCTTTGCGAGGGATGACGAGGGGGTGAGACACTCTAAGGCGGATGTTATCCGTTACGGCCTCGCTACCCTTGGCATAGCAGATGCAAAGGAGGTGCTGATGATTGGCGACAGGAAGTTTGACATAGCTGGGGCTAAGGCCTGCGGCCTTGACTCTCTCGGTCTCCTTCTGGGCTTCGGCGATGAGGACGAGCTGAGAAGGGCAGGAGCTGACTATATCTGTCAGGACTACGAGGATATACTGAAGGTTATATGAGAAAGGTTTGAAAAGGCTGGAGTGATCAGTAAAACCTGATTAACAGGAAAGACTGGAAGGTCGGGAAGTCCATGGTGACCTGAAAAACTGGCAAAGCAAAGAAAGACTGGAAAAGTCCGGTCCTTCCCTGCTTTACCTCTCCTTTATCAGCCTTGACGCTATGAGCTCTACAACATCTACATTGACGGCATTGCCGAGGGCCTGGAATTTTTGCAGGCGGGAGAGACCTGTGTATTTGAGTTCCTGCATGGACTGTATGCGCGCTGCCTCGTTGTGGGAGATGTAGCGTCCCCACCTGAAATCTTCGGGAACGAAGGGGCGCCCCTTCTTGTCGACAGCTCCTCCGGGCGGAAAGGCTACCCACGGGAGGATGGGGGTGGAGGTGGTGCAGAGAGTGATGGTGGGGATATAGTTAAGGGAGCGGATGCGTATGCCTGAGGGACGCAGCTGGATGACATGGTGACGGAGGTCCCAGTCTTGGTTGGTGCTCCACTCGAACATGCGCTGGGTGCGGGGGAAATGCATGAGCTTCTTCATCCAGGGGTCTATCCAGTCCTTGTGGCGCTGGTAGAGGGTGCGATTCTGACGTATGAGGACTTTCTTGAACTCTGGGAAGGTGTCTTCGTACTTCGTCTTCTGCATGTAGAAGGGGAGGTCCGCCACCAGCTCTTCTATGGTGTCGCCCTGCAGTTCCTTGCCGTATGCTCCGTGGCGTCCGCGAAGTCGCTCGACTGGTTGGAAGGCAGGAGGCACATCTTCGAACTCATAGTCGGCACCGAACTCCATGGTGAAAATACAGTGGGAGGGCATGTAGCCATCTCGCGCTGTGACATTGTATACAAACTCTTGCCAAGCATCGAAGACGGGATGGAGAGCTCGGCGCACAGGTTGGAGCCCGTCGCGGTCGAATGGGTCGACGATGGTGCGCACGTCACAGACGAGTTTTTCGTTGGGCTGGGGGAAATGAAACTTCTTGAATCCGCTGAAACCGTCTTCGTCGCGCAGCATGCCTGCTATGTAGAATCGGGGGCGATGCTGTGGCACACCGAACTCATGGGGCGAGAAGACACGACCCTCGAAGTCGTAGCCAAGGGCATCGAGGCGCTCCTGTATGATGCGCCATGTGCGTCCGCCGTCGTGGCCTGGCAGGGCTGACACATTCTCCAAGAAGATATATTTCGGCTGGTGGTATTCGAGGACACGGCATATCTCGTCGAAGAGGTTGCCTCGACCAAGTTCATCGTCAAAGCCTTGCTTCTTGCCTGAGAAAGAGAAGGGCTGACAGGGGAATCCGCCGCACAGAATGTCGTGGGGCGGTATGTCAGCCACGTCTACCAGTGTGATGTCGCCCTCGATGCGTGTGTCGGGGAAGTTTTCCTTGTATAGCTTGCGAAGTCGTGGCTTTATCTCTGAGGCGAAGACACACTCGTGGCCAAGGCGTGAGAGTGCGAGGTGGAATCCACCCAATCCAGCGAAGAGGTCAATAAATCTCATTTATATGGCGTTGGTTTATTCTATGTCAAGTTGTTATGTATTGATTATGTCCTGAAAACTTTCGTCCACAAGGTGAACTTGCAGGCTTCATAGCTCACATTTCTATTTGCCCTGAAACTATCTTGCATTCTTCCTTGCCACTGCCATCAGTCCGAGGAAGGTGAGCAGACCATTGAACATGAGCATCTCATATCCGAACTTGTAGCCAGTAGTCTGCAGCACAATGTAGTCTACTGCATAGCATACTACGGGAGAGGCTATGGCGACCCAGGGAACGAGTGATTCCCGAGGACGGACTTGGGTGAACATGCCGAGGGCAAAGAGGCCAAGGAGAGGTCCGTAGGTATAGGAGACGAGGGTGTATATCAGGTTCATGACGCTGCCTGACCCTATGGCATCGAAAGCGAGAGTGACAAGGACGAAGAGGGCGAACATGGTCAGATGCACCATCTTGCGCATCTTCTCATCGTGCTCACGGTGGAGGATGTCGACACAGAAGCTGGTGGTGAGGGCTGTCACGGCTGAGTCGGCAGAGGAGAAGGCGCTGGCGATGACCCCTATAGTGAAGAGGATGATGCAGGCTGCGCCCATGGTCCCGTCAATGACGATGGTGGAGAGGAGGGCATCGCCCGAGGCTGGAAGGTCGCGGCCGAGACGGAGGTAGAGGCAGGAGAGCAGAATGCCGAGGGAGAGGAAGAGGAGGTTGACGGGCACGAAGAGTACGCCGTATGAGCACATGTCTTTCTGTGCATCGCGCAGGGTCTTGCAGGTCAGATTCTTCTGCATCATGTCTTGGTCGAGGCCTGTCATGACGATGACGACGAAGATGCCTGAAAGGAACTGCTTCCAGAAGTACTGCTTGGACACGGGGTCGTCGAAGACAAAGACTCTCGACCTGCTGTCTTCTGCTACAAGACGGACGGCATCGATCCAAGAGAGGTCGAGCATGTCGATGGTCTTGAAGAGGAGGAGGAGAAGGGCTGTGAGGAGGCAGAGGGTCTGGAAGAAGTCGGTCCATACGAGAGCCTTTATGCCGCCACGACGTGTGTAGAACCATATCATGAGGGAAGTGGATATGACGACAACGGGGTATGGGAGCGGAAGTGCAGGGGAGAGGCAGAGCTGGAGTATGCGGCAGACGACGAAGAACTTGGCGGCGGCTCCGAGCAGCTTGCTGAGGATGAAGAAGGAGGCTCCCGTATGGTAGGTCGTGAGGCCGAAACGGCGATGGAGATACATGTAGATAGAAGTGACCCGGAGACGGTAGTAGAGGGGCAAGAGCACGAAGGCGATTATGGCGTAGCCAACGATGAAGCCGAGGCACATCTGCAGGTATGTCATGTCGCTGGTCATGGCCCAGCCTGGCACTCCGATGAATGTGACTCCTGAGATGCTGGCTCCTACCATTCCGACGGCGACAAGGAACCAGGGGGACTGACGGTGGCCTGTAAAAAAAGCATCATTGCTCCCCCTCTTGGCTACGATGCGGGAGAGGAGGAGCAAGATGCTGAAATATAGCAATACTGTTATTAATACTGTCATAAGTTATCATGTATTATCTTCTGGCCTCTTTAAGCAGGCATTTGAGATGAGCGCCACATTGGAGCCGAAGCCTTTCTTTGACTCGAAGCGAAGCTTGACTCCCATGCCGTCTGCCAACTTGCGAGCCACGGTGAGTCCGAGGCCAAGGCCTGGGGTGAAGCCATCGTCTTTCCAGAAGAGGTCGTAGACGATATCGACCTTCTCCTTGGAGAGGCCGCAGCCGCTGTCAGTCACGAAGATGGTGGCGATATCGTTGTTGAGACTGTAGTGGAGACCCACTGCCACGGAGCCCGAGCTGGTGAACTTGAAGGCATTGCTGAGCAACTGACCGAGGATGTACTTTATGCGCTGGCGGTCGTTATATATATATACGTCTTTGCGCATGGCCAAAGTCTCGAACACTATGCCATCGGGCACAATTTCGCGCCATTCCTGAGCAATCTCCTGTATGAGCTCTGGTACGCTGAACTCTTCTTTGACATATTGTATGCGTCCGCTCTCTATGCGTGAGAACATGAGGATGTTCTCTATCATGGCAGTCAAGCTGGCATTGTTGGTCTTGATGATCTTGTCATATTCTCGCAGTTCCTCTTCAGAGAAGGAATCTTGAGGCATGCTGACAAGGACATCGCTAAAGCCTACAACTGCATTGAGCGGTGTTCGTATCTCGTGGCTGATGGTCGTCATGAAGTCTTCTTTCTGACGGGCTTCCTCAGCGAGATTCATGGCTAAGCGGAGTTCTTCTTCATACTTTTTGGTCTTGTCGATATTGATGAGAATGCCATCTACGTGCTTGTATGACTTACCTTTCTCTTTCGACTTTCCATCTTCGTACATGACGACAAACCTGAGCTGCCACCAGCTGTACTGGCCTTCACCATCTACGTCGGCATATATTTCGTACTTATGTGTGCCCTCTATGTCTACAGACTGCAACATGAGAGGCACCTCAGAAGCATAGTCGGGGTGGACACTGGTGATGATGTCCTTGACTCTCTGCTCGGAGCGGACGGTGTAGCTGTCGGAACCGTAGAGAGCCATATTGCGCATCTCTGAGCGGCGTTTGACATTCTCCATGAGGTGCATCATCGTGCGGTCATTCCATGTGTGGACGACAAGGACTATGCTGCATGCTGCCACGAGGAAGACGAAGACGATGAGTCCCCAGGTGAGGTAGCTGAGCACAGGCATTGTGACTTCTTTGGGCGCTCCAAGGATGATGAAGCGATTGCAATAGTCTCGGTACTGAAGTCCGAGTCGCTGCATGGCGATGTAGTCCATATAGAAGTTTTTCTCATGCTTGAGTCCGACGAAGGATGCGAGGTCTGCTCCATGAATAATCTGTGAACCCACGCGGGCAATGTCGGTAGCAACTGTCTCGTAGCTGGAGAAATAGCCGCAGAGGTACTTGCCCGTGCCATCAGCAAATCCGGCTTTGACGGCCGTGAACTGTGGTCGGCCTGTCCTGTTGGCTATGGCAGGAGCGAAGAGGTCGCGCTTGACTACGAGTGTGGGGTATCGCCATGAGTGGGTGTAGAGTATCTCAAGATGCTTGTAGCCCTCTTCTTGTGTCATTGGGGAAGAAGAGTTGAGTTCCGGGGACTCTACTGAGTATGTAAGCACGACGATGCTGTCTTTATACTTGTCGGTGTTGCGGCTGATGTCGGCAGTGTTGAGGTGGAAGTCGGAGTTGTTGACAAAGGGAGGACGGTTGATGGCTCCTGACAGTTCTTGTCTCACGAGGGAGTCTTGGTGGAAATAGTCGAGTTCTATCTCGACGACATTCTTTCCTGTCATCTCAACGGCGAGGTTGATGTTGGCGCAGTAGTCGATAGGGTCATTGATGACGACCATGTTCTTGTACTGGCGCACCATTTCCCACTCAGGGTGGTGTATGCCGCCGAAGACGACTGGCACACCTTCTAACCCTGGCAATGAGCCACTCTTCAGATGCTCAAGGAAGTCGATGGCCGTGCGGTCTCCTTCTATCAGGATGACATCTGGTGTCCATCCCTTATCGAGAAGGGAGTCGCGCATCTGCTGATGTATAGCCGATGTCTGGGCATTAGGATTCTCTTTTGCTAAATAGACATTGCGCACGTCGGCATTGATATCGTTTCTGACGAACTCCTGCAATATGGCATCGTCAAACTGTACATAGGAGACATAGTCCTCTGTGTATCCATGATAGACGAGGACTCGGGCATCGCGGAGATTCTGGACATCTTGCTTCTTGCACGATGTAGGCATGAAGAGGCCGAGAGCCACGGTGAGAAGGATGGCGAGGCACTGGATGAAACGGGTGAGGCGGAAGAAGAACTTGCTTCCCTTGCCCAGTTCGCTCTCGACACCAATGGTTCCGCCCTGTTTTTCGATAATGGTCTTGCTGATATTGAGGCCGAGGCCTGTGCCCTTGTCGTTCTCGTTTACCTTGGAGTAGCGTTCGAAGAGTTTCTCTTGCTTGTCTTTGGGCACACCAATGCCGGTGTCCTGAACGTAGACCTCGATTACTCCTGCTTCCTCATCGACATAGCTCCATCCGAGCGTGATGCTTCCTTCGGTAGTGAACTTGAAGGCGTTGCTGAGGAAGTTGTTGATGACCTGCTTGGTGCGGGTCATGTCGATGTTGACTATGACATCGGGGTCGGACATGACGAGGGCGAACTGGAGGTGTGAAGGTGCGATAATGCGGTTGGTATTGTAGCAGTCGTTGACGAGTTTGCAGAGCGATACGGGCTTCTGTATTATCTCGAGGTCGCCTGTCTCTATCTGCGCTTTTTCCATCACACTGTCTATCATGCTTAGTATCATATCGGTATTCTGGTGGATTATCTCACCGTACGACTCACGTTCTCCCTCTTCGAAGACCATGCCAGGCATGGTGAGCAGTGTAGAGAATCCTGTGACGGCACCGAGTGGTGTTCGCAGGTCGTGGCTGATGTTGGCGAGGAAGTTTTCCTTGAGTGCCACCTGGCTGGCGAGTATCTGTGCCTGTTCAAGTTGGTCTTCCACTTTCTTCTTGTCATCGATGTTGAGCAGCATGCCATAGAGTTCGCCTGTAGCGGCTGTGTCGTCAGTGGCCATATACATGACTTTGCCCCAGTACCAGTTTTTACCCTTGTCGGGGGTCATGTGGAGGCGTATGGTCTTACGTCCTCGTTGTTCACGGAATTTGAGCATGAACTGCAGGGAAGCCTGACTGTCTTCGTGTACCATCTGGACGAAGTCATCGACGGGTATATGTTTGGACGGGAGACCGAAGTACTGGGCAAATCTGTCGCTGACGGAGAAGACACCATCGGCAAATGTCCACAGGGTGTCTTTAGCGTTGGAGAAGACGAGGTCAAGAATCTTCTCCTCATATTGTAGTTCATCGAGAAGCTTAAGCTGCCCCTTCTTCTTCCATCTGCCCATAAAGTACACGATGCCATAGACGAGGCCTGAGACAAGGACAACGAGGATGATGGCCCAGACGGTGAAACTGATGGGGTCAGAGAGGTAGTCGGGTGCATTGACGATATTGAATCGACCGCTATACATGGCGTATGACATCTTAGGTCTCATGGCCTGCATGGCATGCCAGTCCATGTAGTAGTCGCAAGCATGCATGCCAATGGGCAGTTCGCGCGGGCGTGTGCCGTTGAGTATCTGGACCGCATAGTTGACTTGGTCCTTGACCTGGATTTCTGTGCTGGTGAAGTACCCACCGAGGAGCAGAGGGTTGGAAGGATTGTTGAACTGCTCTCTGATGGCTGTGAATTGTGGTTTGTTGGAACGCTTTATCAGCGTGCTGGACCATATATCGTACTTGACCTGCAGATGGTTCATACGGTCAGCTTTCTGGACAATGTTCCAAGTGCGGGCCTTGGCTATGGAATCGGTCTCCCCTTCTCCCTTGTTGTTGTAGGGAGATGCACAAGAGATTGTGTTGACAATCACCTGTCCTGCATATTTGTTTTTCAGCAGCTGAGGGCTGAACTCTCTGAGGTGGAAGTCTGAGTTGTTGACAAAGCGCATCGAGTCCATAAGGGCATTATGGAGTGACCTGCGCAGCTTCATGTCGACGGGATTGTAGTCGAGTTCTATGATGATAGCTTGCTTGTCTCCATAACGCATCATGAGATCGATGTTTCGACCCCAGTCGATGACGGCCTCATAGCCTGTCATGAGCGGAAAATTGACAAGAGAATCTTTTGTCAGAGTATTGACTCCGGCAAATACACAGGGGGTGTTGACAAAGATGGAGTCTATGTCACGGTTTGTCAATACCCATTCAACAATAGGGTCGTCGTTGAGGAGTATGACATCTGGCTGCCACTTGCGCAGCGAGTCGGAGCAGGCAGGCCAGTCGTATCGCGTGAATACAAGATCGGGGCGTCTGACCATATTGGCATAGATGTGGTGTATCTCCACGTCCATGTCGTTGTCACGGAATTCGTCTTCCATGCACTTTGAGAAAAGGTCGCCTTCTTCGCCTTCTTCGCTCCATGAATGCATGACGACGACACACTTCTTTTCGCCTCGTCTGGCGTTTCCGACTTTGCTGCACGAGCCAAGGCCCATTGCGCAAATGAGACAGAGCAATGGGAGAATGCGGTATAATATGTTGGTTAGATTCTTCATTTTGGGGTTAGACTTTCCTGAAGGAGTTGAATGAGTTTTATTGTAGGTCAGTGTCGAGTTGATGCTACAAAGATACGGAAAAACTTCATTCATCAATACAAAAAATCTTTAAATAGTTAGCCATAACGTAAAAAAAGGTCTTTGGGAATCTATTAAAAGGCATTATTGACAAATGACGCAAGCATTTCGGCACATCTTTCTCCATCTACACCGGCACTCACTATGCCACCAGCATAGCCCGCTCCCTCTCCGCAGGGGAACAGGCCTTGGAGTCTGACATGCTGCAGTGTGTCCCTGTCTCGCAATATGCGCACAGGGGAAGAAGTGCGTGTCTCTACTCCTATCATCAAGGCTTCGTTGGTCAGGAAGCCGTGGCAAGTCTTGCCGAAGTGTTTGAAGGCTTTCTGGAGACGCTGCGACACGAAATCTGGCATCCAGAAGTGCATGGGTGTGCTGATAACTCCTGGGGTGTAGGATGTGCGTGGCATGTCGTAGCTCATCTTGCCGTTGACGAAATGAGCCATGCGCTGCGCAGGAGCTGTCTGTCGGCGATTGCCCTGCAGGAAGGCTGCATACTCGAGCCTCTCCTGAAACTCAAGCATGGCAAGTGGGGAATCGAGAGATGACAGCTGATTGGACGGAGCAGGAGGAAGGGACATGAGGCTTGGGTCTGATGCAAGGTCTTCGGCATGGAGCTCGACGACCATGCCTGAGTTGCTCCAGGGGCTGTTGCGAGCAGAGTTGCTCATGCCGTTGACGACTATCTGGTCGAGGCCGCTGGCAGCTGGAACTACGGTACCTCCTGGACACATGCAGAAAGAGTACACGCCTCGGCCTTCTACCTGAGTGACAAACGAATATTCGGCAGCAGGAAGGTACTGTCCCCTACCCTCTCGTCTGTGGTACTGTATCTGGTCAATAAGTTCAGACGGATGTTCGAGGCGCACACCCACAGCAATGTCCTTGGCCTCTATCTCTATACCAGAAGCATGCAGATAGCGGTATACATCGCGCGCACTATGGCCTGTGGCGAGGATCACGGGTCCGTGGAAGACCTTGTCACCGCAGACGATGCCCTCTACCTTGTTGCCTGAGATGATGAGCGAGTCCATGCGTGTCTCAAAATGAACCTCGCCGCCACAGCGGATAATAGTGTTGCGCATGGCCTCGATTATGGAAGGCAGCTTGTCGGTGCCGAGGTGGGGATGAGCATCAGAAAGGATGGATGTGCTGGCTCCGTGCTGGCAGAAGACATTGAGTATTTTCTCCACACTGCCTCGTTTCTTGCTGCGCGTGTAGAGTTTGCCGTCAGAGAAGGCACCCGCACCTCCCTCGCCAAAGGAGAAGTTGGACTCGGGGTCAACTGTCTGCTCGCGCGAGATGAGGGCTATGTCCTTGCGGCGGTCGTGCACATTCTTTCCTCGTTCAACGACGACGGGACGAATGCCCAACTCTATAAGCCGAAGAGCGGCGAAGAGTCCGCCAGGGCCAGCTCCGACTACGATGGCTTGCGGCTTGCCCTCAACGTTGGGGTAGTCGGTGGTGACATACTCATCGTCGGCGGGGAGCTCATTTACATAGGCTCTGACGGTGAGGTTTACATATATAGTGCGCTGACGGGCATCTATGCTTCGCTTGAGCACTCTGACGGCCGTAAGGTTCAAAGTGTCCATGCCTTTTTCTTCTATGAGGTATCGCCTTATGGCTTGTTCGCTTGCCGCCTGCTCAGGTAGGACTCTTATCTGGTATTCTTGTATCATGACTGTTGTTTTGTTCTGAATCGTAATAGAAGGAAATCTACTAAGGCTATGTTGATTTGGATATGTATATTAATATAAAGATGTGTAGTGCGCTCACGGCTCAAGATTCATTGAATGCAAGCCATTGACTGCTCCTATGATGTATTTTTTGCAAATTTAGAAAGAATTATCAATATAAATGGTGTCTTGCTTAAAAAAAAACTCATTACAACCCTTTCACTCGTTTTTTTTATGTACATTTGCAAAAAGAATTCTAAACAACATGGATAATTATATAGTTTCAGCACGCAAATACCGCCCGATGTCGTTTGACACTGTTGTGGGGCAGGAAGCTCTCACCACAACGCTGAAAAATGCTATCCAGAGCGGAAGGCTCGCCCACGCTTACCTTTTCTGTGGTCCGCGAGGGGTGGGCAAGACGACTTGCGCCCGCATCTTCGCCAAGACTATCAACTGTCTGTCACCACAGCCTAACGGTGAGGCATGCGGAGAGTGTGAGTCATGCAAAGCTTTTGACGAACAGCGTTCATTCAATATCCACGAACTCGACGCGGCATCCAACAACTCTGTGGACGACATAAGACAGCTCATAGACCAAGTCATGATACCTCCACAGATAGGCAAATACAAGGTCTTCATCATTGACGAGGTACACATGCTCTCTGCTGCTGCATTTAATGCCTTCCTCAAGACGCTCGAAGAACCTCCCAAACATGCCATCTTCATCCTCGCCACAACGGAGAAGCACAAGATTCTGCCAACAATCCTGAGCCGATGCCAGATATATGACTTCAAGCGCATGACCGTGGACAATACCGTTGCGCACCTGAAGAGGGTGGCTGAGAAAGAAGGAATAACCGTAGAGGATGCAGCCCTCAATGTCATAGCACAGAAGGCTGACGGCGGAATGCGAGACGCTCTCTCCATCTTCGACCAAGTGGCATCTTTCTGCGGAGGCAACATCACCTATCAGCAGACCATCCACAACCTCAATGTCCTTGACTACGACTACTACTTCCGCCTGACAGACTATTTCTTAGGGCAGAAGATAACGGAGTGCATGTTGACTCTCAATGAGATTCTCACCAAGGGCTTTGAGGGACAATACTTCATCACTGGTCTATCCACCCACTTCCGCAACCTCCTCGTCAGCCAAGACGAACAGACTGCTGACCTCATCGAAGCAAGCCAGGAGGTACGCAACCGCTATAAGGAACAGGCCAAGAGATGCAAGCCACAGTTTCTCTTCAAAGCCATGAAACTGTCCAACCAGTGTGACCTCAACTACAAGCAGAGCCAGAACAAAAGACTGCTCATCGAACTTACCCTCATCGAGATGGCACAACTCTCCTCCGATGACGGAACATCATCGGGGCATGGCCCTACGATGACTCTTAAACCCATATTCGCCAAAATGAGGGGCACCGCTACCGCTCCCTCACAGGCAACGGCTAACCCACAAGCAACAGCAAAACAAACTGTTCAGACAGCGACACAGGGTACTGTTCGGACAACTGCACAAGGGGCTCTACACGCAAGCATGAAACCACCTCTCCAGTCCTCAGCATCACATCTTCCACCCTCAAGCCAGCAGGCCAAGCCTCAGCCCACGATAGCCAACCGGATGATGAGCTTCTCCATACGCAACGGCAACAACGCAAGCAAGCAAGAGGTTAAAGAGGACCAGCCAACTTATGCAATGCCGACAACAATTCAGGAGAACCAGCCCGTCGACAATGTCAACCTCACCATCATATGGCGCGAGTTTGCCCAAAGCCTGCCCAAAGAATATACGGCCATGGCCATGCAGATGGACATACTCGAACCCGCAATGCAGGAAGACGGAACAACGTTCCTCGTCATCGCTGACAATCCTTCGTTCCTCAACTCGCTCAACAAGATTAAACCACGCATAGAACAATACCTGCGCTCAAAGTTGCACAACAGCAATCTCACCATGACTACTCGCCTGCGAGAGATCACAGACAAGAAGCGCATGTACACTAAGACGGAGTACTACAACATGATGCTAAAGGAGAGCGAAGGGCTGCGAAAACTGCGTGAGACTTTCAACCTCGAACTGTCATAAAAAATGAAAGCACCTTCACAGGCCGACGAAGGTATCTTCACAGGCCAACGAAGGTATCTTCAAAAAAAACTATTTCCAACACCATTCATTAGACCATACATATATATATTATAGAGAAATGGGAAAAGGTAAACTCGAGAAATTTGCCGACATGGCAGCCAACCCACTCGTAGTGGAATGTCCCTTCTGGCAATTGCAGAAGGAAGGTTTTGCCCTTAAAGGACGATGGCACCAGAACTTCTTCAAAAACGACAACCCCATCGTCCTCGAACTTGGATGCGGTCGTGGCGAATATACCATCGGACTGGCACGACGCTTCCCAAACAAAAACTTCATCGGCATAGACATCAAGGGTGCACGAATGTGGCACGGTGCCAAGACTGCCATGGAGGAAGGCATGAAGAATGTAGCTTTTCTGCGCACCAACATTGAGTGCATTGACGGTCTTTTCGGAGTCAATGAGGTTGACGAGCTGTGGCTGACATTCTCCGACCCCCAGATGAAAAAGGCGACGAAACGACTCACATCTACATATTTCATGGAACGCTACCGCCGTTTCCTAACTGACAACGGCACCATCAATGTGAAGACTGACTCCAACTTCCTCGCAACATATACCAAATACATGGTGGAGAAGAACAAATTGCCACTCGACTGCTACCTGACGGATCTCTACGCTGAGGAGAAGAAGGATGACTGCAAGATGAAAGACTTCATAAACGCCAACGCTCTGACTGACATACAGACATACTATGAGGGCATGTGGCTCGAAAGAGGCATTCCCATCAAGTTCGTCCAGTTTCGCCTGCCACATGAAGGTGACCTCGCCGAACCTGACATAGAGATACCTGTCGACGGCTACAGGTCTTACAACCACCAAGTGGTATCAACAAGGAAAACAGGAAAATAACACTATTGTGGTTCAACATACTTTTCAGCCTAAGATGAACATTGCGAATGCACTGGATGGTAAGCCCTGACGGTTCGAGCAAGCGAGAGCAGAGCTCCGCATGGCAAGCCCTGACAGGGCTTGCCAAGCGGACTGTACTCATAGCTACTTCCAACCTCTGAATCTTCAAATTAATTACAACAATACAAGTTTATCGGACACCAATAGAAAAAAACATATCAACGCAACAATGAATATTTACCCCAAACTCATACACGACGCACTTTCTACTGTGCGCTATCCGGGCAACGGGAAAAGCCTGATGGACAACGAGATGCTCGAAGATGACCTCCGCATTGACGGCATGAAGGTCTCTTTTTCTCTGATATTCGAAAAATCCACCGATCCCTTCATGAAGTCGGTCGTCAAGGCTGCTGAGGCTGCCATCAAGACATTTGTGCACCCGGATGTCGAGGTCACAATAAACACTGTAGCCAAGACAGCACTGCCTCCAGAACCTGACAAACTGCTGCATGGAGTGAAAAACATCATAGCTGTCAGCTCAGGCAAAGGAGGTGTGGGCAAGTCTACTGTCACTGCTAACCTCGCTGTTGGACTTGCCAAACTGGGATACAGAGTGGGACTGCTCGACACTGACATCTTTGGCCCATCCATGCCAAAAATGTTTGACGTCGAAAACGAACGCCCTTACGCTGAGACTGTAGACGGAAGAGACCTCATCGTGCCAATAGAGAAATATGGAGTCAAACTCCTCTCCATAGGATTCTTCGTCAACCCTGACCAAGCGACTCTCTGGCGCGGTGGCATGGCTTGCAACGCACTCAAGCAACTCATAAGCGAAGCTCAGTGGGGAGAACTCGACTACTTCATCCTCGACACTCCTCCTGGCACCAGCGACATACACCTCACTCTTCTGCAGACTCTCGCCATAACAGGAGCAGTCATCGTCTCAACACCTCAGCAAGTGGCTTTGGCTGACGCGCGCAAGGGCATCAACATGTACATGAACGAGAAGGTCAACGTGCCCATCCTCGGCCTCGTGGAGAATATGGCATGGTTCACTCCTGCCGAATTGCCAAACAACCGTTACTACATCTTCGGAAAGGATGGATGCAAACAACTGGCAGATGAGCTCCAAGTTCCTCTGCTCGCACAGATTCCTCTCGTACAGTCAGTATGCGAGACTGGCGACCAAGGCATGCCTGCTGTCCTCAATCCTGATTCACCCGAAGGCATAGCCTTCATGTCACTCGCAGCAAAGGTGGTGACACAGGTGGACAAGAGGAACATTGAACGCGAGGCTACTAAACGCGTGGATATTCAAAAGAAATAGGATTGCACACTGCGACAGGACTGTTCACCAGTCAGGTTGGATCAATCATTCTATCACTACAAAGGATGTCACTACTCCACCCTCTGCCCTCCTCCACTGAGGGCATCGACTCACCAAAGCAGTTCACGAACCCCTTCTGCTACACTCCGCATACACTGTGCGAGATAGCAGCCAAGGAAGTCATCGACCACTGCTACTCCACACCAAGCATGTTGCCCCATGAGGGCAAAATGTTTGGTGTTCTCGTTGTGGAAAATGATGGGCACCGATACTACCTCGCTGCCTTCTCCGGAATATACAATGGTTCCTACCACCACGATGGCTTCGTACCTCCCGTCTACGACCTTCAGAACCCTGATGGCTTTTTCCATGAAGAAGAGACACGTATAGACTCCATCACACGGCAAATCAACACGTCAACATCGGAAGAAGAGAAGAATGGCCTCAAGGTGCTGCGCAAGGAAAAGTCCAACGCTCTGCAAATGTGGACTTTCAGACAGTTTCGCATGCACAATGCTCTCGGTGACACACAGGATCTCATGGAGATATTCAGAGAGAGCAAGTCGCCATGCACCATCGACGAATACGTGGCATATAAGGAGGGGCTGACCGACAGTAAACCGAAGAGCAAGATAGGCATTCCACCTGCAGGAGCGGGCGAATGCTGCGCTCCCAAACTCTTGCAATACGCCTATGAGCACCACCTCAAACCTCTCTGCATGGAGGAGTTCTGGATTGGTCCGTCACGTCCAGATGACATGCGCATAGAGGGTCGGCATTATCCCGCCTGCCAACACAAGTGTGTGCCCATCCTCACCTTCATGCTGCAAGGACTCAACGTGGAGGAGAATCCCAACATAGTACGAGGCAAAGCTCTCTTGGCACAGGTGCGCACCATCTACGAAGATGAGAGTATCTTGGTGATAAGCAAGCCTTCTGGTTTGCTCTCCGTACCGAGCAAAGACCCCCAGGAACCTTCTCTCCAGTCATATCTGGCTGGTATAAATGCTGACTATATCCTGGCCCACCGCCTCGACATGGACACCTCGGGCCTCATGCTCGTGGCAAAAGGCAAAGACATAGCCAAACAGCTCCAGGCCATGTTTTACAGAAAGGAGATAAAGAAGAAATATATCGCTGTGCTGGACAAGGCAGAGGAGAGAGAAAGCATCATGGGGGAAATGGCAAGACAACATGAGACAATGGGGCGAAGACAATATGAACAACAAGGAGATATTGACTTGCCTCTCTCACGCAACCCCCTTGACGCACCACGCCAGATGGTCAACCGCAAATATGGGAAGTCAGCCCTCACACATTATTTATATATAGGGCAAGACACCGTGGAACTCTATCCTGTGACAGGCCGTACCCACCAGCTGCGTATACACTGTGCCCACCCTGAAGGACTAGGACGACCCATCAAAGGGGACATGCTCTATGGACGACCGTCAGATCGACTCTACCTCCACGCCACACGCATAGAGATGAAGCATCCAGTAACTTGTCAATGGATGACATTCGAAGAAGCCCCCAATTGGCAACTATAGAGGCGATAGAAACGTCAGGAACGACAAAAACGGAAAGAACGTTAGAAACGATAAGAACGTTAGAAACGAAAAAAACGATAAGAACGATAAGAACGACATAAACGACAAAGTCAACAGACGCTCCCCCTCATAAACAAGGGCTCACCATCCGGTGAGCCCTTTTATTATCATCCTGATTATCTCTTCTCTTACAAACCAAGGTCTGCCTTGATGGCATCAACCTTTTTCTTTGCCTCAGCAGTAGCTGATGGATAGCACTTGGCACATCCCATCTCGCCCTTTACCTCTACATAGAATTTTATCTTTGGTTCTGTGCCTGAAGGACGGACAGAAATCTTTGTGCCGTCAGCTGTGAACCATTGAAGGACGTTGCTGGTAGTAGGCATGTCGATGTCTGTAACCTCGCCATTGGCTGTCTGCTTGAGTGTCTTGTAGTCCTTGACACATACCACAGGACTGCCGCCGAGCTGTGTTGGAGGTGTAGCGCGGAAGTCTTCCATCATCTGCTTTATCTCGTCAGCACCGCTCTTGCCGGGCTTTGTCACCGAGATGGCATTCTGGTAAGCGAAGCCGTAGTCGAGGTATATCTTCATGAGCAGGTCGTAGAGTGTCATGCCGTTGTCCTTGGCCCATGCAGCTATTTCGCAGAGGAGGCAGATAGATGCTGGACTATCCTTGTCGCGAACCTTGTCAAATGGCAGGTAGCCGAAACTCTCTTCACCACCTCCGATATACTTCTTCTTGCCCTCATCGAGCTTAATCTCACGAGCTATCCACTTGAAGCCAGTGTAGACATCGCGTATCTCGACATTGTTTCGCTGTGCTATCTCAGCGATGGTCTCTGTCGTCACGATGGTCTTGACCATAAACTCGTTGCCCTTGAGCTGGCCGAGCTTCTTCTTGTTCTCGATGATGTAGTATGAGAGCATAAGTGCTGTCTGGTTGCCGTTGAGTATGCACCATTCGCCCTGTGGGTCGCGGCATACGACGGCAAGGCGGTCTGCATCTGGGTCAGAAGCGAGGACGAGGTCTGCATTGAGACGTGTACCGAGCTTCATGCCAAGTGTCATGGCCTCTGAGTTCTCTGGATTGGGCGATACGACTGTCGGGAAGTCACCATCGACGACCATCTGCTCCTTCACGACATTGATGTTCTGGAATCCCCATGTGCGGAGTGCTGCTGGGATGATGACACGTCCTGTGCCGTGGAGTGGTGAGTAGACAATACAGAGATCCTTCTGGCGGTTGATGACATCCTGGTCAACGAGTGCCTCATGCACGGCATTGAGGTAGTCGATGTCCATCTCACCGCCGATAATCTGGATGAGGTCGTTGTTTGGTTCAAACTTCACCTGATCGATAGACACCTTGTTGACCTCGTCGATAATGCCTGTGTCATGTGGGGCGAGCACCTGTGCGCCGTCATCCCAGTATGCCTTATAGCCATTATATTCGCGTGGGTTATGGCTGGCAGTGATGTTGACACCTGCTTGTGCGCCGAGCTGACGGATGGCGAACGAAATCTCAGGAGTTGGGCGAAGGCTCTCAAAGAGATAAGCCTTGATGCCATTTGCGCTGAAGATGTCGGCAACGGTCTCTGCAAAGAGACGGGAGTTGTTGCGGCAGTCATGGCCTACGACAACAGATATGTCTTTCTTGCCTGCGAATGCCTTGTTGATATAGTTAGCAAATCCCTGAGTGGCCATACCCACAATATACTTGTTCATTCTGTTAGTACCTGCACCCATGATGCCACGGAGACCACCTGTGCCGAACTCGAGGTTCTGGTAGAACGCGTCGATGAGCGCAGTCTTGTCCTCAGCATCGAGCATAGCCTTTACTTCTGCCTGTGTCTCTGAATCAAAGGCAGGGGAGAGCCACTTCTGTGCCTCTTCTGTACATTGTTTGATTAGTTCTTGATCCATAGTCTTAATATGTTCTTTGTGTTCTTATGATTGATAAAAAAATATTGCTGCTTCTTGCCTATGCCTCATCTAAGCTCATGGCAAGAGACGCGGCACGCTTTTCAATTGCAAATTTAAAAGAAAAATCCGAAAGTACATACATACCATCGGATTTTTTTTGTTATTATTTTGTTTCTAATGTCAAATTAGCCGATTTTAACGTTGGAGATGTCACTTTTACCTTGACCTTGCCTCCCTTTCGGGTGCTTCGCAATATGCACTGAGCATAACCTGAGAGCATCTTCTTTGACTTCACGTCTAAGAAAAGTTCGTCGGTATAGTGGTCACCATTGTCGAGAGCAACAAACTGGGCCTCGCCTGCCACTTCGACCCTGACAGAGTCGGCTGCATCGGGCACTGTCCTGCCCTTGCTGTCCACAGCATAGATGTTGAGGTACTTGAGCTGCATGCCGTCTGCCGTCCACCCTTTTTCTTCTTCCACAACTTTGAGAGTAACGGCCTTGCCTGTTGTCTCCAGCACATCGCGAGCAACCTCCTTGCCAGCCGTGCGAGCAACAGCGATGAGTTTGCCCCCCTGTCCGTAGTCTATGCCCGACCATAGGATGACATTGCGCTTGGCGATGACTGTTGTGTCGTTCTTCTGAACACCGAGCGACTTGCCGTTATAGAAAAGTTCGACCTCATCTGCATTGGTGTAGGTGAAGACATTGGGATGCGAACCAGCTTTCTGATTCCAGTTGCGCGAGATCTTCTGCTGTCCCACTTTGATGTCATTCCATTCGAGGCTCTCCCCCTTGCCGTCTACGACTCCTATGTGGACGAGTTTCTCTTCGGGCTGGACGCAGGCTTTGATGAGATAAGCTTGGGGAAAGGGTTGCAGAGTGTGGCTGAAGAAGGAGTAGTTCCATCCCTTCTTGGGCCATCCGTTGGACTCGCCCCAATATTCGATGGCTCCCCACCAGCACAGTCCTACTCCCCTCTTCTGATCCATACCGTAGAAGGGCTGCTGCTGCTGGTTTGTCACTGCCTCGCTCTGGAAGAGTATAAGGTCGGGCTTATGGTCATAGTAGCCATGGTAAGCGTCCCACTGGTAGTTGAAGGATGCTACCTCCGTGGCGCATGCCAGTTCGGGTGGCACAAGATAGGTCTTGAAGTCGGGGGTATTGCGCTGTGCGCCTGCTCGAGCTGGGAACATGGCCACAGTAGTAGGTCGCGTGCGGTCATAGCGCTTCACCATCTGGTCGAAGATGCGATAGGTCGTTATGCCCCAGTCGTCGGTCTGGTAACCGCTCCAGTCAGAACGTGTCTGAAGTTCGTTGCCTAAGCTCCACAGCACAACTGAAGGGTGGTTGCGTCCTCTCTTCACCCACTCTTTGATGAGTTCGGGCCAGATAGACATGAAGGGCTTACGACCTCCCCAGTAGTCCTTGTCTGACCACTTGTCTATCAGTTCGTCTACGACGAGAAGTCCCACCTCGTCGGCTATGCGGTAGAAGTCATCGGAGTAGGGATTGTGGGAACATCTGATGGCATTGTAGCCGAAGGACTTCAATGTGCGCAGCTGCCTCTCCACTGCAGAGCGGTAGGCTGCCACTCCGACAGCACCCATATCGTGGTGATTGGCTATGCCTGCAAGGAATACCTTGCGACCGTTGAGCTTGAAGCCAAAGTCTGGCCCGTACTCTATGGTGCGGAAACCGAAACGGTCAGCTACAGAGTCTATGGTCACACCGTTCTCGACCAGTGTGGCTTCCACGCTGTAGAGTTCGGGCGAGTCAATGTCCCACAGCTTAGGAGCACTGACGGCCATGTCGGGCATCTGCACCTCCGTGTTGTTCTGTATGGTATGGTCGGGCATGGTGCGCTCTGCTTCGGCAACGACCTGTCCTTGGGAGTCCTTGACGCGAGTCACCACCTTGATGTCGTGTCTCTGCCATCCCACAACCTGCACCTGCACCTTGACTTTCTCGCCCTCGGTGGTGACATAGAGGCCATGGCGAGCTATGCGTGTGTCGTTGGTGGCATCCAGCCAGACGTTGCGATAAATGCCACCGCCTGTATACCAGCGGCTGGCATTGACAGCCCCTGTATTGGAGTATACCGCAACCACGTTGTTACCGCCATAGTGGACGGCCTTGGTGATGTCGGCTTCGAAGCCTGTGTATCCGTATTCGTTGCTCGCCACTTTCTTGCCGTTGACATATACGTCGGATACGTACATGACGCCTTCGAAGTCGAGAAGCACTCTCCTGCCTTTCAGCGATTCGGGCACATTGAAGGTCTTGCGGTACCAGCCTTCACACATGCGCTTGAAGCCGCGTCCCTTGTTTTCGTTCTCTGCCCAAGGCTGCTCGAACTGGTAGTCGTGGGGCAGGTCGAGGGTGCGCCAATCGGAGTCGTCATAGTCTGTGCGCTCCGCACCTTCGGGGTTACCAAGGCTGAAACGCCAGCCAAAGTTGAACAACTGATGACGGAAGGCTGAAAAGTCGGCTGCTGGGGCATTGACCTTGACAGACCCCTCCTGTTTTTCAATGTACTGAGCATGCACTGAGACGGCAGGGAGAGCCAGCGACAGTGCCATTGCAATGATTGGTCGTAATAAGTCTTTCATGTCTATTGGTTAATAAAAAGTAGAAGTTATAACTTAGGCGTGCACCTGCTTGACGGAAAACCCGGAATGTCAGGAAAACCCGGAATGTCCGAACAACATGGAAAGTCCGAACAACCCGGAATGTCTTGAAAACCGGAAAAGCCCGGAAAAGTCTGGAGCTTTACTTCATGAGATACTTCTCACCTTCTTTCTCCACGATAGCCTTACGGTAGGCTTCGGGGTAGCCTGGGCGGTCTGGTGCTTCGGCAAGCCCATGCTCTGTCTTTTTAAATCTCTTGCCTATTGGGACATTGACACCTCCGTCAGCCACTTTCTTCAGTGCCATGTCATTATGACGCACAACGAGATACTGGAAAAGTTCTGTCCACTGCTGCATCATCTGTTCTGCGCATTCGTTGGTGAAGTTGGTGGTGTAGACATTATAGATGGAGTCACCACCCATAACGGTCTTCTCCCATACAGGCACACGTGCGCCGAAGGATCTGTCAAGCGACTCGCGGTAGCTGAGCAGGTCGGGAAACATCTTCTCATAGTATGGATAAACCATATTGCTCACCGTGTTCTGCAACCAAAAGGCAGACTTCCACGAGAAAGTAACGTCGTCCTGCTCACCTTCTATACGGCAGAAGCAACGTGGCACCTGATCGATAGAACAGTAAAGAGGAACGAAAGGAGCCATGTTTGGGTCATCGTTGGTCACCCAAGCTATGCCTCCAAGAGCATCTGGCATCCAGCTGCGCATTTGACCTACAAAACAAAAAGCGGTCTGCTGAGTGCAGACGGGACGCTCATTGAAATATTTCTTGCCGTCGACCTCCCAAGAGAGGGGCGTAGGGCGGTAGGGCATGTTGTAAGGTCCTGCTCCCACCTCATCCCTTATGTCAAATGGAGTGTTCTCGTAGTGGTCGCGCATGCCGTTCATCACATCTTGCAGTGTGACAGGTTTCTTCGGCTTCATATAGAGAGGCATTTCTCCTTTCAAGTCCTTGCCTGCAGCATAGTCAACGTATTTGTCCATGCCATCGCAGAGGCGATTGAAGATACTCCAGACACGAGCATCGCAGTA
Organism: Bacteroidaceae bacterium; assembly: GCA_016302435.1. Classification (GTDB taxonomy): domain Bacteria; phylum Bacteroidota; class Bacteroidia; order Bacteroidales; family Bacteroidaceae; genus Minthosoma. Next base: position 22,180 of record JAEDNQ010000006.1, read on the forward strand.
GCGCACAGCACTGAAATCATTGGGAGCATAGGCATCGCGGAATGAGAACTCAGAGTCCTTGCCTGTGAAATAGCCCTTTTCGCGAGCAAACTTGATGACATCCTTAGAACAAAGGACACTCTTCTTGTCATACTGGCTCAGGCGTGTGATGCGGCTCTGGTTAGCATGAGCAGCAACACAATCATCGGGTATGCGCACAGCTGCCCATACAGCACCCTTTTGTCCTTTGCCCTTGCCTATCATTTCCATAATCCACGCCTCGTTCTTATCGCAGATGGAAAAGGACTCACCCTCTGAGCAGTAACCATACTCGTCGACGAGGGCAGTCATAATGGTGATTGCCTCACGTGCTGATGTGGCGCGCTCCAAAGCAATGTAGATAAGCGAACCATAGTCGATGATGCCCTCTGTCTCCCAGAGTTCCTCACGGCCTCCAAAGGTAGTCTCAGTGATAGACACCTGATGTTCATTCATCTGCCCCACCACATTGTACGTTCTCTGAGCTTGCGCAATCTCTCCGTGGTACTTATTGGTATCCCAGTCATAAACTTTACGCATCTCTCCTTGAGGGTGCACTCCGCCTCTATGGCTGTATATATTGCCATACATGCCATAAGAGTCGGCACTGTAGCTGACGAATACAGAGCCGTCAGCCGAAGCTTTCTTGCCAACGATGATGTTGGAACAAGCAAAGGCACTCACCGAAATGAGTGCCATTATTGACATAATGAATTTCTTCATGATAGAATACTTGTCATTGTATTACGGCAGGTTCTATTAATTACTGTTCTTACTTGATCACAAGCTTATCTGAGCCTGCAGCTTTAAACGACATGTCGAGTCCTTTCACAGAGTGAGTGAGAGCTCCAAACGATATGAAGTCCACTCCAGCCTTTGCATAAGGTATCATGGTGTCGTAAGTGATGCCGCCAGATGATTCTGTCTCAGCGCGTCCTGCAACGAGCTTGACGGCTTTTTCAGTATCTTCGGGTGTGAAGTTGTCAAACATGATGCGGTCGCATCCTTCGGCCAAAGCCTCTTCCAACTCCTTCCAGTTGCGGACCTCACACTCTATCTTCAGATCCTTGCCATGATCCTTGCAATACTGCTTGGCGCGGCTGATGGCATTGTGTACACCACCGCAGAAGTCAATATGATTGTCCTTGAGAAGTATCATGTCAAAAAGGCCGATACGGTGGTTCATGCCACCGCCAATCTTAACAGCCTCCTTCTCGAGCATGCGCATGCCTGGAGTTGTCTTGCGAGTATCGAGTACTCGTGTCTTGGTGCCAGCATCGATAAGAGCCTGCTGATACTTGTGTGTCATTGTGGCTATGCCGCTCATGCGCTGCAGAATATTGAGCATCAGACGTTCTGTCTGCAAAAGGCTCTGCTCTTTGCCTTTGACGGACATGACGATGTCTCCTGGTTTGACATGAGTACCGTCCTCAATATACACCTCGACCTCCATCGTTGGGTCAAAGCGTCTGAAAACTTCCTTTGCAATTTCCACTCCGGCAAAGATGCCCTCCTCCTTTATTAGAAGCTTGCTCTCTCCGTATGCGTCGGCTGGGATGCAACAGAGAGTGGTGTGGTCGCCATCGCCGATGTCTTCTGCAAAGGCGAGATCAATAAGTCTGTCGTTTAATTCGTCTACTGTAAGCATATTATCTGAGTTTTTGATTTTTTATTAGATAGAGACCATAGAAGCTATAGAAGCTATAGTGGCTATTAGAAATACCATGCTAAGCCAACCTTCAGTCCAAACTTGCTCTTGTCCGAAAAGTCGGAGAGTGAGAGGTCATAGTAGATGGATGGTTCGAGCGTGAGATGTCCATTGAGGAAATAGCAATAGCCTACCTCTGGAGTTATCTGAACATCATTAAAAGACGGTGCACCATGGACATACTTTGCGCCGAGTTGGAGGAAGAGGCCGTTCTGCTCAATGAGATAGCGGCACTTAGCTCCAGCAAAGATTTGCTGCATGTCAGAGTTGCGATAGTCCATGCCAAACTCGGCGATAGCCATCCAACCATCTTCAAACATATATCCTGCATTAAGACCGAGGTTGAGGTTAAACTTGCTCTCCTTGCTATAGGAGAGGCCTGCCGAATTTGTTGTTGCAGCAAGGTAGTACTTGCCTTGTTCAAACTGTGCTGATGCGCTGACCACACCTGCAAACGCCATTATTAACGACAAGATGGTTTTCTTCATAAGCGTATTATTTTTCGATGTTTATGATATTTACTTTTTGTGGGGCTATTAAGGAAGGCTAAATTATGATGGGGCTATTAATCACGATTTATTCTTGAACCACTTCATCAAAAATATCAACGAAGAGGTCTATGATTGTCTTTTCTTCTTATATTCAGCCTTCTTATACAGCGACCATGAGAGCAAACCGCATATGGCGGCATATCCAATGATATGTGGCAAATAGTCCATCCATGTGTTCCAAGTCACACCGTTGTATATGTAAAAGCCCAGTCCTGCAAGGAAAAAGGCAATGGGCTGTATGATGTATCGTTTCATATTTGTATACGTAAGTTTTCGTTATCGTTTCACGTTTTCGTTATCGTATTCCCTTCTGAATCTTTCCAAACCACCAAACGAAATATGCCAGCAAAACTACAGTAATGCTTCCACCCAAAAGATAAGAGAGTGTATGGGTGAACTGGAAGCCTTCGGGAGCTATAAAAATATACGTGGTGCAAACCAAAGTCATCCACAGCGCTGGTACCAGGCCAACAAGGAAGGCGTATTTGTCCGCTCCCTCCCTCACGCTCCTACGAGCCAGCCAAACGGTGATAGCCCAAAGGGTAAAGACGGACAGCGTCTGATTGAACCAAGCGAAGTATCTCCACAAGATGTCAAAGTTGACGAACATAAGCACACCTGCTATGACAAAGATTGGCAAAGATAGCAACACTCGCTTATAGAGGCGGTTTTGCTTGTAGTGCATGAAGTCGGCGGCTATCAGACGAGCCGAACGGAAAGCAGTGTCACCACTCGTGATGGGGGCAGCCACCACACCGAGAATGGCAAGCACAGCACCAACACTACCCAACCAACTCTTGCTTATCTCATTAACAAGGATGGCTGGAGAAGGTTTGCCAGTTTCTGGATTGGTCATGGCTGAGATAAGTTTCTCGTACGGCGTGTCACCAGCCACATTGAGACTGTCTGCAAACTTTATAGCTGCTGCAGCCCATATAAGAGCAACCATACCCTCTGTAATCATTGCTCCATAGAAGACAGGACGGCCAAACTTCTCATTCTTCATGCAGCGCGCCATCATCGGGCTCTGTGTGGCATGGAATCCACTGACAGCTCCACAAGCAATGGTGATGCAGAGGCCAGGGAATATTGGCATGGGGCTAGTTGGATGATGGTTGGCAAAAGCATCCGTGATTTCAGGAAGAGCACCATCATAAGCAAAGATGCCATAGAGCAGACCACCTGCCATTATCAGCAAGGCAAGGCCAAAGACAGGATAAATCTTGCCTATTAGCTTGTCAATAGGCAGGAGAGTGGCAAGAATGTAATAAGCAAAGATGATGATGACCCAGAAATACTTCGACCACAGGAATCCGCTGTCAGGTATCATGCCGTCAAGTATGTCTGCAGGAGTAGTGGCAAAAACAGCACCGACGAGCACCATCAGCACCACAGATGCCACACGCAGCGCTAAGCGGCATCCGGTGCCCAACTGTTCACCGACAATCTCGGGCAGACTGGCTCCGTTCATCCTTATGCTTATCATGCCAGACATGTAGTCGTGAACAGCACCACCAAAGATACATCCGAGTACTATCCACAGATATGCTGAAGGACCGAAGAGTATTCCCTGGATGGCACCGAAGATTGGTCCCGTGCCGGCTATATTGAGGAACTGAATCAAGAACACCTTCCATGTGGGCATCTCAAGATAATCCACTCCGTCCTTCATCGTGTAGCATGGAGTCCTGCGCTCAGGCTCAGCACCGAAGACAGTCTCCACAAAGGCTCCATAGAGCACATAACCGAGCACCAGGAGCATCAGAAAACTAATAAATGTAATCATTTTTTGATTTTAAACTGAAAATATTCCACAAAAGTAGGGATTTTTCTTTACCTTTGCAAAAAAATACACGATAATAATGAATAAAAGACATATCATAAGGACTTTAACATCAGTTTTGGCATTTATAGCATCACTGATTCACACTTTCGCCCACACAGACGACCAACCTTCCCTCTGGTCGTGCAACGCCCCCCTCAGAGAGACACGAGCCGTTTGGCTCACCACCATCGGAGGGCTCGACTGGCCACGCATCAAAGCCACAGATGCCAGCAGCCGAGAGGCACAGAAACGCGAGCTCATAGCCATCCTCGACAGCTACAAGCGAGCGAACATAAACACAGTCATCTTCCAGACCAGAGTAAGAGCAGCCCTTGTCTACCCTTCTGCCATAGAGCCATGGGAACTCAGTCTCACAGGCACACCTGGACGCGACCCTGGCTACGATCCCCTTGCCTTCTGCATAGAAGAATGCCATAAGCGAAGCATGGAACTCCACGCATGGATTGTCTGCATACCCATCGGCACGCAGCAGAGACAAAAGGGTTACGGAGCATCGTCCATAATCAAGCGCCACAGCCAGCTCGTCAAGACAGCCAAGGGAGGGGAGATGTTCATGATACCAGGCCGTCCCGAGACAGCTGATTATATAGCCTCCATCTGCCGCGAGATAACCGAGCGCTACGACATCGACGGCATATCACTCGACTATATTCGCTACCCTGAGTCTGTATACAACTTCTCTGACACAAACCTTTATAACCGCTCCTGCGGCATGTCACTCGCAGACTGGCGACGCGACAACATCACTCGCATAGTACGCCGAGTGCACGATGTCGTCAAACCTATCAAGCCATGGGTCAAACTGAGCAGTTCGCCCATAGGCAAATATAGCGATACGGGCAGATACAGCGCGGGCGGATGGAACTGCTACCATGCCGTCTGGCAAGACCCTAAGCTCTGGCTCAACCAGAACTACCAGGACATGCTCTTCCCCATGATGTATTTCACAGGCGACAACTTCTACCCATTCCTCTACGACTGGCAGGAGACATGCGCACCGCACCCCGTAATACCCGGACTCGGCATATACTTCCTCGACCCTCGCGAAGGACGCTGGGCACTGAATGATGTCAGAGCAGAGATGCACACCGCACGCAACAGCAACATCGGTGGCATGGCATTCTACCGCGGAGAATTCCTCACGCGCAATGTGAAGGGACTATATGATGCCGTATGCGAAGAGTTCTTCCCCTACCCCGCGCTGACAGCTCGCATGACATGGATGGGCGACACTATTGCCCCCAATCCTCCTTCTTTCATAGACTACAAGGATGGTACACTCTCTTGGGGAGAGTCATACAGACCATACACCAGCAATCCTTCGGGCACTCACCCCGATGACTATATATTATATAATGTGTATGGTTCCAACAACTACCCTGTCGACGTGACACGCCCCGAGAATCTCCTCATGACAAACCTCCGCTCTACATTTTCCACCCTCGACTTTCGGGCTATACGACTGCGCTACTATGCCGTCACAGCCATCGACCGCATGGGCAATGAAAGCCAGCCAATTCAACAAGATCCTCCAACCGTCACTGTTCCGCGCACAATAGACATCAAGAAGCTCATCAACAGTGGAACGGGGACGAAAACGGGGATGAAGAAGGAAACGAAATCGAAGAAGAGGGGAAAAGAGGATAGAAACAACAGAAAAAGAAAATAACAACAAAAAGCAACAAACACTTATACACAAACATACGCTCACATGCAACAGTTCATTCACATGGTCAATGAGATGTCACCCTACCTGCTTCTCGGTTTCCTGTTGGCAGGCCTGATGCACTCTTTCATACCCGGTACCATCTACAGCAGGTATCTCTCCAAGCCAAACTTCGCCAGCGTTCTGCTCGCGGCCCTCTTCGGCATCCCCCTTCCCCTATGCTCATGTGGTGTGATACCCACCGCTATGTCATTGCGTAGACAAGGAGCAAGCAAAGGAGCCACCACCTCCTTCCTCATAGCCACCCCCCAGACAGGCATTGACTCTATCATTGCCACTTTCTCCCTTATGGGGCTACCGTTTGCCATCATCCGTCCCATAGCAGCCCTTGCGACCGCACTCTTTGGTGGTGAGATGGTCAACATGATAGAGGGTAAAGGTGGAGCAGGAACTCCCTGCGGCAACGGTGAGGTTACAGCACACTGCGATTGTGATTGTTCATGCTCCGACCACGACCATGAAACTCACCACAGTTTCAGCCGTTCCATCATTGAGGCTCTGCGATATGCCTATATCGACATGATGCAAGACATAGGCAAATGGCTGATTACCGGTCTCGTCATTGCAGGCCTCATCACCCAGTTTGTGCCCGAGAGTTACTTTGAGGTATTCAAAGACAACAGTCTCACATCCATGCTGTTGGTTCTGTCATTATCCATACCGATGTACCTCTGTGCGACAGGCAGCATACCCATTGCGGTAGCACTCATGATGAAGGGACTAACCCCCGGAGCGGCTCTTGTCATGCTCATGGCGGGTCCTGCATGCAACATGGCAAGCATACTTGTCATCAACAAGGTAATGGGGCGCCGCACCCTCATCATCTACCTGTCATCCATCATAGCTGGAGCCGTAAGTTTCGGATTAGCTATCGACCACTTGCTGCCACGGCCATGGTTCATCACTGATCTCATAGCCCCTGACACATGCTGCTCAGATCACGACAGTTGGTTCGCCACTTCATGCACCATTATCCTCGTCCTCCTGCTCATCAACGCTCTCGTCATTCCAAGGCTAAAAGGGAAGAAACACTATGCTCATGGGAATGACGAAAATGAAGGTCACTGCCATTGCCACGAAGGCAAAGCGGACAATGTAGACCACTGCCATTGCCACGAAGACAAAGCGGACAATGTAGACCACTGCCATTGCCACGAAGAAAATGCTGACCATTGCCTTGCTCATGAAGACAAAACAGACGTAGCATCCTCAAGTCGCACATTCACCATTGAAGGCATGAACTGCAACCACTGCCGTTTGTCAGCAGAGAAAGCAATACTCTCTGTACCAGGTATCATTCAAGCCAGCGTGGACCTCAGCAGCAAGACAGCTACAGTCACAGGTAATGCGGCTGACGAAGATGTATGCCAAGCCGTAGAGTCATTAGGATTCCGTTGCAGTAGGCAGTGACATGAATCGTCACTGTATAGGTAGGTTCTATAAAT
>JAEDNQ010000141.1 GCA_016302435.1 Bacteroidaceae bacterium
CCACTTTCCCGTGTTAAAACGCGTAAGCTCAATATTCCATCTCGCCTATCCCATAGTCATCGCACAGATAGGCAGCATCATGCAAGGTTTTGCAGACACAATCATGGTAGGACAGTACGGCACCCCCGAACTGTCCGCCTCTGGTTTTGTCAACAACGTGTTCAACTTCATCCTGTTCTTCCTTCTCGGCATATCCTATGCCACCTCGCCCGTAGTGGCACGCTACCACAGCCAGGGACAGAAAGCCAAGGTGCTGGCAGCATTCTATGACAGCAATGTGCTCAATCTCATCTTCGGCATGCTCGCATCCCTCCTCCTCCTGCTGGTCTACTTCCGCATAGAGTGGTTCGAACAGCCCGTAGAACTCCTGCCGCTCATGCGCCCCTATCTGCTCACATTGCTCATCTCTCTGCCCTTCCTCGCCCTCTTCAACTCCATGAAGCAGTTTACCGATGCCCTTGGCGACACCAAGTCTGCCATGTGGGTCATGATAGGCAGCAATGTCATCAATATCGTCCTCAACTATGTCTTCATCTTCCTGCTCGACTTCGGATTGACCGGAGCAGGCTTGGCTACTCTCGTGGCACGCTTCTTCATGCCCTTCGCCATGTTTGCGGCAGCACGGCGCACCATGCGCAAGCACCAGCTCCTATCAGCCCCTTCTCCAGCACGTCCCACATACAAAGGCACCCTTCTTCTCCTTCGCCTCGGCTTCCCCATCTCCATCCAGCTATGCCTCGAAGCAGGCTCGTTCAATATATGTGCCATCTTCATGGGCTGGCTTGGAGCCACAGCACTTGCTGCCCATCAGGTCATGTGCACCGTAGCCACCGTAGCCTTCATGCTCTACTACGGCATAGGAGCAGCAGCTGCCATACGCATAGCGCACTACAGGGGTTTGGGCGACCTGGCAGAGATACGAAAGACAGCAAGTGCAGCCTTCCTCATGGCGTTCATCCCAGGCATGCTCATTGTCCTTGCCGTCTTCCTGTTCCGCCATTCAGTCGTGTCTATCTTCACCACCAGCCCTGAGGTGTCCGCCCTCTTCATCTCCCTGCTCCCGTGCTTCCTCTGCTACCAGTTGGGCGACTGTGCACAAACGATATATGCCAACGCGCTCCGAGCCATCGAACGTGTGAAGGCAATGATGCTATATGCCTTCATTGCCTACATGCTAATCAGCATCCCGTGCGCCTATATCTTTGCCTTTGTCCTCGACATGGGCGCAGTGGGCATCTGGTGGTCATTCCCCTTCGGACTCTCCACAGCCGCCGTCTGCTACTACCTCCAGTTCAGCCGCTGCTTGCGCCAGAAGAACAGCTGACCCCTCCATCATGATTATTCACACCTGCATATCCTGCCTGAACACAAAATGCCAACTCGACTGCAATGTAGAGTTGGCATTTCGCTTATTTGTTCCGTTGCCGCACAAAAAACTTTTAGCGCACGGAAACGGGCTCCGAATATTACTTCTTAGCCTTCAGAAGGTCGCGTATCTCAGTGAGAAGAACCTCCTCCTTAGATGGAGCAGGCGCAGGAGCAGCAGCCTTCTCTTCCTCCTCCTTCTTCTTGCGGAGATTGCTCAGCTGAGTTATTGTCTTAACGATGAAGAAGAGGCAGACAGCTATGATAAAGAAATCAGCCACGTTCTGGATGAAGGCACCGTAGTTCCATGTTACTGCGTCAACTGCTTCTTTTACAATACTTCCGTCCTCGGCGAGGACAGCCTCCTGAGCAGGCTTCAGCACCAGTTTGAGGTCAGTCGTGTTCACACCGCCGATGGCAGCAATGAGAGGCATTATGAGGTCGCCCACCACAGATGATACGATTTTGCCGAAAGCTCCACCGATGATAACACCGACAGCCATGTCCACTACATTGCCCTTGAGAGCGAACGCTTTGAATTCTTCAATTAATTTTGCCATAGTTTTGTTGTTGTTGTTTGTTTTTTTAGGGTGAAAATAATTTTTTCTTGATAAAACGATGCAAAGTTATAAATATTATTCGTAACTTTGTACTTGAAAAACAAAAAAAGCATGAAATACCGCATAATAACACTCATAATGATGACAGCAACGGTCTTCTTGACCCTTGCATGTTCAACAGCCGAACGATGCAATTGTGGATAACGGGCGCGTTCAGCCTTCTTTCCCCTTTTGCTTTTATAGCTGCAAGACATCATGCCCTTATATGTGTGTGCAACTACGTGCTTATATAAATATATGTGTGAAAAGCTATACCACGGTGCGCAAGAAGAGATCATGCGCAAGAGTGTAAGAACAGAAGCCAGGACACAAGCCCATGCCTCTGCCCCCTCTTCGGGTAGCGACCTCAGGAGAATGCGAAAAACCCAATGAAAAGATAAAAGAGTTTAGACAAACATATTTTTTAACCTCTAATTTTTGTAAAGTAAAAAAGAATGGCAACAAAAGTTGGTATTAACGGTTTCGGTCGTATCGGCCGTTTCGTTTTCCGCGCAGCTCAGACTCGCGATGACATCGAGATTGTAGGTATCAATGACCTCTGTCCAGTAGACTACCTCGCATACATGCTCAAGTATGACACTATGCACGGCCAGTTCGAGGGCACTATCGAAGCTGACGTTGAGAAGTCACTCCTCATCGTTAACGGCAAGCAGATCCGCGTGACAGCTGAGCGCAACCCAGCTGACCTCAAGTGGAACGAGATCGAGGCTGAGTACGTTGTTGAGTCAACAGGTCTCTTCCTCACTCAGGAGAAGGCTCAGGCTCACATCCAGGCTGGTGCAAAGTACGTAGTTATGTCTGCTCCTTCTAAGGACGCTACTCCTATGTTCGTTTGCGGTGTTAACTTCGACAAGTACGAGAAGGGCACACAGTTCGTTTCTAACGCATCTTGCACAACTAACTGTCTCGCTCCTATCGCTAAGGTCCTCAACGACAACTTCGGCATCACTGAAGGTCTCATGACAACTGTTCACTCTACAACAGCTACTCAGAAGACTGTCGACGGTCCATCTCTCAAGGACTGGCGTGGTGGTCGTGCTGCCGCTGGCAACATCATCCCATCTTCTACAGGTGCTGCTAAGGCTGTAGGTAAGGTTATCCCAGAACTCAACGGAAAGCTCACTGGTATGTCAATGCGCGTTCCTACTCTCGACGTTTCTGTTGTTGACCTCACTGTCAACCTCGCTAAGCCTGCTACTTACGATGAGATCAACGCCGCTATGAAGAAGGCTTCAGAGACTCCAATCTGCGAAGGCGGTCTCAAGGGTGTACTCGGCTACACCGAGGACGCTGTCGTTTCTTCTGACTTCCTCGGCTGCACTCTCACTTCTATCTACGACGCTAAGGCTGGTATCGCCCTCACTCCAACATTCGTGAAGGTTGTCAGCTGGTATGACAATGAGATCGGCTACTCTAACAAGGTGCTCGAGCTCATCGCTCACATGAAGAAGGTTAACGGCTAATCATTAGCACTGTTTAGGACACAGAATGACACCATAAAGCGTCATTACACCGTCCTTCTCATAACTTTCAAGGCATTCTCTTTTGAGAGTGCCTTTTTTTTCGTAACTTTGCATCCGATTTTTGCTGACTGCTGTCCCCGCCGTAGACACATCAGACAGCTATAAGAAATAATATTTTTTTCTATCAACATAAGACATGATTACAGTTTCAGATCTTGCCGTACAGTTTGGCAAGCGAGTCCTCTACAAGGACGTTAACATGAAGTTCACCAATGGCAACATCTATGGAGTCATCGGTGCCAACGGAGCAGGAAAATCCACCCTGCTCAAGGCCATCAGCGGAGAACTCGAACCCACCAAGGGAACCATAACACTCGGACCAGGCGAAAGACTCTCCGTCCTCTCACAGGACCACTACAAGTTCGACAACTGCACTGTGCTCAACACCGTCCTCATGGGACACACCGTGCTGTGGGACATCATGCAGGAAAAGGATGCCCTCTACGCCAAGTCCGACTTCTCCGACGAAGACGGCATACGCGCTGCCGAACTTGAAGAGAAATTTGCCGAACTCGACGGATGGAACGCCGAGAGCGACGCCGCCCAGCTCCTCTCTGGCCTCGGCATCAAGGAAGACCTCCACTACAAGATGATGTCAGAGCTCACAGGTAAGGAGAAAGTCAGGGTCATGCTCGCACAGGCTCTCTACGGCAACCCAGACAACCTCCTCCTCGACGAGCCCACCAACGACCTCGACCTCGACACCGTAGAGTGGCTCGAAGACTTCCTCGCCAATTTCGAACACACAGTGCTCGTCGTCAGCCACGACCGCCACTTCCTCGACGCCGTCAGCACACACACCGTCGACATCGACTACAATAAGGTCAACCTCTTCGCCGGCAACTACTCCTTCTGGTACGAATCCTCACAGCTCGCCCTCAAGCAGGCACAAAACCAGAAGGCCAAGGCCGATGAGAAGCGCAAGGAACTCGAAGAGTTCATACGCCGATTCTCTGCCAACGCCGCCAAGAGCAAGCAGACCACCTCTCGCAAGAAGATGCTCGAAAAGCTCAATGTCGACGAGATTCTGCCTTCTACACGCAAGTACCCAGGCATCATCTTCCAGATGGAACGTGAGGCAGGCAACCAGATACTCGAGGTCGAAGGACTCACAGCCATCGAGGACGACGGCACAGTGCTCTTCAAGGATCTCTCCTTCACCGTCGAGAAGGGTGAGAAGGTAGTCTTCCTTTCCCACAACCCACGCGCCATGACCGCCCTCTTCGAGATCATCAACGGAAACCGCCAGCCACAGGCAGGCACCTACAAGTGGGGTGTGACCATCACCACAGCCTACCTCCCCGTCGACAATACAGCATTCTTCCAGAGCGACAAGAACCTCATCGAGTGGCTTAGCCAGTATGGCGAAGGCAACGATGTCTTCTTCAAGGGCTACCTCGGACGCATGCTCTTCAGCGGTGAAGAAGTGCTCAAGAAGGTCAACGTGCTCTCAGGAGGCGAGAAGATGCGATGCATGATAGCTCGCATGCAGCTGCGCAATGCCAACTGCCTCATTCTCGACACCCCCACCAACCATCTCGACCTCGAATCCATCCAGGCCTTCAACAACAACCTGAAACTCTTCAAGGGCAATGTGCTCTTCGCGTCCCACGACCACGAGTTCATCCAGACAGTGGCAAACCGCATCATCGAGCTTGGTCCAAAGGGACATATCGACAAGCTCATGCAGTATGACGACTATGTGCACAGCGATGACATCAAAGCGCTCAGAGAGACCATATATTAAGGTCGGTATAACATCAACTCTCTTTTTGAATACCCACCTTGACAGCTGCAATCGCACACAGCAGAAGACATGCGCCACATGTTCTGCTCCATCCGTCCGTATTTCATCTCATCCCCTTTAGCGTCATACTGCTTGCGCTTGCCCACGGGAGGTTCACTCAGTATCCTCTCATCACCTCCATCTGCTGCGCACCCATCTTGCTTATCGTTGACGATGCAAATATACGACATTGCGAAAGGACCAACCGTGCACAAGGATGCACAAGGATGCACAAGGTGAAAATAACGTGATTAACCACCGATAAATACAGTGGAAAACATTGAATGTGGGTATGTTTTCCACAGACTTTTTTCGCCTGTCCGCAAGCTGACTTGATGGTGGTCAACAGCAATTGCCTGCAATGTAACAGCAATTATCAAAAATAATATCTAACAAATTGCTGTCTAATTGCTTGTAATTGCTGTTTAAAACAAAAATCATTGGTGTCCGCTGGGCGGACTGTGTTGGTGAACGTGAATTGCCATGAATTGACCGCGAATTGGGGTGAATTAATTTTCTTTAATTTACGGATAATTTATGGAAATT
>JAEDNQ010000142.1 GCA_016302435.1 Bacteroidaceae bacterium
GTTTGTTGCTCTTGTCGAGGTCACCCTTAGTAGTGAGCGACGAACGCACCTGAGATGGAATCTCCACATTATTATATCCATATATGCGGAGCACCTCCTCTACGACATCGCAAGGCTTCTTCACGTCCACCCTGAAGGCAGGAGCCTTCACCTTCATCTGCTTCTCGTCGGCGGATAGTATCTCAAAGCCGAGGCTCACCAGTATGCTGTGGACCGTCTCAGTAGGGATGACCTTGCCGATGAGGTCGTTGACATACTCATAGTCCACGTCGATGACAGCATCCTGAGGCAGACAGTCATTCTTCACGTCCACAATCTGCATGCTCACCTCTCCACCAGCCAACTGCTGAGCGAGGATGGCAGCCTGCTTTATGGCATATATCTGTCCGTCTGGGTCGATGCCGCGCTCAAAGCGGAAGCTCGCGTCAGTCTGCAAGCCATGGCGACGAGCACTCTTGCGAATCCATGTTGGGTTGAAATAAGCACTTTCGAAGAGCACATTCTTCGTAGTCTCATAAGTGCCGCTACCCTTGCCTCCAAAGACACCAGCTATACACATGGCGTCCTCAACGTTGCAGATAGCCAGGTCGCGGTCGCTCAGCTTGTGCTCCTCCCCGTCGAGAGTGACAAAAGGAGTGCCCTCAGCCATAGTCTTCACCACTACCTTGCCTCCCTTGACCATGTCAGCATCGAAGCAGTGGAGCGGCTGTCCGTAAGCCATCATCACATAGTTGGTGATGTCCACGATATTGTTGATAGGGCGCAGTCCTATAGTGGTGAGTCGGTCCTTGAGCCACTTAGGACTCTCCTTGACCTCACATCCCTTCACCGACACGGCACAGTAGCGAGGACAAGCCTCCTTAGCCACCACCTCCACGTCAAACTTCAGGTCTTCACTCTTGACCTCAAAAGCGTCGGTCGACGGACGGTGGAGAGCCGTCTCATATCCGTTTTGCTTCAGATAAGCATACAGGTCGCGCGCCACTCCCCAGTGCGAACAAGCGTCAGAGTGGTTGGGCGTGATGTCCACCTCTATGACGAAGTCACTCTCCAGTCCGTAGTACTCAGCCGCAGGCGTGCCCACGACAGCATCCTCAGGCAGCACAATGATGCCGTCATGGCTTGTGCCTACACCTATCTCGTCCTCGGCACATATCATGCCGTTAGACTCGATGCCGCGCAACTTGCTCTTCTTTATTGTAAACTCCTTGTCGCCATCGTAGAGCACACAACCGAGCTGTGCCACGATGACCTTCTGTCCAGCAGCCACATTGGGCGCGCCACAGACAATCTGCTCTACCAGGCCATTGCCCTCGTCGACCGTCGTCACGTGCATGTGGTCACTATTAGGATGAGGCTCGCATGTAAGCACCTGACCTACTACAAGACCCTTGAGGCCGCCCTTGATAGACTGCACCTCTTCTACTGCTTCAACCTCAAGGCCTATGCTGGTGAGCGCCTTGCCCACCTCCTCTGCCGACAAGTCAAAGTCGACATACTCCTTGAGCCATTTGTACGATATATTCATATTGTGATGAGTTAAATGAAATTCTATGCTGAAGAAAGTATTGCCAGCACGCGAACACATGCGCCTGCACATGAGCGCACATCGCGTACATAACAAAAAAACGATGCAAAGTTACAAAAAATATTTTTACCAGCAATGCCCAACACACCTATTAGAAGCGATTTTCAGTCAAATGGCACGAATAATTTGGGCAAAATGCAACAAAACACCCTTTATATAGTCTCCAAAAAGCCAAATACCACACTCACAGAGCACTTTTTCTACAGGAACAGACAGTCATAAACAGAAAAATCATTATATTTGCAACAGAAATACACATTCCGTCAAACCAACTAAACCACGCGTATATAAAAAGGAACAACCATGAAACTGAGATTCAACATCGAATACCACACCCAATGGGGTGAAGACATAAGAGTCCTTCTCACAAAGATAGACCGCAACGGCAACAAGAAAGACACCAAGGAGTGCCTTCTCGACACCTACGACGGCAAGACATGGGAAGGCGAAGCAACTTTCCAGGCCACCAACACATCATCCATCGAATACAAGTACGCCATGTACCGCAACGGCCAGCTCGTCTGGACAGAATGGGACGTGGCTCCCCACCGCCTCAAACTCGATGGCGTCACCACGTGCTACATCGTCTCCGACCAGTGGCGTCCCATCCCCGACGACCTGCCACTCTTCTCCTCTGCCTATACCGAGTGCGTAGGAGTCAAGAACGACGGATATGACGGACTCGACACCCTCTTCTCCTCCACCCTTCAGCTTCGCGTCGTAGAGCCACGCCTTCGCAATGGCGAATACCTCGCCATCTGCGGCAGCACGCCCCAGCTCGGCGAGTGGAAGCGCCCCAAGCGCATGACGCTCATCAACCTCCAGGAGTGGGCCATCAACATCGACTCCGAACTCCTCTACGACGAGGCCGAATACAAATACGTCATCGTCGACCACGAAGGCAACATACTCCGATGGGAAGAGAAAAACAACAGGCGGCTCAGGAGCCCACGCCTACAGCCATGCCAGATGTGGGTCAAGACCGACTCCCGACCAGCCTTCAGCCGCGACAGCTGGAAGGCAGCAGGAATTGTCATCCCCGTCTTCTCCCTCCGCTCCGCCAAGAGCTACGGAGTGGGCGACTTCGGCGACCTCAAGACCATGATACAGTGGGCCGTCAAGACAGGCATGCACGCCATCCAGATACTGCCCATCAACGACACCATGATGAACGGAGACTGGAAAGACTCCTACCCCTACAACTCCATCTCCATCTTCGCCTTCCATCCCCTCTACTGCGACATCAACGCCCTCCCGCGCCTCAATGACCGCCTCGCCATGGAGAAGTTCATGATGAAGCAGCAAGAGCTCAACCGACTCTCCCAGATAGACTACGAAGCCGTCATAAAGCTCAAGATGGACTACCTCCGCCTCGCCTACCAGCAAGAAGGAAAAACAGTCCTCGCCGACCCCGACTTCCTCGCCTTCATGGAAGACAACAAAGACTGGCTCGTGCCCTATGCCGCCTTCTCCCACCTGCGCGACACCTACGGCACACCCGACTTCAACACATGGCCACAATACGCCACCTACGACAAGAAGCAAATAGCCAAGCTCACCTCACCCTCATCGCCCGACCACGACAAGATAGCACTCTACTTCTACATACAGTACAAGCTCCACCTTCAGCTCGTCGACGTCCGCCAGACAGCCAGAGCCAACGGAGTCATCATCAAGGGCGACATACCCATCGGCATCTCACGCACAAGCGTAGAGGCATGGTCACAACCACAACTCTTCAACATGAACGGACAGGCAGGAGCTCCACCAGACGACTTCTCCGTCAACGGACAAAACTGGGGCTTCCCCACCTACAACTGGGACGCCATGGCCCAAGACGGCTACCAGTGGTGGGTCAGACGCTTCCAGAAGATGGCAGAATACTTCGACGCCTACCGCATCGACCACGTCCTCGGCTTCTTCCGCATATGGGAGATACCACTTCACTCAGTCCACGGGCTGCTCGGACAGTTCTCCCCTGCCATACCTATGAGCGTCAATGAGATAGAAAGCTACGGCATACGCTTCAATGCCGAGTTCATGACACGCCCCTACATCACCGACCACACCCTGGAGCACATCTTCGGCTACAAGGCCGACCTCGTCAAGACACTCTATCTCGACCCACGCACCGACGGACGCTACGACCTCAAAGCCGAATATGCCAGCCAGCGAAAGATAGAGGCAGCCTTCGCCGGCAAGACCGACGAGGACAGCATCAACCTGCGCGAAGGACTCTATGCCCTCGCCTCATGCGTGCTCTTCGTGCCCGACCGCAACTCCCTCGACGTCTTCCATCCACGCATATCAGCCCAGAACGACTTCGTCTACCAAGCCCTCCCACACCACGAGCGCGAAGCCTTCAACCGCCTCTACAACGACTACTTCTACCGTCGCCACAACCAGTTTTGGTACGACGAGGCCATGAAGAAACTCCCCGTCCTCACACAGAGCACACGCATGCTCGTATGTGCCGAAGACCTCGGCATGGTGCCCGACTGTGTGGCATGGGTCATGAACAACCTCAAGATACTCTCTCTCGAAATCCAGTCCATGCCAAAGCAGCAAGGCCTCGCCTTCGGACAGCTGTGGCAGAACCCCTACCGCTCCGTGGCGACCATATCCACACACGACATGTCCACCCTTCGCATGTGGTGGGACGAAGATGCAGCAAGAGCTCAACGCTACTACAACCTCGCCCTCTACAAAGACGGCACAGCCCCCCACCCTGCTCCAGGATGGCTCTGCGAGGAGATAGTCTCAGCCCACCTCTTCTGCCCCTCAGCCCTCACGCTCCTCTCCTTCCAGGACTGGCTCTCCATCGACGAAGACCTTCGCCTGCCCGACGCCAATGCCGAGCGCATCAACATACCAGCCAACCCACGCCACTACTGGCGCTACCGCATGCACCTCAGCTTAGAACAACTCATGTCAGCCACCAAGCTCAACGCCAAGATAAAGGCCATGATAGAAAACTCAGGCAGAGCATAGACACAAGCAGCAACCAATGAGAAACAATTACAGCCGCCCAAAGTTTCTGCTCACCTTCTGCATCTTCGTAGCCCTTGCTGCAGCCGTGCGCCACCTCTTCTCCATCGACATACCCATGAGAGAATTTCGCCACATAGAGACAGAACAACTCGCCTCCCTGCCCCACGACCACCGACCTGTCTACGTCGACACCACCCTCATAGAGGAATTGGAAGACAACGAAATTGCAGGCGACATGACAGACGAAGCTGATAGCGACATGGCAGACGAAGCTGATAACGACATGGCAGACGAAGCTGATAACGACAACTCCAATGAAGACGATGACAACGCCAACGAAGACATTGACAAAGTCAACGAGGCAGATGGTGATATGACCAACGAGGCAGGAGACAAGCCTGGCGCAGACAGCCACAAGCCCCTCCGACGTCGCCACAACCGCATCAAGGGCGTATGGAGCTACGACAAGTGCTTCCCCGACCTTCAGGACACACAGATAATAGCCGCAGAGAAAAACGGCATCACACCTGTCCGCAGCCGGCAAGAAGCAGAAACTCACGTCAAGCAACACACCCTCGTCAACATCACCCACTCACCCTACTACGTTGTCGACGACCTCACCCACTCCATGCCCTATCTCGTGCCCAAAGCACACCACATGCTCAACACCATAGGCATCAACTTCATCGACTCCTGCATGGCTAAGGGAGTGCCCGTCCACCTGCTCATGGTCACCTCCGTCCTTCGAACAGCCGACGACGTGGCAAAACTGCAACGTGGCAACCAAAACGCCACGACCAACTCCTGCCACTGCTACGGAACGACCGTCGACATAGCCTACAACCGCTTCCTCCCCGTGGCAGGAGGCTACACACCCCGTGTACCACTGCTCCGCTGGGACGAACCCATGAAGCGCATACTCTCCGAAGTCCTCTTCGACCTCAGAAACCAAGGACTCTGCTACGTCAAGTACGAACGAAAGCAAGGATGCTTCCACCTCACCTGCAGGTAAGGCGGGAGCATCCCTCTCCCCATTCTCCCAAAGAAGAAATCAACACATTCTGTTATTCTCCCCATCACCAAGCCACATGCTCGGATCCATCATCAACGCCACAACCATCATAGCCGGAGGCACACTCGGAGCCCTCCTCAAGACTGGCATAGCC